>JARBUG010000174.1 GCA_029239785.1 Symbiobacteriaceae bacterium | reverse complement strand
CGGCTCCGGCGGATCGGTCTACCGACCACCCGCGGTCTGTAAGGCTACGGCTGCTTGGTTCAGGAAACCTGCAAGCGTCTCCGACAGGAGATCCAGGACGGTGAAGAGTCCAATTACGACCAGGACGATGACCATGAGGTACTCTACCAGTCCCTGGCCGGCCTCTTCGCTGCCCAACCTGCGGAGAGCGGCGGCGAGCATCCTCTTACTGAACGGGGGCGGCGTCGGTCAGGGTCTGGGTGATCTGCCGGAAGATGTCGCCGATCTGGGTGCCCATCAGGGAGAGAAGGGTCAGAACGCCGATGGCCACGAGACCGATGATCATCGCATATTCGACCATGCCCTGGCCCTCTTCACGGTTCAGGAGATTCCGGACCTTCACGTACAGCTTCGTCATGGTGGCATCCTCCTTGTGATTGGGCGTTCGGGCTGCAGCGTGCGAGTTCCGGTTCGGCCCTTTCGCTTCCGGGGGGTGAAGCGTCAGGCGGACTCTGGGCTGCCGGCTCACCGTGGTTCGTTTTTCGGTGCGCCGCCCGTATCGCTTGATCTCATCCTACTATGGCGGAGGCGGCGGCACATCGGGCTGCAGGCTCAATCTGGAAGCACCGGAAACTGTGACCTGCGGCCCGGTGTCGCGGGACCCACGTGCCGGGCCGGTCCCGCGAAGTTGAGCCTCAGGTCCTACGAGATTCCGGGAAGCGACGGACATAAAGCGCGCAAAGAGCCGCCCACAGGCGGCCGCGGCCCCCGGACGATGGCGCCGACCATCGCCCCTTCTGCGTGAAGTTCATGCACCTGCGCATGGAGCGGACCATGACCCAGAGCGAGCGGGAACAGCCGCCGTTTGATGCATGCATAGACCGTTCGCCGATCGGAGATGTGGTGCTTTCGCCGCGTGAACGCCGCCGAGGCGCCATTCGGCGTAACGTTGTGATCATGTTGTGACAACTTTATGGAGATGAATGATGTTATGTGCTAGGTTGGGTGCAAAGGGGGACTGAGTGGTTGGGCACGCTTCTCTTTGTCGCAGCAGTTCTCATCGAAGTGGCTTTGGCCGCCTTTTGCTGGCGCACACGATCTTACCAGAGACGCATGGTGAGCAGCACCCGGGTGGCAGCCGCTGCGGGTTTTGCGCTGCTGGCCGGTCTTGGCGTGATCGAGTGGAGCCTGCGCTACTGGTCGCTGGCCGCCCTGCTGCTGATGCTCGCCGGCATGGGAGCGTTCCGCCTGCTGCGCCAGCGGGAGGAGACGCGGGCGTTCACGGCGGGGCGTATCGTGCGCCGCGCCGTCGGCATGACCGTCCTGATTTTCGTGTTCACCCTGCCGGCGATCATCTTCCCGCAGTACGAGACGCTGGCGGTGACGGGCGAGTATCAGGTTGGAACCGCATCCTATACATATGTGGATACCAATCGTGTTGAAACATACACCGATACGGGTGAACACCGAAAACTGAATGTCGGGTTCTGGTATCCGGAAAATGCAAGCGGTAAGTATCCGCTGGTCGTCTTTTCACACGGGGGCATCAGTCGCCGAAACAGCAACGAGTCGCTCTATCGCGAACTTGCCAGCCACGGCTACGTGGTCGCTTCGATCGACCATACCTACCACGCTTTGTCCACCACCGATCAGGATGGGCATACGGTCAGGATTGATATGGGCTACATGAAGGATCTGCAGGCCGAGGATGCAAAGTCCGCCAAACAACAGAGCTACGAGTATTACCAGACCTGGATGAAAATCCGTACCGGCGATATCAGTTTTGTGATCGACCATCTCCTCGCTGAAGCGAAAGACCCGCAGCCGGATCCGGTTTATCAACGGATAGATCCGGCCAAGATCGGCGTCATGGGGCATTCGACCGGCGGGTCGGCCGCCCTGGCCATGGGCCGGGTCAGAGATGATGTCGACGCGGTGATTGCGCTGGAATCGCCCTTCATGTACGACATCGTGGGTGTGGAGAACGGCCAGTTCGTCTTCACGGACGAGGAATACGGTGTCCCCGTGCTCAACGTGTACTCGGACAGCGCGTGGAGCCACCTGGCGGAATGGCCGCAGTACGCTCGAAACCACGAACTGCTCTCAGGTACCTCGGCAGCTGCGTTCAATGTCCACATCCGCGGTGTGGGGCACTTCACGCTGACCGATCTGGCACTTTCCAGCCCGGCTCTTACACGGGTGTTGAACGGATTTGGCGCAAAGGCTGACACAGACTACTGTCTCCGGACGATTAACAAAGTCTCCGTTGCGTTCTTTGACGCCTACCTGAAGGGAGCGGGCCCGTTCACGGCTGGCGGAACGTATTAGTGACACCGGCAGCGAGCAGAACAAAACGGGGCTGCGTGCCTGGTCAGCATCTGCTTGACCAGGTCCGCAGCCCCGTTTTGTTCCTCCCACATTTTTCCACGTGGAACCTTGTCAGCAGGCCCGTTCGTCGCGGCAGCGTTCCCCAGAGAGCAGAATCACATGGGGGCTCCCCTCTTCGGGATGGCTGGATACCCGGACACGGCTGCCATAGACGGCGGCCACGTTGGCCTCGGTCACCACCTGGACGGGGCTCCCTTCGGCGAAGCGGCGCCCATCCTTCAACATGAGCATGCTGCCGGCATACTGGGCGGCGAGGTTCAAATCGTGCAGCACCGCGATGACGGTGAGCCCCCGTTCCCGATTGAGCCGCCGGGTCAGGTCGAGCAGTTCGACCTGGTGGGCGATGTCCAGGTGCGCCGTCGGCTCATCTAAAATGAGCAGCTCCGGCTCCTGGGCCAGGGCCCGGGCGACCATCACCCGCTGCCGCTCGCCGCCCGACAGGCCAGTTACGAGACGGTCGGCCAGCCCGAGCGTGTTGGTCGCTTCCAGCGCCCGCCGCACGGCCAGGTCGTCGGCTTCGGTCTCCCGGCGAAACCGGGACAGGTAGGGCAGCCGCCCCATGGCGACCAGTTCTTCCACGGTAAAGTCGAACTCCACCCCAGTCTCCTGAGCGACGACCGCCACCTGACGGGCCAGCTCCCGGGGCTTCATGCGCCAAATGTCGCGGCCGGCCAGCGAAACCGTGCCGGCGGCGGGCCGCAGCGCCCGGCTGATCGCCTTGACCAGCGTCGACTTGCCGCACCCGTTGGGGCCCACCACGGCCAGAAACTCGCCCTTGCGCAGCGACAGGGAGAACCCGTCCAGGACCATGCGGGCGCCGTAACCGCAGCGCAAGTTTCCTACGTTCAGATACACGGCAACGCCCCCTTACGCATCGGCAGGTTTCAGTTTGCGGCGCAGCAGCCAGAGGAAGAACGGGCCGCCCAGAATTGCCATGACCAGCCCCACGGGTATTTCGGTGGCCACCAACGACCGGGCGAGGGTATCGGCCCCCACCACCACGATGGCGCCCACCACGCCCGCGGCCGGAAGCAGGTAGCGGTGGTCTGGGCCGACGAGAAACCGGACAAGGTGGGGCACCACCAGCCCCACGAAGCCAATCGTTCCGGCAAAGGCGACCGAGGCCGCTGTCAGCAGCGTGCCAGCCACCAGGATCATCTTTTTCAGATACTCCACGTCAACACCCAGGTGGAGCGCCGACTCTTCGCCGAGCAGCAGTGCGTTCAGCTCCCGTCCATAGAGGAGCAGCGTACCGATGCCGAGCGTGAGGTAAGGCAGCAGCCAGGCCACCTTCTCCCAGTTGGCGCCGCCCAGGCCACCCATCATCCAGAAGACGATGGCGTCGCGGGCCTGCTGGTTGGTCATGTAAAGAATCAGTGAAACGAGCGAGATGCTGAACGATCCAACCGCTACCCCGGCCAGCAGCAGGCCAACGACCGGCACCCGGCGCCCCACGGCAGCCAGCCGGTAGACCAGCGTGACGGCCGCGATGCCGCCCAGAAAGGCGAAAAGAGGCAGCGTCCCGACGCCCTTGATCTGCCAGTGGCCGAGGAATGCGATGGCGACGGCCCCGCCCAGGGCGGCCCCGGACGAGACGCCCAGCATGCTGGGGTCGGCCAGGGGGTTCTTGAAGAGGCCCTGATACGCTCCGCCGGCCAGGGAGAGCGCCATGCCCACCAGGGCGCCCATCACCACCCGGGGCAGGCGAATCTGCCAGAAGATGACGGCGTTCATTTCGTCCCAGGTTGGGGTCAGGTGCAGACCCGGGACCCGTGAGAACAGGATGCGCACCGCTTCACTTGGCGCAATAGGCACCGCACCCACACCGGCGGCGAGCACGAGGGTGACGAGCAGGAGAATGGCAGAGATCAGAATCACTCGGCGCCCCCGGGCGGCCCGCATACCGGTCACCTCAGCTTACTTGAAGAGTTCGGGATGGATTGTCTTGGCGAAGAACTGCAGGCCCAGCACCAGCCGGGGCCCGGGGCGGGAGACGTGGTTGGCATCGGCGACGACCACCACCTTGCCATCCTTGACCGCCTTGAACTCGGCCCAGGTCGGACGGGCCTTGATTTTCCCTTCGATATCCGCGCTGGAGGCGATGATGATGTCGGGGTTCGCCTTGGCGATCAGTTCGGCATTGACGGTCGCCCAGCCCTTGGTGTCAGCGGCCACGTTGATGCCGCCGGCGATGCGGATCATGTCATCAATATAGGTGCCGGCGCCTACGGTCATCAGGGGCTCATCCCAGACTTCGTAGTAGACCTTGGGCTTGGCTGTAGCCTTGGCGACCTTGTCGGTCACTTCCTTGACGGCGGCCTGCATATCGGCGACGACCTTCTCGGCCGCCTCCTGGGCGTTGATTGCCACACCGAGCCGCTTGATGCCGTCGTAGGCCTGGTCAAACGTCTGCGGGTCGAGGACAAAGACGTTCAGCTTATACTCCTCGACCAACTTTTTGCGGGCATCGTCAGACCCACCGACCAGGAGCATCAGGTCCGGCTTGGCGGCGACAATCTTCTCAAAGTTGGGCGGCATCCAGCCGCCAATGGACGGAATGCTGGCCACTTCGGCGGGGTAGTCGTCGAAGTCGGAGCGGCCGACCAGGACGCTGCCCTTACCGAGGGCGAAGAGCAGTTCGGTGTTGGACGGAGCGACGGAGACGATGCGCTTCGGTTCGGCAGGGATCGTCACGTCGCGGCCGAGGTCATCTTTGACGGTGACGGGATAGGTGGTCTGCTTGCCGGTCGCCGCGGCAGGGGCCGGCTTCTGTGCGGTGGCGGGCTGGGTTGGGGCCGTCTCTTTCGGGGCAGCACCGCCGCAGCCGGCGACGACGGAGAGCAGGAGCAGCAGGGCAATCAGCGGGAACGCCATACGACGAAACATAGGTTTGGTTCCTCCTAAATATTCGGTGAGTCATCACGCCGGGGCTGTCAGAAAAACAGATACCCCCGGCTGACTCAGCCGGGGGTTAGGAGTTGGATATAGTTCGCATGGAACGCGCCATGCATGAACGTCTCCCCCTTTCTTCCGAAGGTTGAGTACATACCATACAGGCAGGTTTCCTGACTTTCGGGTCATCGCCTGGCTCCCTCGGTCTTCCCGGCGTGTCAAACGCCAGTGACGCTAAGTGGGGAGTTGGCTACCCGATTACAGTGGCGGGACCGTGCCGGACTTACACCGGCTTCCCTTTTACCTTCCGCCCCCTGCTTGGGGAGACGAAAGCACCTGAGTGGTTCACTATGAAGTTACGGTTTCCAGTATAAGGGCGGCTTCACGGGCTGGCAATAGGCCAATTAGTCCTGGTGCTTGTCCAATTTGACCAACCCGGCCCGCACGGCATACAGGGCCGCCTGGGTTCGGTCAGAGACGCCGAGCTTCTCAAAAATATGCGTCAGATGGTTCTTGGCGGTTTTTTCACTAATGAAGAGCGACGCTGCGATGTCGCGGTTGGACGCCCCCTGGCCGACCAGGCGGAGCACTTCCAGCTCCCGCTCGGTCAGGCCCGGGTCGCCGGCACTGCGGGTGCGGGTCTCCTGGCCTCGGGCCACCTGCATGAGGGCCAGTCCTGCCAGCTTCGGGTGCAGGTACGGGCGCCCGTCCTTCGCGGCCCGAATCGCTTCAGCCAGGTTGGCCGAGTCGACATCCTTCACGAGGTAGCTGTTGGCGCCATACTTGAGTGCGCGCATCAGGTACTCCTGGTCCTCGTGCATCGTCAAAATTACCACGCCGATGCGGGGCATGCTCTGCTTGATGCGGGCGCAGGTCTCAAGACCGCCGTCCGGCATGGAGACGTCAAGCACCGCCACATCCGGGGAGAGGGCCTGACACTGCGCAAACGCCTCCTCGCCGCTACCCACTTCCGCCACGACGCGAAAGTCCTTTTCTAGTTCGAGGACCTGTTTCAGCCCCTGACGAAACAGCGTGTGGTCATCTGCGATGATGATGCGAACCTCCGGCATTGCCAATCCTTGTACCCTCCTGTCTACTGCGGCAGCGGGAAGTTAAAGTTCAGCTTGGTGCCCATTCCCGGAGCGCTCTGAATCTCCATGGAGCCGCCAAGCAGCTCCACCCGCTCCCGCATGGCCACAAGACCGAACTTTGACCCGGCGACGCCCGGCCTCACTTCTGCCGGGTCAAACCCGGCGCCGTCGTCCTTCACCTGTACCTTGATCTCCCGGCCGCCGGCCGTCTCCACCTTCACCCAGACCCGGGCGGCCCCGGCGTGCTTGTACACGTTGGTCAGCCCTTCCTGGACGATGCGGAAGATGGCGATTTCGAAAGCCGGATCATAGCGCCGGTCGTTGCCGAAGACCGAGAAGTCGGTCTCAATGCCCGTCCGGGCCTGATAGTCCTTAAGGAATGTGCGCAGGGCCGGCACCACGCCCAGGTCGTCAAGCGCCATGGGCCGCAAGTCGAAGATGATCTTGCGCACGTCCTGCAGACTGAGGCGGACGAGCTCCTTCAGCTGCTGAAGCTCATCTTTGAGCCGCTGCAGGTCGGAGTCAAAGAAGCGCTGGCAGACGTCGATGCGGAGCACGACGCTGTTGAGCAACTGGGTGGGGCCATCGTGAATTTCGCGGGCCAGCCGGCGCCGTTCCTCTTCCTGCGCCCGGATGATGTGTAGGCCGAGCGCCCGGCTTTGCTGTGCGCTTTCGACCCAGGAACCCAGTTCCCGGAAGTTAGCCGCCAGGAAATCGATGGAGACAGCGACTTCGGCTGCCAGGTCGTCGCTGCTGTCGGCCAGTTCGGCGAGTTGTTCCAGGCCCGTCTCCATGGGCGCCAGAGCACCGAGCAGAAACTGCTCGATCTGCTCGCCTGCTGCAAGCCGTGCCTTGTGCTCGGCCAGGACTGCGGCAGCAGCGACCAGGTCGCCCGGGCTGGCGCCCGCAGCCGCGAGGCGGGAAATTTGGTCCGTGCAGGCCTGAATTGCCGCCTGTAGGTCCTTGCGCCCTGCCCGATCGGTCTCGATGCGCTGTCGAATGGCGTCGATTCGTTCCGAGATGATCGCATATGGTTTGCGGGCGCCGTCCGCAATGCGGGCAATGCGTTCGCGTGCGTGTTCAAGGCTGGCAATATTCTTCTGCACGTTGTCGTCGAGCAAGCCCGGGCCAACGTCTGAATGCTTCACAAGCATCCTCCTCAAATGTTCGGAAGGTTCCCGTGATATCTGCCCGTGATAGGCTTACTTTCCGCGAAAGATGACGAAACTCCTGCGAGCAGTGCGCGAAATAGGCCGTAGATTTGGGACTCCGGTTAAGATGTTATGTCAAATTGGGTCGTTCGGCATAGGCTGGCAGTAGCCACTTCGCAAGGAGGACGACGATTCATGCCTGACGCTGTGCTGCCGGTGCTGGTGGGCGAAGACTCGGGCCAGACCCTGGAGGACATTGAGGTCACATTCCCGACGCCGGCGGTGGAGATCGACGAACCGACCAAGCGGGTGGAGATCGAGCGGTGCGAGGCGATTCCGGGGAAGGTGATCGTGGTCGGTCGGGTCGTGAAGAACATACCCTTCAAGACCCGGGCGGGTGAGTCGCACCTGTCCAGGGACGGGCGCCGGCGGGTGCGCATGGTGTGCGGCGACCTGCGTCATTGCACGCTCTTCATTCCGTTCCGCCTGTTCGTAGAGATTCCCGGTGCGCGCGAAGGCGATGTGTGCGAGGTCGTGGAGGCCTGCGTGCTGGGTGAAGTTGACACGCTGATTGATAGCAATGTTTCCATAGGCATTTGTTCGCAAAGGGGGCTACGGTCAGCTTTCGACGTGGGACGCCTTCCAGACCAAGCCGCGAACAAATCTTTTGAGATTAACGTTTTACTCAGTAGGATTATCGGTTTTCACCAAAGGGGATGTCGTGATGCCAACACCTGATTGGCCACTATTGCTAAACTAGATCATTTCCGGCGCCATCGGACTTATTTTCGGAGTCATCAGTTCTTGGGTTGGATACCGCAACCAGCGGAAGCGCGATGATATTGCTTGGCGACGAGAACTGGACAAACTGCAGCAACAGCACAAGTACGGTCAAGAACTGCTCCAGTTCCAGTTCGACCAGAGGGTTCAGGAACTTGAAAGCGAATTGGCACGAAAAGGAAGTGAGCAACGAAGAGAGCTATTGCTCCGAGGCATTAATAAGCCAAAGGAGGCTATTGAGGTTTGGTCGGGTGTCCAAGTTCTGCGCAACCGATCAGGCCTGATTTGGATAGATCCTGGTCCGCTGAAGAGCTTGGCAAATGACTTGGCGCACGCCCCGGCTGGGCCGCGCACCAGCACGTGCAGGTGGGGTCGGTGGCCTGGTGTCCGGCGGCCGGTGGTCAGTTCAACGACGGCCAGGTATTGCATGGGGCCGTGTTCCTTGCGGATCTCTTCGACCAGGCGGCTGAGCGACCGGGTCAGTCGTTCCATGACGGCGACGGCCTGCTCGTAGTGCGCAGGCTGGTCTTCCGGGTCGGCTTCCCGCCAGAGCGGCAGCGGGTCCCGCAGCTTCAGCGTCAGGAAGTACATAGGGGCCGGCCCGTGCTGGGCCCCCCAGTGAAGGACCGCCTGCCAGCGCCTCGCGACCTTGCGGATGCAGGTGTTGCAGGTCCAGCGCATGCAGCCCGCGAGCCAGTATTGGTGGGTCTTGCGGTGGCGGAAAAGGCGTGGTGCGGTACAGGTCATGGGGGTGGCCCCCTCTGGGCTGTAGCATGTGCGGACAGAGCCCGGAGCAGACAGCCAGCCTTGACGGTGCCCGGCCGACGGTGGTCCTTATAAAAGGGCCGAAGGGGCGGCGCCGGGAAACAGGGGAACTGCGCCGTCCCTTCGGCATGCCAGTCTACCACCGTCTGCTACCCGTAAAGGCCGGCTGCCCCGGGAACGCCTCGGGGGACTCACCAGAAAACAGCGGGGGACGTGCAACTCTGGCACGTCCCCGTCCTTTCTTCGGGAATCGCCTGGCCACCTTGCGGATGCAGGTGTTGCAGGTCCAGCGCATGCAACCGGCGAGCCAGTATTGGTGGGTCTTGCGGTGGCGGAAAAGGCGTGGTGCGGTGCAGGTCACGGCAGCAGCCCCCTTTGGGCTGTAGCATGTGCGAGATGAGCCCGGAGCAGGCAGCCGACCTTGACGGGGCCGGGGCCCGGCCGACGGTGGTCTGTATGAAAGAGCCGAAGGGGCGGCGCCGGGAAACAGGGGGACTGCGCCGTCCCTTCGGCATGCCAGTCTACCACCGTCTGCCACCCGTAAAGGCCGGCTGCCGTCCGGACGCCTCAGGGTGCTCACCAGAAAACAGCGGGGGACGTGCGGCCTCACCAGGAGGGAACGTCCCCGTTGCTTTAGGTATGGGTGCTTCGGGAATCGCTCTTAGGAAGAAGACGAGTGCCTGGATGACTGATGCTTCATCGCCTACGGAGCGCACTGAAGTCGAACCTAGGTGCCCTGTACTGCTCAACAGGCCCTTCGCCATACCACCCCTGCCCAATGGAGGTGACGATCTGATTACGCCACTCCCGATCTGCTAACAGCGAGTCGGAGGGGCTCGCTGCCGCCCGGAAGCGGATGCCCCCGGGAATCTCAACAGCACCTAACGGTGGGGTGAACCCAGGATCTTCAAGATACGGGCGCCCAAAGTAGTTGACCCAATAGACTCCAGGGAGATACCTTTTGGCCCCATCTGGGCGAACCGGCGGAACCGACAATTCCTTGAGGGATACGAATCCGTAGACACCCCTTGACCATGCAAAGAGGCGATCTGCCAAGGCAACGAGTGGGTCAGGACTCACCGAAGCCTTGACAGTGATCCATAAGGCCAAGAAGTTAAATGCCTCCAGTGTTGGCCCCAAGTCCTTTGACCACTCCACGATTCCGGCGAATGGGTGCGTTCTGTCCCCTTTGAAGAGGAAGAAACACGTTTGATGCTGTCCAGGCAAGCCCCGGCCGTGCCATAGCTCGGGGAGTAATTCTACGGCGAAGTCACGTTGGAGTGGCTCATGTGAACCGGCCTTGGTAATGTGCAGTCCAAATGAGCTAAGAATCTCTACCAATTCAATGCCTCGTTCGGCTCGACTCCAGTCGTCTACTGACTTGAAACGAAGGCCAATCTTCAAACTAGCCACCTCACGTAGCGCTCGCTTCCATCTCTCCGGCTTGCTTCTTGAACTCATCCAAGAAGAACTGTGGCACGACCATCAGACCTTCTACGACGTTGCCTGCCACGACTGTTGCTCGGCGCAGCCCCTCAGAAGTGAGTACCCAGAGTGACCGTCCTTCCTCTTGCATTGCTTCCCATAAGGATTGAGAGATCTTCGCCCCTTCGCGGAGGACCAGCATGAACTCCTTCCCTTGACCCTTTGCATGATCCATCAAACCTTGAATTTGCCTGCTAAGGTACTGGTAACTCACATTCTTGAGTTCTGCAATCGCCTTTTCACTTACAAAGTCCGGAATCCGCTTCCCTGTGATGGTCTCGACGATTGTGCCTTTGATGAAGTCCTGGGTACTCTTGGAAAACAGGGCTTCGAAGAAATCCCCTGCCTGCTTGAACACCGTTCGTTCATGCCCGGTCGGGTCCACATAGTTGACCGGGTTGTTGCCGACATAGACATACAGGTTCTGCGTCCAAGGCTGCCAGACGCTCCCCTTATACGTATCCTGCCGTTAAGAAGCTCCCCCCTTCAGGGAGGGCGGTGGTCTTCACTCAGAAGATTCACCGCCCATTCCTTATGCCCTGCTACGCAGCTTCAGGGGCTTCTGTAGCCTCAGTAACAGCCCCCGCCCGACTCGCTACGGCTTCCTGCTTCTGCTGCTTCATCAGCTTGTAGAAGCGCTTCGCCTGCTGCCGCATCAGGGACAGGAGCGCCTTCTTCTGCGTCTTACGGTCCCGCTTCTCACTCGGTAGGGATGCCTGATCCCCCAACAGCCTGTCAAAGTAGGATTTTGCCTCGGGATTGCGAGGAGTTCCTGTCTTCTTGTGGACCACAAGCTGCGTACAGGCGATCCGGTAGAAGAAGCTGAGGAGTTCCCGGCGCCCGTACTGTGACCGGTAAATGGTCTTGCTCTCACCTGTTCCTTGCACTACGGGGGCGATACCCGTATAGGCGAGGAACTTGTCCACGTTCTTGAACCGGGTAACATCCCCCACCAGGGCGATTAACTCGGCTGCAGTAACCGCCTCCACCCCGGCAATATGCGTTAGTCGGTAGTCGGTCTGCTCCACCAGCCGGCTCAGCTGCTCCCCTACATCCGCCAACTGCTGCCGGAGGCAGCGCAACTCCTGCACCGCACAGCGGATCAGCGTCTCCTGCTGGTACTGGAAGGGCGAAGGTTCGGCGCCATCGTACGCTGCCAGTATCACCGCCGCCTTCTTCTCCCCCATGGCGTAGTGGCTCTGCTCACGGAGGAAAGTGGTCAACCCCTCCAGCGTAACCCCCCGCAACCGGTAGGCCGAGGGATAGGTCTCCCAGAAGGCGAGGGCGGTCTTACTGTCAAACGGTTCGGAGAAGAACCCTTCGTAGTCCGGCCATGCCTGCAGCAGCATGGCATGGAGGCGGTTCTTTACCCGAATCACTTCCTCCACCAGCCCCTTACGGAAGCTGACGGTAGAGATCAGGGCAAACTGCAGCGGGTCCAGATCAGCATCCGGCAGCGTAACATTCCGCTGTGCAGTCACCCGCCCCACCGCCAGAGCGTCTAGCGCATCAGACTTGTTGACCGAATCCCGCTCCTTCTTGGTGGCGTAGGCGTTAACGAACTTCACGATTTCGCCCTGCTCCAGGAGGAACTTCGCCAGAGCACGGCCCAGGCCGTGGCAGTCCTCCAGACCGAACATTACCCCCCGCTCCCCGGCCCGCTTCTTGACCTGCTCCAGCCACTTGGGGAAGGCGGCGGGGCTGTTATCGAACTTGGTGGCCTTGCCCATCTGCTCACCATAACTGTCTACCATGACGGACACATGAGCCTTCTTGTGCAGGTCAACGCCAACGTAGACATAGGAGTCCCGCCGAAAGTGCATGTATTTGCCTCCATATCGCTGCGAAGTAACCCCTGCCCCACCTCGGCACAACCAGAAGGACCGAAAGCTGCGTTCGAAACTCGAAAAGCCCGTGGGCTTAACAGTACTGACACCTGAATCGCAACCTTCTGGTTGTACCGGGGTAAAGCGCAGGAGCGAGCAAGGAATATATGATACACATCATAGTCATATGGTACATGTAGCCATTGTGCTTGTCAATCATCATGCACATCAGATACACTCGGGGGTGGAGGTGTTCATGTTGGGCACGGATTGGAAGCGGATTCAGCTACTACTTACCCCCGAAATGGTCGAACGGATCGACGACTGGCGGCGGCAACAGAAGAACCTGCCTGACCGTAATGAGGCTATACGCATCCTGCTGGATAAGCAGTTGGCAAGTGAGGGTATCGCCGCATCTGAGGACCAGTAACAGCCCCTCCACCAGACCATATAGCCAGCAGCATAGGACAAGTTAACGCATGACGGGATCATACAAAATTTGGTTGAACGACTTCGGGCGGGGTCCCACACAAGCACCCCCACCCCCTGTCAAGAAAAAGCACCCCCGGGGGGCTGAAAGGAGAAGGGCCTAGCCGTTACTGGCTAAGCCCTTTCGTTATCTTGTTGTCGCCTAACTGGCCTCGTGCAGGGTATTGAGCAGGATGTACCTGACCGTGCAGCCATGCCATAAGCCCCCACGTTTGGTGGGTACCTGTGCCTCGTTCAGGCGGGCGGCGATGCGGTCATAGCTCAGCCCCTCCGAGCGCAGCGTTACCATGTGCCTTACGGCTTCGGCTTCGCTCTGGCAAGGGATCAGGGCTTTGCCCTGGCGGTCGAAGCCGAACGGGGTGGGGGCGTATGCCTCACGGCGGGCTTTCTTATGCGATAAAGCCATGCTGGTGCGCTCACGGATGAGGTTACGCTCCATTTCGGCAAAGCCCGCCGCCATGACCAGCATCATGCGCCCCATGGCGGTCTTGGTGTTGACGGATTGACCGCCCAGGTCGAGCAGGTGGAGAGCGACGCCGCAGTGGTCCCAGTCATCGACCGTGGTAAGGCAGTCGCTGGCGTTGCGGAACAACCGGTCGAGCTTCACCGCTACCACGTGGGCGGCCTTATGCTTGCCCTGTAACGCTGCCAGGAGCAGGGCGCCCTGCGGGCGGGCGGCGAGTGCCTTACCGGCTGAGACGCCTTCATCCATGAAGATAGCGGAAAGCGTAAGGCCATGCACCAGGCAGTAAGCCCGAATGCGTTCTTCCTGTGCGGCGAGGGAGACACCTTCGGTTGCCTGTTCGTCGGTGCTAACACGGATGTAGCCTACAGCACTTGCAGTGTTCTTCATGAACAGCCCCCCGATCTTTTACACACCAAGATTATCATGTGTATCATGTATTGTAAACACATGAATCATGACGTGGGGGCGATTCAAATAAAACCGTTCGGTTTCATTGGTACAGGCAGACACGCCTGCGGCGTGGCCACCGCTTCGCTCCGGCAGGAGGAACCGAGCTTCGCTCGGGCGTCGCACTTCGTGCGCCGCAGAGTTTGAACCTCAAGCAACTAACGTCTTGTGTGCTCCAGGAGGAGAAGGTCTTCCCTCCCCCTTAGGGGAGAAGGGAAAACGGCATAATCTCCAGTTTGGAGCCAGGCCCTTCGTCTGCAGTCGACTCGTAGAGTCAAACTACCCAGGTGCAGCTTTACTAGCGTTGCTGTCAGCAACCTGCAGACGCCCTCCAGCAGCTTTCGCTGCTCTGCGACGGATTATCTGGGATGGCATGGGGTCCCCGTCCCCGGCCCCTCTCCTGCAGTGCGTCCGTTATTTCGTAGGGCATGACCTCACGGCCTAGCCACGGTGCAGGGAAGGTGTTTTAGCGTGGTCTCCTTAGCCCACGTGAATCTTGGTCGCTATTCAGTTCCTCTACCCAACCATATAGGCAATCGCCCGCCATAAGTTAACACCGCCCAATCCATGAAATTGCATTGTGCATTCATGTTTTGTTTATCGTTATATAGAAAACTCCCGTCGTTCTCGCCCTGGCAACACTCTCTTTGGCTGCCACAGCAGGCATGGCGAACCGCTGCTCTCTAGAACCAGGCCCTGCCGATCATTGTGAGCGCATCTGACCCGTTTGGGACACCCAGGGTAACATAGCCCCCGCCCGCCGCTCCTCCGAAGGTCCAGAAGGGCTCACAGGCGGGTTTTGGTTGTGGCGGGGGCTATGCTTCAAAAGGAAGGGACGTGCAGCCTCAGTCAGAGGGCACGTCCCCGTTCCTTTAGGTATGGGCGCTCTAGGCTCTGCTCTTAAGGGACGAAGACAAAGGCTTATGTGGACCGTGTTAGATAGATAATGAACACGCCCATGGAAATTACCAATAGTGCATGGAGTCGTGCCTTGGTCGGAGTCGGCAGGGAACTTAACGGGTAGAATCTCTTCATGAACGAGTACGGGGGCCAAACGAAAAGTGCAACCCCAACCAATGCAACCAGTATGCCAATCATTCTTGGGTCCACTGCGTTGCCTCCTTGTGGAAAAATGAACTGGTTTGCGTCACTCCTTGCTGTCCTTGCGTATCAGAACCGTGTACCCTCCCGATTGCGAAACGTCAAAGACAGCCGTTTCAAAGCCGATAGACACCATAATGCTGCCGTTCCCGCTCTGAGACACACAAGCCATGACGCCAAGCCCTGTGCCACACCCCCCATAACCTGCGCCCGACAGAGTATCTTCAAGGCTAGAGCCTGTATCGGCCACCACCCATCCCATGCCCCCGCTGACGCTGTATGGGACAATCCCCGCCCCGGCCGAAGGGGTAACATAAATGTTGCCGTTCCTATCCTGCATCAGAGTTATGTTACCGGCCGGGACATTAATAGTGACGTAGACAAAATCGGGGTCAATGGGTGGAGCCACAGAACATGTGCTTCCGGTCACAACACACTGGTATCCAGTTGGAACACTATTCTTGTCTGGGTATCTGTCTGGACATGGTGTGCTGGTCGCTCCGTTCCAGCACTTGACTCCTTCCGACCCATCGCTGTACTTATACCAGTGATTCCCTTGCATGTCGACGAAATCAGAGGCCACTGTCTTGTAACCTGACCCGCTACCGCTACTCGGGCAGTCGCTCGATGAGTCATCTGCTGCCTTACAGGCATGTCCGGTCGGGTCAGTGTATCGCACCGGGTTGTTGCCGACATACGTGTACAGGTTCTGCGTCCAAGGCTGCCAGACGCTCCCCTTGTACGTATCCTGCCTGTGAAGAACCTCAGCTGTAATCGTGGGCGGTGGCCTTCATTCCCAGAAGGTTCACCGCCTTCGTTCTACGCCAGTTCCTTCCCTTCCTGCGCCCGCCGGGCTATCGCCGCCAGCTTCTGCTTTCGCATCAGCCTGTAGAACCGGATTGCCTGCACCCGCATCAGCGACAGCAGTGCCTTCTTCATCCGCTTCCGGTCCCGCTTCGCCCGGGGAAGGCATGCCTGGTCGCCCAGATGCTTCTCGTAGTAAGCCTTGGCCGCCGGATTGCGCGGCACGCCGGTCCCTTTGTGCACCGCCAACTGCGTGCTCGCAATCTGGTGAAAGAGCGCCGACAACTCCCGCCGGCCGAACTGCGACTTCAGGCGGCTCTCGTGCCCGCCGCTGCCCAGCGTCACCGGGGCGATGCCCGTGTACGCCAGGAACTTCGCTTCGGTCGGAAACCGGGTCACATCCCCCACCAGGGCGATCAGCTCGGCCGCCAGCACCACGTCGATTCCCGGCAGGTTGGTCAGTTCGTAGTCGGTCTCCGACACCAGCCGCGCCAGATGCTGACGAACTTCGCCCAACTGCGCCGCCAGACTTCGCAACTGCCGGATGCTCTGTACGCCCAGGGCATCCCGCTCCGTTTGGTAGGGCTGCGGGGTCAAATCCGCCGGCAGGTTGCCCAGGATCAGTTCCGCTTTCACCTGCCCCAGGGCGTAGTGGCTCTGCTCCCGCAGCCAGTCGGTCAGATCTGTCACCGTCACGCCCTGCAGGCAGCCGGCCGACGGGTAGATTTCCCAGAAGGCCAGGGCCGTCTTGCTCTCGAATGGTTCCGAGAAGAACCCTTCCCACCCGGGCCACGCATGCT
>JARBUG010000173.1 GCA_029239785.1 Symbiobacteriaceae bacterium | reverse complement strand
CGCAGTGGGACGTGCGTAGGCAACTCGCCAGCGCCCGCCGCTCAGCGGGGTGATGATCACGTCGTGCAGGGTCTGAAAAACCTCCAGCACGTCGCGGTCCTCCACCACCGCCTCGCCCCAGGCTTCCAGCGCATCCAGCGCCTTTTTGTGCCTGCGGGGAAATGAGTTCATGGCCATAATCAGTTCCGGGTTGACGCCCGTGGCAGAGAGCATATCCACCTGGCAGTGGTCGTCACCAAAGCTGGCGTGGAGTTGGGCATGGATCATACCCAGAATATAGAAGGCTGTGTCGTTCTCCACCTTCCGACGAAGCTGTTTTTCCAGGCCGGGCCGGTTCAGGGTAACCCGCAGGGTAATCTCCAGCTTGTCATCCATTCCGGGAGCCTCCCCCTCATGGCGGCCAGCGATACCCATAAATTACCAAACGCATATTCCCGTGTCAACCCGTACGTTCCGTTTTTGGAAAATACACCCCAATTTCCCGGTAGCAAATCGGCGGGAACGGTCGTACCATGCACTACTTGCAGGCTCAGAGGCGGCGCATCCTTTGCCTTATTCTACGGGGCTGCCCCCATGGCGGTGCCACCCCGGGCGGAGGAGCAAACCGGTATGGTGCGGGTGGAGTACGGCAACGGCCGGCCACCATGGCATATCAGGCGGACCGGCTTTCCCACCGCCTGGCGCCAGGTGGCCTCCCGGCCGACAGGGGAACGTCCCATTCGGGTGGGCATGCTTGACAGCGGCGTCGACCTGAGCCATCCCCTCCTGAAGGGGCATCTCGGGCGGGGGATCAACCTGCTGCGGGAGGGCGAACCGCCGTCAGATGAGAACGGTCACGGCACCCACGTGGCGGGCATTATCGCTCTGGCGGGCGGGGCCTGGGCAGACTGCCTCCGTGCGCCGACGCTGGTGATCCATCCCGTCAAGATTTTCGATCAGACGGGCTACGGCCGCATTGGCGATATTGTCAAGGGGCTCTACTGGTGCGCCGAGCAGGGCATGGAGATCATCAACCTGAGCTTCGGCACCGATATGAAGACCAGCCGTGCCTTGCAGCGAGCCATTCGCGACGTCGAGCGGGCAGGCCTGTTGCTGGTGGGCGCGGCCGGCAACGATGGGCGGGAAGGCAGCGTGGACTTCCCGGGGCGGTACAGCGAAGTGCTGGCGGTGTCAGCCTGCACCCGGAGCGACTGGCTGGCGCCCTTCTCCAGCATGGGCGAGGAGATTGATATGGTTGCGCCCGGCGCGGGGGTGATCTCCCTGCTGCCGGGCGGCGGGTTCATTCGGATGAGCGGCACATCGATGGCCGCGCCCCACGTGACGGCGGCGGCGGCCCTGCTGCTGAGCATGGAGCCGCATTTGTTGCCGGCGGCTGTGCGGGCCCGGCTGGCGGCCACGGCGGAGTGGCTGCCCATGGTGCCGGGGAGGGCGCAGGGGGCGGGGCTGCTGCGGGCGGACCGGGCGCTGCGGGGCCGGGTGGACCGGTAGCGGGGCGCCCCCCTACAGCGGCAGCCGGGCCTGCACCAGGTCCCCCCGCTGTACAAAGTTGTGCAGCTGCAGGCCCAGCAGCCGAATTTTGCGCCCCTCCCAGTCCACGCGGCTGAAGATCTCGCGGGCCACCCGCCCGATCTCCGCCGCATCAGCGGTGGGCATGGGCACGGTATAGCTCCGGGTGTTCTGCAAGAAATCGCCACCCTTCGGCCCACCCTCGATGAAGACGTTCCACTTGATCTTCACTGTCACCGTGCGACAGGCCATGTTATACCGCTGCAGGTCCTGGGTCAGGCGCCCGGCCATTTGCTCCAGCAGTCCGCTCAGATAGGCGCGGTCAGTCTGGTCGTGGGGAAAGGTCGTCTCCTCCCCCACCGACTTCATTTCATGATTCGCCTCAATTCCCCGGAAATCGATGCCCGATGCGAGCAGGAGCAGCTCATCGGCCCGGCGCCCGTAGTGGCGGCGCAACACCTCGGGGTCGTGGCGCAGCAGGTCGCCGCAGGTCTGAATGCCCAGTTTCTTGAGCGCCTGCTCGCTGGCCGGCCCCACGCCCCATAGCTTGCGCACGGGCATATCGGGCAACATTGCCTGGGCGCGGTCCCAGTCGACCACGGTGAACCCGTTGGGCTTGTCCATGTCGGAAGCGAGCTTGGCCATGAATTTGCAGTAAGATACGCCGACTGAACCGGTCAGCTGCGTCTCCCGCTGCACGGACGCCTTCAGTTCCCGCCCGATGGCGACGGCGTCCTGACCCGTTACATCCATATAGGCTTCGTCCAGCGAGAGCGGCTCGATGATGTCCGTATAGCGGCGCATGATCTCCCGCACCTGCCGGCTGACGGCCGTGTACTTTTCGAAGTGGTGCGGCACGAAAATCGCCTGGGGGCAGAGGCGGAGCGCTTCCCGCGAGGGCATGGCTGAGTGAACGCCGAACTTGCGCGCCTCGTAGCTGCAGGTGCTGACAACGCCCCGGCTGTTGGGTGAGCCGCCCACGATGACGGGCTTGCCCCGCAGGCGTGGGTTGTCGCGCTGCTCGACCGATGCAAAGAAGGCATCCATGTCCATATGAATGACCCACAGGTCTTTCCTGACCTCCATAGATGCCCTCCTTTCCTACCAGTGCTTGGCCCCGTCCACCGGCGGATGCTCCAGCTGGCTGGACCGCATAATCGCCCGACCGCCGAAACGCTCACGAATCTGATCCATCACCTGATCAACGGTCCGCCGTTTCGCCTCGGGCACCACCGGCTTCGGCGCATGCGCCTGCGACTCCGCCCGCTGCTCCAGATCGAACAGGGTCAGCTGGGTGCGGGTCTCGGCCACCGCCCCCGGCCTGGACAGGTTATGAACGCCCACCCCCAGCAGGCGCACGGCCTGACCGGCGGGCACGTGCTCATCAAGCAGCTGGCAGGCGGTGGCGTGTATCACATCGGTCAACTCCGATGGGGCCGACAGCGTGCGTGAGCGGATGATCGTCTCGAATGATGGATACCGCACCTGCAGGGTGACGGTGCGGGCCGCAAACCCGAGCGCCCGCAGGCGGCGCCCGACCTGGTCCGACAGTTCCAGCAGCACCAGCCGCTGGTCGCGCCGGCCGGCCACGTCGCGGGGCAGCGTGGTTGAGTTGCTGACCGACTTGGTCTCCTCGGGTAAGTGTTGCCGCACGGGTTCCTGATCCTCGCCCCGGGCGGCGGCGCGCAGGTGCGGCCCGTATATGCCCATGATGCGGTTCAGCCGGGCAGCCTCGGCCTCCGCCAGTTCCCCCACCGTATAGATGCCCATTCGCTGCAGCTTTGGCACCGTTTTTGGCCCCACGCCGAACAGGTCGCCCACGGGCAACGGGTAGACCCGCTCCCGCCAGGATTCGGGCGTGAGCAGGGTCAGGCCGTCGGGCTTTTGCAGTTCGGCAGCCACCTTGGCCGTCACCTTCGACCGCCCGATGCCCACGCTGACCGTAATGCCAATGTCGCTCCGGATGGCCTCCTTGACCAGCCGGGCCATGCAAATTGGGTCGTTGCCGAAGAGATGGGCGCAGCCCGTCCAATCCGAGTATACTTCATCGATCGAGGCGCGCTCGTTGATGGGTGAAAAGCGCTCCAGCACGGCGGCCATGCGATCGCTGTAGTTCGTGAAAAGCTGATGGTCCGGCGCACAGATAACCACCTCGGGCGGGAGCAGCCGCCTCGCCTGGCCAAGCGGCATACCGGCGCGCACAGGCCCCAGGGCAAGGCGCCGGGCTTCGTAGCTGACCGCCAAAATCACCCCGCGCCGGGCCGTAGGGTCGCCGGCGACCACCACCGGGCGCCCCTTGAGCTTTGGATCTGCCGCCTGCAGGCACGAGGCGAAAAAGGAGTTGGCGTCGGTCAGGGCGATGATTCGGTCCAATCTGCTCACCCCCTCCGATATATCTTACACGATATTCCGAGGAGGAAGCAAACGTATGTTTGTGATTACCCGAACGGTGTTCGAACGAATACCGCCGTTCCAACGCAGCACACACTGGTCCGCCCCGGCGCCCCGGTAAACGTTTGGTGGTGGCATAGCCTGCGGTCCGGGTCTGGTCAGGAGTTGAGGAGCCTCGGGGCGTTAGTTCACCATCTTTGCGGCAGCAAAGATGATACCTATGTGTAAGCCGCCCCGCCGCGACGACGCCCCTGGCCGGGCCCGGACCGCCGCCAAAGGACGCGCACCCCTACTTCAACCCCAGCACCAGCTCCTTAAACACCTGACCCCGGTGCTCGTAATTCCGGAACGCATCAAAGCTGGCACAGGCCGGCGACAACACCACGTTATCGCCCGGGGCCGCCGCCTGGTGAGCCAGCTGCACCGCTTCCGCCATATCCTTCGCCCGGAAGATGACCCGGTTATACCCGTGGCGCACCGCAGCTTCTTCGATCTTCGGGCCGGTCGGACCGGTCAGGATGAGTACCTTCACCTTCTGCGCCACCAGAGGCGCCATGGGGTCGAAGGGAATCCCCTTATCCGACCCGCCGGCGATCAGCACAATCGGCACCGCCAGCGTGGAGAGGCAGGCCACCGTCTCGGCGGGGGACGTCGCCTTCGAATCGTTGTACCACTTCGCCCCGTTCAGCTCCCGCACCGGCTCAATCCGGTGCTCCACCCCGGTGAAGGTCGTCAGCACCGATCGAATCGCATGCATGCCCATCCCCGCCAGGTAGCAGGCCGCCATGGCCGCCAGCACGTTCTCCTGGTTGTGCAGGCCCGGCAGCTTCAACTCATCGAGCCGGAGGGTGGGGAACTCCTGGTTCTTGTACCGCCAGACCATTTGATCATCAGCCACATACGCACAGGTCGCGGTGCCGGGGTCGCCCTTCCGGCTGAAGTAGACCACCCGCGCCGGCGCATTGGCGGCAAACGTGCGCACCAGTTCATCATCGTAGTTCAGAATCACCGTATCGCCCGGCTTCTGGTACCGGAAGATGTTCTGCTTGGCCGCGATGTACTCATCCATATCCGCATGGACATCCAAATGATTCGGCGTGATATTGGTGATTACGCTGATGTTTGGGCTCCGCTCGCCGGCCAGCTGCAGCTGGAAGCTGGACAACTCCAGTACCACGGCAGCATCTTCAGGAATCGACTCGCTCTTCTCCACCAGCGGTGTGCCGATGTTGCCGCCCACGTACGTCTCACGGCCAGCAGCCTGCATGATTTCGCCCACCAGTGTGGTAGTGGTCGTCTTGCCGGCGCTGCCGGTAATGCCGATGACCGGCGCCTTCACATTCGCCAGCACCAGGCCAATCTCGCCGAAAATGGCGGCGCCCCGCTCCCGGGCCGCCCGGATTTCGGGCAGATGCTTTGGAATGCCCGGCGTCAGGAAGATCACGTCATGCTGCGCCAGCGGTGACAGATAGCCGTCGCCGGTGGAGAGGTCGACGCCCTGCCGGCGCAGCTCAGCCGCCCGCTCGCCCAGGTCGGCTTCGCTTTTACGGTCGCAGGCCGTTACCCGCGCGCCCTTGCCCAGCAGATATCGAATCAGTGGCATATTGGAGACGCCAATCCCCACCACCACTACGTGCTTTCCTGCAAAGTCCAACTTGATAACCCCCAAGCCTAAAATGTTGAAACAGAACCCGATGGGACAAGCCCATCGGGTTCTTCGTCTGCTGCTAATGAGCTTCCTGCATAAGCGACTCAATCCGATCGAGACCTGCTTCGATTCTCTCCATCGAAGTAGCGTATGAGAACCGGATGAAGTCCGGCGCACCGAAGCCACTGCCGGGCACCACGGCCACCCGGGCCTCTTCGAGAATGACGGCTGCCAGGTCGTCGGACGTGTTGATCGTCCGGCCACGAATTGTCTTGCCGAAGACGTCCTTGACGCTCGGGAAGAGGTAAAAGGCGCCTTCCGGAGCGACGGCGACCTTCCAGCCGGGGATGCGGTTGATCCGCTCCATCATGTGCTGCCGCCGGCGGTCGAACTCCTGCCGCATCACTTCAATGGGTTCCTGGGGCCCAACCAGGGCCTGGGTCGCGGCCACCTGCGAAATCGAGGAAGCGCCAGAGGTGGACTGCGACTGCAGGTCGGCCATCGCCTTGGCGTAAATCGTTTCACTAGCAGTGTACCCCATGCGCCAGCCTGTCATAGCAAACGCCTTCGACATGCCATTAACGGTGATGGTTCGGGCCTTCACTTCGGCCGAGAATGAGGCGATGGAGATGTGCTGGACGCCACCGTAAACCAGCTTTTCGTACATCTCATCGGTGACGATCATGAGGTCGTGTTCGACGGCGAAGTTGGCGAGCGCTTCCAGCTCCTGCCGGGTGTAGACGGCGCCGGTGGGATTGCTGGGGCTGTTCAGGTTGATCGCCCGGGTGCGGGGCGTCAGCTTGGGCCGAATCATGTCGGGCGTCATTTTGAAGCCGTTGGACTCGTTCGTCTCGATGACGACCGGCACGCCGCCGGCCAGTTTGACCATTTCGGGGTAGCTGACCCAGTACGGGGCCTGAATGATCACCTCGTCGCCGGGATCGAGCAGAACCTGGAAGGCGTTGTAGAGCGACTGCTTGGCGCCGTTGGAGACGACGATCTGCTCCGGTTTGTATGCCAGGCCGTTATCCTTGAGCAGCTTCTCGCAGATGGCCTTACGGAGCGTAAGTGTGCCGGCCGCAGGGGTGTACTTGGTCTGCCCTTCGGTAATCGCCTTGATGCCTGCCTGCTTGATGTGTTCCGGCGTATCAAAGTCAGGCTCGCCGACCGAGAAGTTGACGACATCGATCCCTTCGGCCATCATCTGCTTGGTTTTGGCGTCGATCGCCATGGTCGGCGACGGGGACATGGCCCTGGCCCGAGCGGACAGTCGCATAGGTAGCTGACCCCTTCCATTCGTACAAGTAGGCTGATTGGAAAGACTCGTTCCTGTAATTGGCCCTGTTTGTATGAGTATACTCCGTCGCCCGCCGGGTTGAAAGATTGCTCTTGGCTCCAAAGCATGGCCCGAAAGCACCAACCGGTTTTATGTACCTCCTCCTTGCGGAGGATGTGCGAGGTGGGAAAAGGGCACGGCGCAGCGCCGTGCCCTTCGTCATCTGCTTATTCAGTCCGTTCGGCGAAAAAGCGATCCAGCGCCTTCACCAACGATTGCGCCGCCTGCTCCTGATAGGCCGAGGTCTTCAGCTTTGCGCCTTCCACCGGGTGGCTTAAGAAGCCGACCTCGACCAGCACCGCCGGCCCGTCTGCCGTACGGGTCACATACATGAGGTCGTCCATGGCGCCCCGGTTGGTGGACCCCAGTCCTTTGGGCAGCTCTTGCTGGATGAGCCGGGCCAGGGTGCCGCTCCGCTCGCCATTGAGGATGCCCGAGGTGTAGTAGGTCTCGGTGCCGCTTCCGGAGCAGCAGTTGTTGTGGACGGAGATGAAGGCGTCGGCCTTCAGTTCGTTGGCGATGCGGGACCGGTAGCCCAGGTCGACGTGGGTCAGGTCATCCTGCGGGCCGGCCGCCAGAATGGCTGCGGGCACCGAGCGGACGTCGCTGATGCGGCTCATGAGTACCGTGGCGCCCTTGGCGGCCAGCAGGGCCCGGAGCCGCAGCGAGATCTGGAGGTTGATGTTGGCCTCGCGAATGCCCAGGCTGTTGTTGACGGCGCCCCCGTCGGGCCCACCGTGGCCGGGGTCGAGCACGATGGTCTTTCCGGTCAGCCCGGGTTGGTACAGGTGGAGTTCAAAGCCACCGTCGGTCCGCTTGAGCGAGTAGGGCTGGCGCGAGGCGACGGTCGCCTGGAGGCCCTTGGCTGTGGGTTCCAGTTTGACGCCCGCTGGCAGTTTGCTGCCGACCTGGTCGATGGCCCCGGGGAATTCGACGACCACGTTGGCACCGGCGGCCCGGGTGCGGGGGAGCATGGGGCCGCTCACCTGGAAGTTGTAGACTGTGCGGTCAGAGAGGGCTTTGACGGTGACGCCCGCCACCGCCGGCCTGAGCAGTACCACCATGCGCGAGGGCGACTTTTCGAGAATTTGGAGGCTGGGCATGGCGTCGAGGCTGAGTGCGACGCCGGTCGGGGTGAGGGCCAGTTCACGGGCCCCGCCGGAGCCCACCGGGATGGCGGCGGTAGCCGTCTCGCCGGTGATGACCGGGATGAGCAGGGTGTTGCCATCGGGTCTGGGTTCGGCGAGAGGCTTGTCCGCCGAGGTGATCTCGAGCTGGAGGGCGCCCGGGGTTGGCGTGGTGAGAGTGGCGGTCAGGGTGGGCTTGGGGGCTGGCGCAGGGGCAGCCGGGGGCGGGGTGCCGTAGGGGTCCGTGTAGGCACCGTGGACCCAGCCGATCCGACCGGATGCGGTTTTGACCCAGAGCCAGGGCACTTCCCGGTCCAGCACCTCGAGAATCTCGCCCTGCGGCAGGACAGCGACCTTCTTGCCGGACTCGCTGGCGGTCTGCCGCAGGTTGAGGCCGTCGGCGTCACGCACGACGCGTTGCTCCTTGGCGGTTACGCCGGGGGCCGTGGGCGGGGCGGCGGGGGCCGGCGCACCGGGCGCCACGGGCGCGTAGGAAAGCGACCAGGCGCCCTCCTTGAGTTGGTAGGCGAGCTTCCCCTCCGTCACTGCGACGGCTGTCCCCGGTATCCAGCCTTTCAGGCCGCGGGGCGTCTCCACCTTGACCCAGCCCTCAGCGGCATCGAGGAACTTCAGCTTTTCGCCCGGCTTGACCTTGTCGACGGGGTCAAAGGCCACAGTGCTGCGCCCTAAGTAAACCGTAGCGGCAGCGGATGCGACGACCTGCTTGGCCCCGGTGGGGCGAACAGACGGGGCCGGGGGCAGGGCGGCAAGGACCGGTACCGCCCAACTGGGGGCCGCCGGAGCCGGCGTCTCCACCACGGGCGGCTTGGCCGGGGGTGGTGTGACGGGCTGCTGGGTCCCCGGTTGCTGGGTCCCCGGTTGCTGGGTCCCTGGTTGCTGAGCGCCCGGTTGCTGCGTGCCGGGTTGCTGGGCTTCCCGCTTCATGAACTTCCCGTTCACCCAGCCATCCACGCCGCTGCTCCGGCGGACCCGCCACCACTCCCCGACGACCTCCATCAGCCGCAGGCGCTCGCCCGTCTTCAGCACGGCCAGCACCTGCCCGCTCATGCTCGGCTCCTTCCGGAAGTTCAGCACATCCGTATCGACAACAGCGTAAACCTCTTCGTCCTCATAACTCACCCGGCTGACCCAGCCGGCAGCCCAGGCCTCTGCCCCGGACTCGGTCCGAACCTTGTACCAGCCATCCTTGGCATCGAGCACCTTGACCGACTGATCGGCCGCCAGGGTCGATACCACCTGATATGTCGTCCCTGGCCCCGACCGCAAGTTGAGCCCGTCCTGATCAATACTTTTCAACGTAGCCGCCAGACCCGTACCTGGCGTGCCGACCACAAATAGAAGGGCCATTGCCGCTGCTGTGCGTTTCAAGCCCCAGACACCCCTTAGCATATAGTTCAGTCATCTAATTAGACGATCTACATAACATAAGGTTTCACTGAGCGACACTTATTTCCTGCAATGTGTAATACCTGGCCTTCCGGCCAGGTATTTTACATAAAGTTTATTCTAAGTTACCAATTACCATTCCGACGGCCAGTGACACGAACACGACCACGCAGAAGCCTGCGAACAGAAAATCTCGCTCCCGCAGAAAGACCACCATGGCCGCCAGCACCCGGATCACCGGGGTCGATACCAGCGTCAGCAGGCCCGCTTGAATCACAGCGCCGCCAAACCCTACCCCAACCACCATCAGCAAGATCCCAACGGCCATCAGGCCGGCTGCAATCATCGAACCGACCCGCAGGAGCCGGGCCAGCACTATCTCCATCGAGTCGACACGACTCTCCTTGCCCCGGGTCATCTCCATTACTGGCCCAACCCCTTCCAGAACATCTGCACAGCCACAATCAGCAGAATGGGAATGAAGAGCTTGCGAATCGTGGTGCCCTTCATGCGGACCATGATGCGGGTGCCAAGCATCGCCCCGCCGAGCACACCCAGCGCTACTGGCCCGGCCACTTCGGGCCGTACATCGCCGCGCACGAAGTAGACCACGCTGCTGGCAGCCGCCGTCACACCGATCATGAAGTTGGACGTTGCCGTAGACGCCTTGATCGGCATCTTCATCACCTGATCCATCGCCAATACCTTGAAAATACCCGCCCCGATACCCAGCAGGCCCGCGGCGGCGCCGGAAAAGTACATCAGGAAGAGGCCGAGGCCGGTGCGCGTTACCTGGTAGTCGACGGTACGGCCCAACACCTTGTCGTAGTAGGACCCAGCCAATTGCAGGCGCCGGGAGATCGCATCTGGCTGAACCCCTTCGGGCAATTCCGACTTGCGTACCTGCCACATGGAGTAGGCCGAGTAGGTCAGCAGCGCCGAGAACAGGAAGAACAAGAACTTGGCGTTCAAGGCGCCGGCCAGGACCGCACCGGTCATGGCGCCCGAGGCGGTGCCCATTTCGAGCCACATGGCAACCCGGGTGTTGGTCAGGCGATCCCGCAGGTAGGCAACAGCGGCGCCCGTCGATGTTGCGATGACCGATACGGTGCTTGCCGCCACCGCCGTGCGAAAATCATACCCGAACATGAGCGTCAGGGCCGGCACGATGATGATGCCGCCGCCCAGTCCCATCATGGAGCCGAGAACGCCTGCAACAATGGCGAGCAGAAAGATCATGATGGCTGAAGTTCCCACGGTCTATCTCCTTCGTTTCAGTTCAACTTCGTATTCGTAACGATCGGCCCGGTACAGAGTCCGGAACCAGACCAGCGGCAACCCATCGGCGCCGGTAATCACCCGGACTACCCGCAAGACGGCGTCGCCCGGCGGGACCTCCAACAGGCCGACCTCAGCGGCTCCGGCTACCTGGGCGCCGATGCGCTGGGTGCCACACGCCGGCGGGCGGCCATGCTCGGTCAGAAGCTGCGCCATGCCTACGCCCTGGAGCCGTTCAGCATTCAGTTCGATGCCCAGGTCGGATGGCAGCCAGACCTCAGACAGCATGAGCGGCGCCCCGCCTACGTTGACCCGACGGTGCACGAACCAACTCTCGGCCCCGGCGGGCCTTTGCAGTGCGCCGGCGATTTCGTCCGGCAAAGGCCGTCGGGCGAGCACGAGCACTTCCACCTGCGGCTCCAGCCCCCGCCGCTGAAGTTCTTCCAGATGTCCCGTTAATTCCGATAAGGATTCTGAAATGGCACTGCGATCACGAGGGGCGACATAAGTACCTTTCCCATGTCTCCGAATCAGGTATCCATCTGCCTCGAGGTCAGCCAAGGCCTGCCGCACGGTGATCCGGCTGACACCGTAACGGGTGATCAGTTCCCGCTCCGGCGGAATCGCTGCACCCACGGGAAACCGCCCCTGCTCGATTTCACGGCGGAGGGCGTCCTTGAGTTGCGCGTACAGCGGCAAGGGGCTGGCTGGATCAAGCATGATTGGATCACACCTCCTTCACCTGCGCAGTCGCCGCAGAATGGTTATGTTGTTATAACCACTTTAGCGCGCGAAGATGACCAGGACAATCCCCAAATCCCATGGCGTTCGCTTTTATAGTCCATTGGGATAGTGAAGCACAGGATGCTCATTTCTCTGGCGACCGGAAGGGTCGTCCGACAGTCCCTCGAAATGTGGATGAGAAACCGATACGGAAAGGTGCCGTGAGAGCAGGAGGCGCATACCGTGGACGCTTCGTGGCAGGAGATTCGGCAGAACGTGGATCTGGTCCGCAGTGGCTGGCATTCCTTTCACAGCGGGGCGCAGGCGCCAGACGGCGTCAGGCCGCCGGTCCTCCGGTCCTGGGAACGGAGCCTTCAGGCCGGCCTCTCACCTGAGAAGAACCCGGGCGGCGAGGTGTGGAGCACCCAGTGCCTGCAGGATGCCCACGCCCGCAACGCCCCCCTGCTGGCGGCCGCGGGGCCGGTCATGAACGACCTGCAGCACGCCCTTGCGGGCAGCGACCAGGTGCTTGTCCTGTGCGATGCCGCGGCCAGGGTCCTTCTCGTCGATGGACCGGCTGCCGCCCGGGCGGCAGCCGAGAGCATCGGGCTGGCCCCTGGGTCCGACTGGCACGAGAAGATTTCCGGCACCAACGCCATGGGCACGGCCCTGGCCGAGCAGACCGGGGTAACGATCTTCGCCACCGAGCACTATGTGCGGCATTTGCACCTGTGGTCGTGTGTGGCGGCGCCGATTCGGCACCCCGTAACGGGCGAAGTGGTGGGCATATTCGACCTTTCGGGCCGCTACATGACGATTACCGCCCACACCGAGATGGCTGTCATGGGCGCCGTCCGGGCGATTGAAGCACGCCTGGCATTTCTGGAGGCAACCCGGCCCCACCGGGAGACTGGTGAGGCGTCGCCGCCGGAGGCGAACAGGTCCGCTCCCTACAAAGCCCTGTCGGGCGCCGGCGCCAACCCGCCTCTGCCCGCCAACGGCCTCGTCGGCACCAATCCCGCCTGGCTCGCCGTCCTGGAACGGGCAGCGCGGGTTGCCCGCAGCGACTCCACGGTGCTGATCTCCGGCGAGACAGGCACCGGCAAGGAAGTGCTGGCCCGGGCCATACACCGGGCCTCCCCCCGGGCAACCGGCCCCTTCGTCGCCATAAACTGCGGCGCCCTGCCGCCCAACCTGATTCTCAGCGAACTCTTCGGCTACGTGGGCGGCGCCTTTACCGGGGCCAACCCCAAGGGCGCCCCGGGCAAGGTCGAAGCAGCTAACGGCGGCACCCTCTTCCTGGACGAAGTGAGCGAACTGCCGCCTGAGGCGCAGGTATCGCTGCTGCGGGTGCTGCAGGAGCGGGAAGTCGTGCGGGTCGGCAGTCACCATCCCACGCCGGTCAACGTCCGGGTGATTGCGGCCTCCAACCGGCCGCTCACGGAGATGCTCTCACAGAACGCCTTCCGCCATGACCTCTACTATCGGCTCAACGTCGTTCCCCTGCACCTTCCGGCCCTGCGGGAACGCCGGGAAGATATCCTGCCCCTGCTCGAGCACGGTTACCGCCGCCTGGGCGCCCAGCCCCCGGCGCTCAGCCTCGCCTCCTGCGAGCGCCTCACGGCCTACGCCTGGCCCGGAAATGTGCGGGAACTGCTCAACTTGGCCGAACAGGCCCACGCCCTGGGCGAAGACCCCGCCAGCCTGCTGCCCATGGCACCACTGGCCCGGCCGACCCTGCCCCTGCCCAGCGACCACGGCGAGGAAGACCGTATACGCGATGCCCTTGCGCTGGCGGGCGGCAACGCTGCCGCCGCGGCCCGGGCGCTCGGCATGAGCCGCTCTACGCTCTATCGCAAGCTGGAACTGTACGATATCCGACTGGGTCGGCAGGTCAAGTGAGACACGTGTCTCGCGACAGGTGTTTCATGCCGGACATTTATATTGCCGCGGATTTCGCGGATTACGCTGATTTGGGGGCAACACGGATTTTCCGGTCATCAAATTGATGAATAACTCAGTTGACTTGACCTGGCCTGACCGTAAGGCCAGGTCAATCCGCGTCTCCCCGAAATCCGCGCAATCCGTGAAATCCGCGGCCAAATAACTCCCGCGCCCGCCCCTTGGCATGAATCATGCTTAAGGAGAAGGCAGACCCATTCACAGGAGGTATGAACATGATGCTTGGCGGTTATGCGAACCATCTGGCTCACATCGATCTGACCAGCGCCACCGTCACCTACTCCCCTATCCCTGAAGGGTACACCCGCAAGTAC
>JARBUG010000172.1 GCA_029239785.1 Symbiobacteriaceae bacterium | reverse complement strand
GACTACCGTCGGCCGCGCCTTGCGGAAGAGGAGCACCGTGGGGACCATCGATGCGACAAAATGGACCCCGCCCCAGCCGAGGCCGGCCATCAGGTCGATGCGAGCCAGCCACAAGGCAACTACGGCACCGAACATACAATTGAGAACGACAAAGACCTGCTGTGACTGCGTCTCCTGCTTTGAAATCCGTGCCGCAATCCCGCTTTGGACCGTAACTGCCACGACCCAACACTCCTATGCTCGGCTTCCATCCGTCATCTCACGAAAGAGACGGTAAACTTCATGGTACCAGCACAGGAGACTTTTAACAATATATGAATCGCTAAGATCCGGTCCCGCCATAATGCTTCAGCCCGAAGAGCCAGAAGCGGTAGCCGGCAGCCAGCAGCACCGCCGCCACCGGCACCATGGCCCAGGCCATGTACCCGACGTCGCGCCCCAGCAGATAGCTGGCCGGGTAGTACGAGGCCAGACCGTAGGGGATCAGCCAGGTCATCGCAACGCCGATCATCTTTCCATAAATGTTCAGGGGGTACTTCGTAAACTCGTGGGTCTGGAAGACGGCCAGCGTGACGGGGACCGAGTTCATGATCCAGAACGAGGTGACGCACGTGATCAGGTTCAGGGCGATGAAGATCGACCCGCCGGCCAGCACCGCCAGCACCAGGTAGGCGATGTTACCCAGACTCCAGGGGATGGACAGGTTTTCGAACCCCCGCATGACCAGCACCAGACCCACCAGGAAGTTACCGATGCCGTCATGGCAGAACCGGTCAGCCAACAGATGGAAGAGCGGGTTGATGGGCCGGACCAGGAACCGGTCAAAACCGCCGGGCCGGATGTACTCGTGCCCCAACGTCCACAGGTTGTCGGCAAACATATGGTTGATCGACTTGGCCAGCGTCAGCAGCCCGTAGATCATGAAGATCTCATCGATGGTCCAGCCGTTCAGGCTCGGCACCTGGCCCATCACCACCCAGACCGTCATCAGACTGGCCGCCTGAATAAAGATCGTCGATGATGCACCAATGAGAAAGTTGACCCGGTACTCCATGAGCACCTTGAAGCGCTGGAGCAGGAAAAGCCAGTAGAGCGATGCATAGCGCTTGAGTTTTCGCATGGCGGTTAACCCCCCTGCACGGTGACCTTGCGGGAGGCCACGCCAAAGAAGAATCGTGAGAAGAGGAAGAGTCCGACCAGCCAGATCAGCTGCGTGCCAATGACCGCCGGCGCCTGCGAAACGGGCGTGATGCCCGTCAGAATCGAGACGGGTGCATTCAGCGCCTGGCCGAAGGGCAGGAAGGCGGCACCTTTCTGGAGCCAGCCCGGCAGCATCTGGAGCGGCAGCAGCGCCCCGCTGAAGAAGGCGGCCACGCCTTCGCGCAGGATGTGCAGCCCCCAGGCCTCGGTGGTGTAGAAGGCGAGGCATGCAAAGGCCCAGTCAAAGCAGAAGAGTACGGCGTTGCCCAGCAGGAACGAGACGATAAAGTACCCCCAGACCGCCGGGTCGGCCGGCAGGCGCAGGCCGAAGCAGATCATCGCCACGGCGCCCAGGGGGAGCGCCAGGCGAATGGCCTGAAAGAGCATCTGCGACGTCCATTCCACGTACCAGCGGGCCTGAAAGTCGACCGGCCGGGTGAATTCAATCGCCACGGTACCCTGCCTGATGGCTCCGCCAATGTCCAGAATCAGCGACCAGCGGACGAGCGGCGCCACAATCTGGGCGATCAGGATGTAGTTCAGCGTCTCGGCGGCGCGCATGCCGCTGACCGTTTCGGTATTGGCATAAACCGCTTTCCAGAAGTAGACGAAGATGATCAGCATGAAGATCTGGCCCAACAGCTCGACCCAGAACCAGACCGAATAGGCCATCATCAGCTTGACGGCGTTGGCGGCGAAGGCGCTGTAAACGCGCCAATAACGGCGGAGCGATCGCATGCTAGACCGCCACCTCTTCTCGCAGGGCGCCGCTATAAATCTGCTTGATGATCGATTCCAGGTCGGGCTCGGCCAGCGAGAAGTCGACCACGTCGGCCTGCTCCATGAGGGCGCCGGCCACCTGGCTGGCGGTGGTGCGGGTCCGGTCGAACCGGACGACCAGCTTGCGGGGCTCGTTAGCAACCAGTTCGGTGCCGTCGGGCAGGGCCAGACCGGCGGTGCTGGCGGAGCCGGTTTCGAACGTGATGGTGCGGTACTTGCCGAAGCGGTCCTTGATGGTGGAGATTGGCCCGTCGTAAATCACCTTGCCCGCGTCGATGATGATCACCCGCTGGCAGAGCTCCTCGATGTCGCCCAGGTCGTGGGTGGTGAGGATGACGGTGGTCTGCTTCTCCCGGTTCTGCTGCTTGATGAACTCCCGAATCCGCTCCTTGACCATCACGTCCAGGCCGATCGTCGGCTCGTCGAGGTAGACGACCTTTGGCTCGTGAATCAGGGTGGCCGCCAGTTCGGCGCGCATTTTCTGGCCCAGGGACATCTGGCGGACGGGGACTTTGAGCAGCTCGTCCAGCTCCAACGTTTCGGAGAACTGGTCGAGCAGCTGCTTGTAGCGGGCCGGCTCCACCTCATAGATCTTGGCGATCAGATTGAGCGATTCGATCAGGGCGAGGTCCCACCAGAGCTGCGTCCGCTGCCCGAAGACGACGCCGATATCGCGGGCGTTAGCCACCCGCTGGCTGTGCGGGTCCCGGCCAAGGACCCGCACAGCGCCGCCAGACGGGGCCAAAATGCCCGTCAGCATTTTGATGGTGGTGGATTTGCCGGCGCCGTTGACGCCGATGTAGCCGACGATTTCGCCGGGGTCCACCGAGAAACTGAGGTGGTCGACGGCCACCTTGTCGGTGTAGTTGGGCTTGAAGAGCGCCTTGAAGGCGCCTCTGAGTCCGGGCTCCTTCTGGTTCAGACGAAATACCTTGCTGAGATCATCTACTTCGATAATAGGCACGATTTGGTGCTGCCTCCTGTGGTGTCACGCGCGGCGCCCCTGTGGGGCAGCCACGCGGCTTAGCGTTCGAGTCCGGCCTTCAGCCGGCCGGCAAGGCCTCGTTCCAGTTCCACTTTGATCAGCGTGCCGGTCTCCTGGTGCTCTTCCATGATGATGCGGCCCCGCTCGTGGGCCCAGGCGAGCCAGGAGGCCTTGGCGTACGGAATCAGCAGTTCCAGCGTCTCCCGCCGGTTCTGCAGGGCGTCGTGGATCGCCTTTTGGAGCCCATCCAGGTTCTGGCCCAGGGCGGCGGCTACTGCCACCGAGCCGGGCGTGTGGGTGAGCAGGTGCTCGAGGTCGCCGGGCTCCACCTGATCGGCCTTGTTGTAAACGACCAGGGTGGGGCGGGCGCCGGCGCCCAGTTCGGTCAGCACGTCGACCACGGTCTGCATCTGTTCGGCCCGCTTGAGATGGCCGGCATCGACCACGTGGAGCAGCAGATCGGCCTCGTTGACCTCTTCCAGCGTCGAGCGGAAGGCAGCGACCAGGAAGGTGGGCAGGTTGTGGATGAAGCCGACGGTGTCGACGAGCAGGTAGGGCTCGGCGTCCTGCGGCTCCACCCGGCGGGTGGTGGCGTCAAGCGTGGCAAAGAGCCGGTCTTCGGCCAGCACGTCGGACCCGGCGAGGGCCCGGTGCAGCGTCGACTTGCCCGCGTTGGTGTAGCCGGTCAGCGCCACCACGGGGACGGCGCCGCCCGCCCGATCCTGGCGGAGCCGGGCGCGGTGAATGCGGATCTCTTCCAGCTCCACCTTGAGCGCCGCGATGCGCTCCCGAATGCGGCGCCGGTCGACTTCAAGCTTGGTTTCACCGGCGCCGAAGCGGGTGCCGATGCCGCCGCCCTGGCGGGAGAGTTCGATGCCCTTGCCGGTCAGGCGGGGCAGGCGGTAGTTCTGTAGCGCCAGTTCGACCTGGACCCGGGCTTCCCGGGTGCGGGCGCGCTGGGCGAAAATGTCGAGAATCACCGCCGTGCGGTCGAGGACCTGGCAGTCGATGATCTCCTCCAGGTTCCGCTGCTGAGTCGGCGTCAGTTCGCTATCGAAGACGACCAGATCAAACTCCAGGTGGCGGCGCAGCTCTTCGATCTCCTGCGCCTTGCCCGAGCCAATAAAGGTGGCCACTTCGGGCTTGGGGCGGGTCTGTTTTTCACGCCCGACGACCACGCCGCCGGCGGTGTCAATCAGCCGCTCCAGTTCATCCATCGATTCATCAGCATTCCAGCCGTCGCTGCGGCGAATGGGCAACTCCAGCCCGACGATAAACGCCCGCTGGATCTTCTTCTCTGTGCTTTCGAGCCGTTCTTGCATTAGGTGTTCCCTCCGGTAGGTGTGTGGGTCGGTTCTCGTCTCTCCAGTGTGGGCAGGCCGAGGCGCTTTTTTGGACACAAAAAGACCGCAGCCCACCAGGGCCGCGGTCGTTCAGGTCCATAAAAAGAGGGCCTGTGCTACCGAGGGCGCACCGGAGAGGGCAGACTGTGCAGTTGTGCGCGGATGAGGCGCAGCTTAATCCAGATCACAGCACATTCCCCTCTCATGCAAACTTCTTGCTCATTATAGCCAGGATTCCCTGGGTTCGTCAACCTTTGATTAGTGCGAAGCTTGATTCGTCTGTAATGAGATGGACCCAGACCGGCCCGGGCAGCAGCGGGGCTACCTTGGCGCCGTTCGCTGGCTGGAGCGCGAAGCCGCCGTCGGTCAGCGTCCAGGTGCCTTCCCAGGTCTGGCCGCCGCTTACGACCGTGGCCTTGCCGCCCTGGGCGTAGTCGAGGTCCCAGCCCAGCTCCCAGCCCTGGTTGACGCCGTCGACTTGGAGGAAGACCAGGTTGGGCACCGTGACGGTGGCGCCGGATTCGACCTTGTGGGGCGTGTCGCCATCTTCCAGGCGCTGGTAGGCCTTGCCGTTCCAGGTCCAGGAGAGCGTGTGCAGCCGGTGCCAGTCAATATCCACCCGGGAGATGATCTGGCCGGAAGGCGGAGCCGGGGCGGCGGCGTTCTCGGGCGCCCGGGGCGTGGTGGGCACGCTTTTCATGCCGATTTTGCGGTCGGCGATGACTTGGCCCAGCAGGTCGGTGTTGATGTAAAGGTTGTGGGGCGGCTGCCGGTCGTTACTGCGGTAGAAGTAGCCGCCGGCGTTGTTGATTTCGTCGATGTTGGAGGGGCCCCATTCGTCGCGTAACTGCACGAGGGCCGCGATGCTGCCGCCGGAGTGGACGAAGGGCGCGTGGTAGGCGTCGGCCATGTCGACGAGCCAGGTGCGGGCACTGCGCACCGGGCCGATTTTGGGCAGCGGCTTTGACCAGAAGAAGGCCAGGGTGCGGGTGATTTCGGACTCGGAGAGCGCTTCGACCACCAGGTCGGCCTGCTCCAGCCCGACCTGGGGCCGGGCGCCGGGGCTGTTTTCGATGACGACGCTGGCCGGGCCGTCCCAGATGGGTTTGGCCGGTTTGTCGAACAGGTAGATCGGCCCGCTGATCGCCTCGGCCTGCTTGGGCGGCTCGGGGGCGGGGGTCACGGGGGCCTGGGGCTGCTGCTGGGGCGCCGGGGCCGGGGGCGCATCGGTCGTGGGCTTGGGCTTGCTGCAGCCGGCGGCAGCGACCAGGGCGATGGCAGCCAGCGTAAGTAGCAGGTTGCGCTTCACAATCTCACCTCGATTGAGGCTTTCCACATGGGCGGGCAAAACCCTGCATGCAGACGGGTGGCAGTGCTTGGCCCCACTTTGGGGCATGATCTGGTTGGCGGTTGCGGCATCGTCGGCCACCCGCCCGGCCCCGGGCTTCTCCGCCCACATTTGCACGACAGTACCTTCGTTTACCGTGCGCGGATGGCCGGAGAAGCCGGAAAGAGCCTGGAAACGGCGTTTTTCCATCGCTCCGACCAGCCGCGCATGGCCTTCCGGGGGGTTAGCATGCAAAAGTGATCGAAGAGGTGCCGGCGGGTGGGGAAGCGGCGCTGGACTGGCCCCTTACCTGCCACCGCAGGCGCCCGCAGCGCGCAAACCGCAACGGAGGAAAATCGCAGGCATCTGGCGTAACTCGGTTCTGAAAGGACCCGTTTTGGCCAGACTTATCAGAGAGAGTCACTTTTCCCTGACGGGAGGAATTGCGCTGATTCCCAAAGGCCAGTTGCGCCGCATCGCCAAGCGCATCTCCGAGAAACTCGAGGTGCAATTCGACAACCCCGACCCGAGCCGGCCCATCGACATCGCCAAATACCTCCCCACGGGCATCGGACTGCAGGAAGAGCTTGACCTGATCATCGAGCGGCTGGCTCACTTCGGCTGGACCTGCTACTCCTCCGCCACCCTCTCGGGTGGTCCCGGGGCGGCGGCCAAGGCGGAGAAGGTCCAGCGCCGCCAGGAAGCCGCCGACCGGCTCCAGCACCGGCTCAGCGGGCAGCTCGCCGTCGACCTGGTCGCTCCCCGACGCCGCCACGTCACCCTACATATCGGCCCGACCAACTCTGGCAAGACCCACCACGCGCTGGCCCGGCTGGCCGCATCGAACAAAGGGCTCTACCTGGCGCCCCTGCGCCTGTTGGCCTGGGAAGCCGCCGAGCGGCTGAACGATGCCGGCTGCCCCACCAACCTGCTGACGGGCGAGGAGTTCGTCCCCGTCGAAGGCGCCCGCGTGGTGGCGGCGACCACCGAAATGTTTCCGCACGATACTTATGAAGTGGTGGTCATCGACGAAGCCCAGATGGTCGGCGACCCCGACCGCGGCTGGGCCTGGCTGCGCGCCCTGGTCCAGGCCAACACCGACGAGCTCCACGTCTGTGCGGCGCCCCAGGGCGAGGAGTTTCTGCTCAAAATGTTCGACACCCTGGGCGACCAGGTCGAAATCAAGCGGAACGAGCGTCTGGTCCCCCTCCGCCCCCTGCCGGATGCGGTGCCGCTCGACAAACTGCCCGAGCGCTCGGCGGTAGTCGCCTTCTCCCGCACCGCCGTCCTGCGGCTGAAGGCGGAGATCGAGGCGGTCCACAAAAAGCCCTGTGCAGTCATTTACGGCGCCCTGCCGCCAGACGTGCGGCGGGAGCAGGCCCGTCGTGTCCGCAGCGGCGAGTGCCCCTTCGTCGTGGCGACCGACGCCATTGGCATGGGCATCAACTTTCCCGTTGACCACGTTTTTCTGACCGAGGCGGCCAAGTACGATGGCCGCATGGAGCGCCTCCTCCGGGCCGATGAGGTGCTCCAGATCATCGGACGGGCGGGCCGGTTCGGCCTGTCGCAGGCGGGTTGGTACGGCAGCACCTCGCCGGCTGCCCACCAGTACATCCTGGAGACGGCACTGGAGCCGCCCGCCCCGGTGGTCAGCGCCTACTTGCAGCCGACGGTGGAGCAGTTGCGCTTCTTCTCAGGCCGGCTCCATAAGCGGCTGCAGGTCTGGCAGCAGCTAGCTGAGCCCTTGCTGCCGCCGTTCGTTAAAATCGCGCCGCTCGAGCAGATGACGGAGCTCGCCCGCCTTCTGCCGCCCCGCCTGGAAGATAACCTGGAAGAGGCCTACATGCTGATCACCGCCCCGGTCAGCCGTGAAAGCCAGTCCTACTGGCAGTCGGTGGTCGCCGCCCTCGAAGCGGGCAAGCGGGCGCCCGGTCCCGAGCGGCCCCCGGCGGAGATCGAGTCAGACACCGACCTGCAGCAGGCAGAGCGGTCGCTGAAGGAGCATGAGCTTTGCCTCTGGCTGCTGCGACGGGGCGTGCAGTGCCGGGCCGGCGAGTACCGGGTCCGGCAGAACCGTAACCATATCGCCACCATGATGAACCGGGCGCTGGCCCGGGGTCTCAGCCTGGGCGGGTGCAAGATCTGCGGGCGGAAGCTGGCGCCGGGGTATCGCTTCCGCATTTGCGGGTCCTGCTATGAGCGCCAGACCGGGCGCCCGGACCGGGGGGCTGTCACATCGCCCGTCCCGAAGGAACCGGAGCCGGAGGCGTGATTATCTGCCGCTGATTTCACGGCCAAAGCGGAACAAAGACCCGACATCCCCAAAAAAGGATGCCGGGTCTTTCGCGCTACGCAAAAGTCTACGCCCCAAGCAGGACCCGCAGCGCATCCCGGTGCATCACATTCGCCTGCGCCAACATGGCCGACGAGGTCTGCACCAGCAGCTGCTGCTTCACAAAGTGCGTCATCTCCGCCGCAAAATCCAGCTCCCGAATACGTGACTCCGCCCCGATCAGCTGCTCCGCCTGGAGGGCCGTCGCATTGTAGGTATGCTCCAGGCGGTTCTGAATGGCGCCCAGCTCCGACCGCAGCCCCACCACGCCGTGGATCGCATCGTCGATCTGCCCCAGGGCGCCCTCCGCATCATTCACCAGGTCGACCCCGACCAGGTTCAGCTCGTAGGTACCCGCCAGCAACTCCGGCACATCGATCGCCTCGCCCAGGTTCGGCCCGACCTGCAGCCTGATGGGCTCCACCTTGCGCAGCGCGCTGTTCGCCGGCCAGACTTCGGCAAAGTGCTGGAGCGGGTTCCAGGTGTTCGTGTCGGTATCGGGCACCACGGTCTCGGCCGTCATGCCGGGCACCACCGCGCCCGGGTCGGCATCGAGGAGGTTCAGGCCGTTAATGAAGGCCTGCCCGTGGGCCGCAGCTTTGAACTCGGTCAGAAAATCAGCCTGCCCCACAAAGTTGATCCCGGTCGTCGCACTCCGCGCCGTCGCCGCGATCGCAGCGTCGAACGTATCGCCCGCCTCCAGCCGGTCAAACAGGTCGCGAATGCCGGCACCGCCCGCGGCGATGATCTGGTTATGCAGATACTTCACGGCGGCGTAACCTGCGGAATAGTCGGCGCTGTTGCCTTCAAAGGTGTCGATCTGGCTGACCAGATTCGCGACACCGCCCGCAGCCGCCAGATCAGTGCGCAGCCGCTCATCGGCGCCCTGAATGAACTCGGCGGCGCCCTCCTTGAACCAGCTCGGCAGCGCGACCACGTTCATCGTCCGGTCCATCGTCGCATGGACCAGCTCGTGGGCGATGATCCGGTCGGCATACTGCGGCGCCGATCCGCCGTTAGGCAGAGTCAAATTCTGCATCATCTGCAGGTTGATATGTAACTCCAGGTTGGTCAGTCTGCCCGTGCCATCATCCTGGCCACGCACGAAGGCGGGATGCGACCCGCTTTCATCGAAGATGATCCTGATTTCCGCCCCGTCGCCCCGGAGCCCATAGTAGGTATCAATCAACTGTTCGGCGCCCGCCAGCCAGGAGCGGCGGAGCGCATCGACCGCACCAGCCACTTCGTTACTGGTGCCGCCCAGCAGCTTCCGGCCGTTGAACTCGGTGCTGTCGGCCACCCGGTTGACCTCGGTCAGAATATGGTCCAGCTCCAGCTGCAGCTGCGCCTTTTGCTCCGGCGTCATGATGCCGTTGCCGGCGTGCACCGCCAGTTCACGTGCGCGCTGAAGCATGCCTGAGACCTCGCCGAGCGAGGCTTCGGCCACCTGCACCACCGAAATACCGTCCAAAATGTTGCGCATGGACTGGTTCAGGCCCCGAATCTGCGAGCGCATGCGCTCGGCGATGCCCAGCCCGGCAACATCGTCGCCGGCCCGGTTAATGCGCAGGCCCGAGCTGAGCCGTTCGATCGACTTCTCGGCGGCCTGATTGACTTCTGTCAGCGTCCGCCAGCTCCGCAGTGCGGGGATGTTATGCGTGATGCGCAACCGGCTCACCTCACGGGGGGCGCGACCCATTACCACCCTTATCGGATTCGGCGCAAGATTTGTTAAGGACTAAAAAGAACCAGCCCGATTGATTC
>JARBUG010000024.1 GCA_029239785.1 Symbiobacteriaceae bacterium | reverse complement strand
TCCTTTCGGACGCAAGACAATAAGCCATACCCCCAGTGTTCGGGGTATGGCTTATTATTTCCTGCTCATAGGATTTCTGCGCCCGGTTCCACTTCTTCCTGTAGCAGGACGGCGGCGGTTGTCACGTCCTGTCCCCAGGCGCTGGCCTTTGCGGCGTACTCGCCAGCGCCAGCGCTCAGCGATTCGGCGGACAAGACGATCTCGTGCAGTGCCAGGGCGTTGGCCGCAGCTTCGAAGGCCATGTTGCGCGCTTCGGCCGCGATATGGGCCAGCATCGTTTCAATGTGGGCCGGATTGGCGTGTCCGGCGGCGGCCTGACTGGCAGCCTGACCGGCCTGCCGGATTGCTTGGGCGGGCAGGTCAGGCGCCTCGCTTTGCAATCGGTTCAGCAGTTCCTGCAGACTGAGCAGTTCCTTCTCGACTGCGGCCGCCCGCTCGGCGCTGGTGGCGGCGGCGCCGGCCAGGCCATCCGTCCGCCCGTCGAGGGCGCCAAGCGCTCCCTCCAGCCGGGCAGCGATTTCGTGTTGGCGCCGCACGGCTTCTGCCCCCTGCAGAGCCCCGTCCGACAGCCCGGCCAGTCGCTCCTCGATCGCCCGAGTCTGTTCCTGTGCCTGGACGGCAAGTTTGCGGACTGCATCGGCCACCACAGCGAAGCCGCGCCCGCTCTGCCCGGCCCGGGCCGCTTCGATGGCCGCATTCAGTGCCAGCATGTTGGTCTGGGCGGCAATCGCACGCATGGCGGCCACTGCCTTGTCGCCCTCGGCGGCCTTGTGGCTCAGACCGCTCAGAAGGTCGGCGACCGTGGCTGCGCCGGAAGCCAGGTCCCGGGCTTCCCGGGCAGACCAGGCGTGGTCGGCGGCGATGGCATGGGCGGAGGTGGCCAGGCCGGCGGCCGCGGCGCCAGCGTTCCGGGCGGCTGCGGCCGCCGCCTCGGAGCGCCCGGCGAGGGCGCCGAGGGCCGCCGCCGCCGGGGCGCCGGGCCCGGGCGCCGGCCCGGCGGCGGCGGCGGCGCCCAGCGCCTGCCGGGCCGTTGCCGCCAGCTCGGCAATCGCCAGCCAGCCCCGGGCCGAGGCGGCGCCCTGCCCGACGACCTGGCGGAGCTCGCCCGCCAGACCGGCGGCGCCACGGCCGAGGGCGGCGCCACGGCTGAGGGCGGCGCCGCCAGCGGCCAGGGCGGGCGCCGAGTCTGCGAGGCGCCCCGCGGCCCGGACCGCCGCCGGGGCTGGGCCAGTCTGCCCGACTTCAGCGGCGGCAGCGGGGGCCTCCCCCCACCCTGCCCAGGCAACGCCCACCGCCGCCAGCACCATCGCTGCACCCAGCGCCCAGAAAATCGGCCCGGCAGAGGCCTGACCGGCCTGACCCGCCTGAACCGCCCCGTCGCCCCCCGCCGCCTCCTGCATCCGCACCTGCGCCCCATGCAGCGCCTGCAACGCTGCGTCAGCAGCAGCATACTGCTCCGCCAGCCGCTCCCGGTCAGGCACACCGGCCGCGGCGCGCACATAACGGAGCAGCGCCTCAGCGCCCTCCGTCTCCCCCAGATCCCTGAGCCAGGCCGCACCCGCTGTCAGGCCATCAATCCCGGGTACAGGCTCATCGGCGGCCAACACCGCCGCATCCAATCGCGACTGACTGAGCACGACCCGTTCATACAACGCTTCCCTGCTTGCATTTACCTGCAGCTGCAGCCGCCCAATATAGGCCACGGCATCAGCCCACCGCCTTGGGTCCGGGGCTGGTCGCCCCGCCCCCGGGCGCCAGCCCGCCAGAGACGCAGCTGCGGCCAAAACCAGCAGCAGGCCTGGCCATACCCATCGGTGCATCGGCCTCCCCCCTCTGTCCGCTTTCTCTCTTCTGGCGCAACTGGAAATTGAAGGGAATCCATCACTCGGTGCCGAACATGGTACCGCTGGGAAATGAGCGTTGAATTCGGGAGGTGGCGGCGTGCGCTTGCGGCGTGGTATGGCCGTCTTGTTGCTCCTCGCCGTCTGGCTGGCCGCACTGTGGCCCGCCCGCGGTCTGGCTGCTGACCCGACTACGGGCGACCCGGTTCGCGACTCGCAAAGCAAGTTTGCTGTGGGCCAAATGTACGAACGGGCCGGCGACCTGACCCAGGCCGAGCAGTACTACCGTGAGGCGCTCGAACTCTGGCCCGACAACGAAGACGCCCGCAAAGCCCTCCAGGGCATCCTCGATGCCCGCGCCCCCGCCGAACAACCCGCCTGGATCGACTGGTTCTCCTGGCTGCCAGGCATCGCCGACGGCGCCAGCGGCTCCATCGGACTGATCATGTCGGTCGTGGGCTGGCTGGTCGCCATCGCCCTGTTCGTCGCCCTCTTCTTCAAGTTCGGCATGGAAACGGTGCGCCTCGCCATCCTGCGCTCCAAGGGCATACCGTTGCTCGGGCTCGGTGAGTTCACTGACCCCACCGGGCGCCTGCCCAGCCTGCCCCACCAACTGGCCACCAACATGAACGATGCCGGCCTCACCTTTTACGATGAGAAAGGCGCCGTCCTGCCGGACTTCAACTTCATCGGTGAATCGGGCTTTGCCCAGGCCCGCCTGCTGGCCAAGGCGCTGGAGATGCTCTACGCCCGGGCCGTGCAGCGCATCAAGGTCGACATCGCAATGGATGACGGCCTGCTGAACGCCTCCGTCTCCCTCGTCGACAGCGCCAACGGCTACGTCCGGTATCTGCACGTCGTTTCAGTCGACCCGCAGCAGTACAGCGGGCCCGGCGAGCTGACCAAGGTCGTCGCGCAACTGGTGGCCGACTCCATCCTCATCTCCATCTCGCGCGATCCCAACACCCGGGGCATCCTCTACCAGCGCATGGGTGACTGGACCAACGCCCTCAAGGAGTTCACCCTCGCCGCCGACTACGCCAAGCGGAAAGGCCTGTGCGGCACGTACTACCAGGCGCACCTCAACCTTGGCAACCTGTACAGCTTCCTCGGCCTGCAGGACAAGTCCGTATCCGCCTACAACGAAGTGGCCGAAAAAGCCAACAGTCCCCTTACCCTCGCCCTCATTCAGGCCGCCATGGCCTGCTCTTACCGGAACTGGTGCAACGTCAGTCCGCCCGACCAGAAAGGCACCTACGAATGGCTGGCCCGTCAGGCGATTGAGCGGGCGTTGGCCGCCCCCGACAAAACCGCCCTCATCGCCTACACCATCGCCTGCTACTTCAGCCTCTCTGGTCAAATCGAAGAGTGCCTCCGGTGGCTGCGGGAGGCGGTCTCAGGCGACCTCGCCTACCTCGATTACCTCATGACCGACCCCGACATGGAAAACCTGATCAAATGGCTTGACGGTCGCTCGCCGTCCGAAGCACTGGGGCTCCGGGTTTAGTCAGAATATCCAGCCCCATGGCCAGGGCATCTGCGATCAGCGGGTCATCGAGCCGCTCAAACAGGCAGATAATCAGCGGCATCCCCAGCTCCTTCAAGGTCTGGGCGGCGCTGAGCGCCTGCTCCCGCCAGCCCATGTCCAGCAGAAACGTGTCGGGCTCGTGGTCAAGCGCAGCGAGGATGCTGCCGGGCTCCATGACCGTCCAGACAATCTGGACGCCAGCTTCGGGATGCGACTCGCCCATCTCCTCCAGCGTGGCGGCAAGTTCGTTGCTGGAGGCCAATAACGCCACCCTCATCCCCTCACTCCTCCACTTGATTCAGATGTGATTTTTGTAGATGTTTCCATTTTATATACGTGCGCTCGGCTGGCGTTGTTCGATACTCCCGGCGAAAAAATGAGGCCCGCCTTCCCGTGTCCGGGAGAGCGGGCCGCTTTCTCATGCGAATCCTTACTGTTCAGGGCGAGTCACACGCTTGGTCAGCCGGGTCGTTTCGGGGCGGAAACCGGCGGTCTGGAAGAGCTTCATCGCCCCGACGTTGGCGGCAGGAACCGTAATCGACAGATAGGGCACGCCCCGCTGTACGGCGTAGGCCTCGGCCATATCCAACAGCCCCTTGGCCACCCCCCGCTCCCGGTACTCCGGCCAGACATGCAGTTCACTGATGGAGGCTTCGGGCAGGCCGGTCAGCTGGTCGGTGGGTCCGAACATAATCGCCGCGTAGCCGCAGATCGCACCGGAATCCTCTACGGCGACCAGGTCGATGCGCTCCCAGCCGGTGGGGATTTTCCGTTCGCGGGGCAGGCGGAGCCACTCGGCAAACCGGCGTTTGACGGCTTCCGGGTCACGCATGGAGGATTCGGGCACGTGCAGGTAGTCGTCCAGATTTTGCATAGAGCGCTGCCATTGGTCGATGGCCGCCTCGTCGGCGGGGGATGCGCGGCGGATGCGAATCGGCATGGCGAAATCTCCTCCAAAGCGTCAGCAGCTACCCCATCGCGTGGGCAAGGTCGGCGATGAGGTCATCGGCATCTTCAATGCCGACGGAGATGCGAATCAGCCCGTCGGTGACGCCGAGTTCGTTGCGGCGGTCGGCGGGAATCGAGGCGTGTGTCATGCGGGCGGGCACTTCGATCAGCGATTCAACGGCCCCCAGCGATTCGGCCAGGGTGAAGAGCCGGACCCGGCGGAGTATCTGGTCGGCCAGGTCGCCCGAACCGACATCAAACGAAATCATGCCGCCGAAGCCACCGGCCTGACGCCGCTGCACCTCGTGTCCGGGATGGGCAGGCAGGCCGGGGTAGTAAACCTTGCGCACCTCGGGGCGCGCACCCAGCCATGCTACAAGTTTATGTGCGTTCGCCTCATGTTCCTTCATTCGCACCGCTAAAGTTTTGATGCCCCGCATAAGCAGGAAGCAGTCCTGGGGACCGGGCACGCCGCCGGCGGCGTTCTGCAGGAAGGCAAGCCGTTCGCCCACCGCCGGGTCCTTTGCGACCACCAGGCCGGCCACCACGTCGGAATGACCGCCCAGGTACTTGGTCGCCGAGTGCCAGACGATATCCGCCCCGTGCTCCAGTGGCCGCTGCCAGTAGGGTGTCATGAAGGTATTGTCGACGATAAAGAGCAGGTGATGCTGCCGGGCGATCTGGCCCATGGCGGCCAGGTCGGTCACCTTGAGCAGCGGGTTGGTCGGCGTTTCGATCAGCAGCGCCTTCGTGTTGGGCTGAATGGCCGCTGTTACACGGGTGGCCTCGCTTGTATCGACATAGGTCGCTTCCAGGCCGAAGCGCCGGAAGATTTTGTCCTGCAGGCGGAAGGTGCCGCCGTACACATCATCGCCGATGACCAGATGGTCGCCGGCATCGAACATCATCAAAATGGTGGTCAGAGCGGCAAGGCCGGACGCGAAGCCGAGGCCCCGGGCGCCGCCCTCCAGTTCGGCGATCAGCGCTTCAAGCGCCGCCCGGGTCGGGTTGCCCGTCCGGGAGTACTCGTAGCCCTTGTGCTTACCGATGGCCTCCTGCTTGTAGGTGGAGACCTGGTAAATCGGCACGGTTACGGCACCGGTCAGCGGGTCTGAATCGAACCCGGCATGAATCAGCTTGGTGGTGAATTTCACGGCCTATATGCCTCCCTGGTAGATCTTCTTACTCAGGTAGCGCTCGGAGCTGTCCGGGAAGATGACGACGATGTTGGTGCCCGGCCCGTGGCGCCTGGCTTCCTGCAGGGCCGCCCAGAAGGCGGCGCCCGACGAGGAGCCCACCAGACAGCCTTCCCTGGCGGCCAGCTCCTTCACCATGGCGAAGGCATCTTCGTCGGTGACGGTGTAGATCTCATCGGCCAGCGACATGTCGAGCGTCGGGTATATGTACTCCACGCCGATGCCTTCCGTCTTGTGCGGGCCGACTGCGCCGCCCTTGAGTACCGAGCCCGTCGGCTCCACGATGCAGGCCTTCAGCCTGGGGTTCCTCTCCTTGAGGAAGCGGGCGGTGCCCGTGAAGGTGCCCCCGGTGCCGGCCCCGGCCACGAATACGTCGATGCGCCCGTCCATCTGCTCCCAGATTTCCGGGCCGGTGGTCTTGTAATGGGCTTCGGGGTTGGCCAGGTTGGCGAACTGCTGGGGGACAAAGGCGCCGTCGATCGATGCGGCCAGCTCCTTCGCCTTTTCAATCGCCCCCACGATCCCCTTTTCGGTGGGGGTGTTGACCACTTCTGCACCCAGGGCGCGCATCAGCTCCTGCTTTTCCTGGCTGAACTTTTCGGGCACGCAGAAGATAACCCGGTACCCGGTGCCAATGGCAGCCAGGGCGACCCCAATGCCCGTGTTGCCCGCCGTCGGCTCGATGATGGTGCCGCCGGGCCTGAGCTGCCCCCGCCGCTCGGCGTCGGCGATCAGTTCCAGCCCCAGCCGGTCCTTGACGCTGCCGCCGGGGTTGAAGTACTCGAGCTTGGCGAACAGCTTCACGCCGTCGGGCAGGTCAAAGTGGGAAATCTGGAGCAGCGGCGTGTGGCCGACCAACTCCTGGATGCTTCTCGCAACCCTCATTTGTGGTGGTGCTCCTTTCGGCATTCGGATACATTTTTTACCACAGAGGACACAGAGGACACAGAAACCAGGTATGCATACCGGGCCAAATAATTCATGTAATGACCTGGCACACTTACTAGGTATCAGTGTCCTCTGTGTCCTCTGTGGTTAAATAATGAAGCCCGCATGGGCAGACCCAGCAAGACACAAAAACCCCTCGGAAGTGTTGTCCGAGGGGTTTGCTGCGATGTAGGGCTGTGGCTAAATGCGGTCGGGGAAGTCCGACATGATCCCGTCGACGCCGCAGTACTTGATCAGTTCGATCGCCGGCGGGAGGTTAACGGTCCAAGTATTCACTTGCAGGCCAGCCTTATGCGCCGCCTGGACCAGGCCCGGGGTGACCCACTCCCAGTTGGGATGCAGGGCGTTGGCGCCAATTGCCAGGGCCATGCCCACCGGATCGAGCAGGTTGCAGGAGTATAGCATGCCCAGCGGAATATCCGGGTCGAGCTCCCGCAACTGCAGCAGGCCCTTGTGGTCGAAGGAGGAGATCTGGAAGCGCTCCCGCGCCCCCTCCTCCCGGATCAGTTTCAGGATCTCCCGTTCGATGCCCGGGTAGTGATGCGACCCGGCCTTCATCTCCAGGAAGAGCTTAAAGGTGGACGGGGTGCCAGCGATCAGCTCCTGCAGGGTCGGAATCTGCTCGCCTGCGAACTGGGCGTCCTTCCAGGAGCCGGCGTCCAGCGCCTTCAGCTCGGCGAGGGTCAGGTCTCGGATCAGGCCCTTTCCGTTGCACGTGCGGCCCAGCATCGCATCGTGGATGACGACCAGGTGGCCGTCCTTCGTCCGGTGGATATCAAACTCGACGCCGTCGCAGCCCAACTCCAGGGCCCGCGTGAAAGAGACCATGGTGTTCTCGGGATGGGTGCCAGCGGCGCCCCGGTGACCGATACGCAAGGGCATGGTAAGTCTGCCTCCCGCAACAATAGTAGGATGATGTAGTTGCACCTTCTGAACCTTTCCACATCAACCACGCGGCTTCCTGCCGCTGTATGCGAGGCTTATGTGGGGGACTCCTCGCCTATTACCGGCTTACGCCGCCGTCGTATACGCAGACGCCGTCTACGTACGTGGCGGTGACCTTCGCCTGCGTCCGGAAAGGATGCTCGCTCCAAAGCACCAGGTCGGCATCCTTGCCGGCTTCGATCGAGCCGACCCGATCGGCAACGCCCAGGGTGGTGGCCGGGTTGATCGTCATCGCCTTGAGGGCGCCCGCCTCGGTCATCCCCTCGCGTACCGACAGGGCGCCGATCAGCCGGTGGTAGGTCATCGGCACGAAGGGATGGTCGGTGATCAGGCTGACGAGGCAGCCCGCCTTTTCGAGGATGCCCGCTGCCCGGAAGGTCAGGTTGGCGGTTTCGCTCTTGGTCCGGCCGCCCAGGGTCGGGCCGATGTTAACGGGGTAGCCGGCCTCGGCCAGGAAGTCGGCGATCATGTACCCTTCGGTGCAGTGCTCAATCGACAGGTCGATGTCGAACTCGCGGGCGATGCGGATGGCGGTGACGATATCATCCGCCCGGTGGGCGTGCAGGCGGATGGGAATCTCGCGGCGCAGGACCTTGCCGGCCAGCTCCAGGCCCAGGTCGCGGCCGTTCTTCTCGGGGCTGTACTCGCCCGCCTTGATCAGGAACTGGCGGATGATGGCGGCGACGCCCATACGGGTGGCGGGCATCCGCTTGTTGTTCTGCCCGTGGAGCCGCTTGGGGTTCTCGCCGAAGGCGCCTTTCAGGCCCGAGGGATGGCGCAGGACCATCTCATCGGCCGTGCGGCCGACGGTTTTGATGGTGATCATCTCGCCGCCGATGGGGTTGCCGGAGCCGGGGAGCGTCTGGACGGTGGTGACGCCGGCGGCCCGGCAGTCATCGAACGAGATGTGGCGGGGGTTGATGGCATCCAGCGCCCGGACTTGCGGGGTGGTCACCTGCGTCCACTCGTTGCCGTCGTAGGCGGCGGAGCCGGCGCCTTCGCCCCAGAGGCCAACGTGGGTGTGCGGGTCGATGAAGCCCGGCAGCAGGTGCTGACCCGCGGCGTTCAGCACGGCGGCCTCGGCGGGGATGTCGACACGACCCACGGCGATGATCTTGCCGCCGTCAACGAGAACGGTGGCGCCGTCCTGGACAGGGCCGGTGATGGGATAAACCTTGGCGTTAGTGATGGCTAGCATTCGTAGACCACCTTCCCTTCAACCATCGTCATGACGACCCGGGTGAGCAGTTCGAAGGGGTCGCCGTCCCAGAGGACGAGGTCGGCGTCCTTGCCCGGTTCGATGGAGCCGACCCGGTCGGCAATGCCGATCAGTTCGGCGGGGGTCAGGGTGACGGCCCGCCAGGCTTCATCGGTCGTCAGCCCATGAGCAACGGCCAGGCCGGCGGCGATGTTCAGGTACTGGGCCGGCAGGTGCGGGTGGGCGGTGACGATGGCGGTCTTGACGCCCGCCCGAATGAGGCTGAGGGGCAGGTGGAAGCCGGGGTTGGCATCTTCCTGGCGGCCCCGGGCGGCGAGCGACGGGCCGGCGGCCACGGCGGCGCCAGATTCGGCGATGATGTCGGCGACGAGGTCGCCTTCGGTGCAGCCGACGAGGACGAGCTTGATGTCGAACTCGCGGGCGATGCGGATGGCGGTAACGATATCATCAGCCCGATGGGCACTGACGCAAAGGGGCAGTTCGCGGCGCAGGACCGGCTGGAGGGCTTCCAGCTTGAGGTCGCGGGCCTTTTCGGGCTTGTACTCCTGGGCCTTGACCAGTGCGTCGCGCAGGACGGCGGCGATACCCATGCGGGTGGCGGGCAGCTTCTTGTCGCCCCCGTACCGGGCCTTCGGCGCCTCGCCGAGGCCGGCGGCGATGCCGGTGGGGCGCTGGAGCAGCATCTGGTCGACGACGTTTGCCTTTCGGAGCTTGAGGGCGAGGGCCTCGCCACCGAGGACGTTGGTAGACCTGGGCATCACCTGGGCGGTTGTGACGCCGCCGCTGCGGGCGTCGGCGATCCCTTCATCGTAGGGGTAGATGCCGTCGAGGGCGCGGACGTGGGCGGTGTTGGGGTCGGTCGACTCGTCGGCGTCGTCGCCGGCCCAGCCGAGGCCCTGGTTCATCAGGCCCAGGTAGCTGTAGGCATCGACGAGGCCTGGGGTTAGGGTGCGGCCTGCCGCGTCAATGACGGTGGTGCCGGGAGGGGCGTCGATGGTGCCGGGAAGCACGGCCTGAATCTGGCCGTGGTCGCCGATGAGGACGGAACCTTGTTCGATCACACCATTGGCGACGGTGATGATACGGGCGCCCGTGATCAGTATCAACGTGTTGACCTCCTTCTAGGGTAGCGGTCGTCCACTCTTTGGAATTCTTCGCTGTGTGAAGTATCCCTTCATATGGTAGTCTGAATCGTGAAGGGAGTTGTGGTTGCGATGGTGGTTGTGCGGCGGGCGACGGAGGCGGATGCGGAGGCGTGGCTGGCCCTGGGGCATCTGCTGGACCGGGAGACGTCGTTTATGCTGTTGGAGCCCGGGGAGCGGGTGTCGTCGGTTGATGTGGTCCGGTTGATGTTGGGGTGCGCTTTGGATGATGCGTTTTATGTGGTCGCGGAGGATGATGGCCGATTGGTGGGGCTGCTGGGCGCCGAGCGGGGCGAGTACCGGCGGGAGCGGCATAAGGCGGATCTTTTCGTGGGGGTGTTGCAGGCGTATGCCGGGCAGGGCCTGGGGCGGCGGTTGTTGGAGGCCGCCGAGGGCTGGGCGCGGGATGCGGGCCTCCATCGCCTGGAGCTGACGGTGATGGCCCACAATGCGAGGGCGATCGCTTTATATGAGAAGATGGGGTTCGTTGCCGAGGGGCTTGCCCGCCACTCGCTGTGCGTGGATGGGAAATGGGTCGACGAGGTGGATATGGGGAAGTTGCTTTAGGGAGAGCGATCTATGACAGCGTCGTGCATCTTTTGCGTACGCGACGGGCGAGAGGTCGGGGAAGTGGTCCTCGAGAATGAGCACTGCGTTTTCTTGCAGATGGAGCAGCCGGTTTTGAAAGGCTCGGGCATCATCATCCCGAAGGCGCACCGGGCGACGGTCTTCGACCTGACGCCGGAGGAGTGGGCCGCGACCTATGAACTGCTGGGCCGGGTGCGGGCGAAGCTCGAACAGGAGCTTCGGCCGGACGGCTACAACGTGGGCTGGAATTGTGGCAAAGTGGGCGGGCAGGAGATTCATCATGCCCACCTGCACGTGATTCCGCGCTTTGCCGATGAGCCCTTTGCTGGCAAGGGCATTCGGCACTGGCTTAAGAGTGATGCGAACCGGCGGCCCGCGGGTGGGTAGGGGTTTTGCGGAACGGGTCCGGGACCACTTGGGAGACAGGGCGCCCGGACCTCGGTTATCTGTCAGGCGGCTACAAAGCGTCTGCCAAGTCTGCCCGAAGCATCTGTCAGGCGGCTACAAAGCGTGCCCCAAGCACCTACCCGCGCCTTCCAAGTCTCCCCACGGCATATGGCATGCCACGCCAGGAGACAATGAAGCACAGGGGGCGAGAGGCACTTTTCGGGCTACCGAAACGGGGTCTGCATGAGCCGCATGGTCACCTGGCTCAGGAGATCGATTCCCTTTGGGACTGCGTAAGAGACTGTCGTAGCGACAATGGCATGGAACAGTCTTTCCCGCATGTGGGATCAACACCTTTCCAAGGCTGACCCCCGACCCCTGTACCCATAATCTACCATACCGAACCTGCGTTCTCTGTCATACTGCGCTGTCGAAAAATGAAAAGCGAGACCGCCCTGCCTGGGGCGGTCTCGCTTTTCGGTATGCCATGCAATGCTAACACCCCGGCTCTGGGGTGTGCACCCCCTGTCAGCGTGATTGTCAAGTTCGACTGCAACTTCATGCAACAGTGACATACCCACCTGTGGCAAGTGCGCCAGCCGCCCACGTTGGGCTGCTGGCCTCTATGCTCTTGCCAGTATCGCGAGACTTGACCGACACCGCCGCTGCGCCGCATCGTCGATCCAAAGCCCCAATCGTACGTGTAAGCCCGGCTACTGGCTCCTTAGTTTCTGCCCTTGGGCGCCCTTCAGCCGACGCCCCTGGCCCCGGCGCCCTCTGGGGGCCCACCCGCCACGACGCCTGCCTCTGTGCCCACTTTTGCATGATAGCACCAAGGTTTTGCGTGCGCGGATGGTCGGAGCCGGCGAAAACCCCCGTTTGCGGGGCGAAATCGGGCTCTCCGCCTATCCACGCACGGGTTTTCAGAGGGCCGGCGTGCAAACCCGGGCGGAGCCCCCAGGGGCGGACGCAAACTAGTCGGGTCCCCAAAGGGCGCCGGCCCTGCCCCGGCTCCGGCCCTGCCCCGGCGCCCTCTGGGGGCCCACCCGCCAGGACGCCCGCCTCTGCGCCCACTTTTGCCTGACAGCACCGCGATCTCCCGGTGCTGGCCTTCCATCATTGGCACAACTAAGGGGCAGCACGCACGGCAGAGACTACCGGGTCAAGCGGAGCCCGCACGTCACGGACCCGAACGACAGCCTCGGCTTCAAAGTCGTCCTGGTGAACGGGCGCTGGGAGGCGAACATCGCCGAGTGGCTCTTCGAAGAAGGTCTGGCCCCTGAACCCGGTATCAATGAGAAGTTCGATGTGGCGGAAAGCCCGAATCTGATCCTCGGACTGCCGGCCCTCTGCTTCAATACCGACCTGGCCCAAGACACCAAGCACTTCGATACCTCCGGCACCGAGGACCATATGGACGACGAAGACGAATCGTGATCAGCAAACCCCCGCTCGGAGCTACTGGCTTCGGCGGGGGCTTAACGGCGGAACCAGGTCTTCACTTTGAGCCAGGTGGCCGGGAAGCCCAGCAGGTCAGCGGGGCCGAAATCTTCCCGCTCGCCCAGGGCCACCGTGTAGGGCCCGCCTTTGCCGGCCGGGTCGTACACGACGATGCGATACCGTCCCGCTGCGGGAAAGGTGCCGGTGGTCTCACCGTAGGTCCAGTACCGGGTCTGGGTGAAGGGTTCATAGAACTCCGAGGGCGCCGCTGGCTCAGGCAGGAGCAGGGCGCCCTCGCCCGCGCCCGGCGAGACCGGGGCGCCCGGGGGCAGGGTGCCCCTCAGGCCGGGTCCGATCAGGGCGACCCGCGGGCGGTACTGGGCCAGGTCGTCCCGCTTCGGGACCAGGAGTTGCAGCTTGAGCTTCTCCCCCTCCCCGGCCTCGACGGGGATGAGGTCGTAGGCGGTGCCCGGGGCCAGGCGTCCGTAGATGGCCCAGGATTTCTCGGCGTCGGTGATGGGGGCGGGCTCCGCCCCAGGGCGCAGGAAGATGGGGCTGTGTGCGTAGGCGACCCCGGGGGTGAGGGTGAGGAAGATCAGGGCCAGAAGCAGGGCGGGGAGCGAGATTGTCAGGGACAGGGTGATGATGCGAGGTCTGGTGAGGGCCTGGTGCATAGGCGGTCGGAACCTCCCGGTGTGAAGTACCGCCTAGTTTGTGCAAGGGGAGCGATCGGTAACCCCTCGACCGCGTTCTATCGCTTGTCCAGGAACCGGTGCAGCCATGGCCCGATCTCATCCAGGGCCGCCCTGCGGACGGTGTAGTGCAGCGTCTCGCACTCGCCCGTCACATGAAAGCGGACCAGCCCCGCCGTCCGCAGGGTCGACAGGTGATAGTGGGTCGTGTTCTTGGCCATCCCCAGGTGCTTCATCACATCGGTGAAAGACCGGGGCCGGCTGTCGGTCAGGAAGTGCATGATGCGGAGGCGGGTCTCATCGGCCAGGGCCCGGACCAGGCGCATCAGGTCCGGCCCCGGCGCCCCGGGCTGCGCCTCGGCGGTTTCGACCGGGTAATGGACCACCAGCAGCCGGTTGCATTTGGCGTAGCGGATGAGGGGCCGGAAGTGCATTTGCGGGATGAGGAGGAGCTGGTCGATCTGGTCGGATTCGACTACGAATCCGGTGGTGGCCGTCTCGACCAGGTCAACGGCCGCCATGCTGCCGGCCTGGGCCCGGCGGTGCTGGGCGTCGGTGGCGAGGCGGCCCAGGGCGCCGGGGCCAACGCCAGCGAAGTAGCCGTCGTGCCATGTGCGGAGCAGGCCCAGTACATGGCTCTGCCAGGCGCCCAGGTCCCGGAGGATCTCGGTCTTTTGGGGCGGGACGTAGGGCGCCATGCGCTCGTAGAGTTCGCCCGGGGAAAGGCCGGCGAGCCAGTCGATGTAGTCAGCCGGCCCGGCGTCCGGGGCAGGGGCGGCCGCGCCCCCTCCCCCCGTCCACTGCCAGGCCAGGATCGACAGTGCATAGGGATCGCTCGGGGTAGTCCAACTCAGCTCACGGCCCAGGCGCCCACGCACCTGCGCCACCCAGTCGGCGCCCATCTCCATACCCTTATTGGGCGTGTACAAAAACGCATCCAGGCTCATCACCAATTCGTTGGCCGACGCAAAGTGAACCAGTACCTGATACAACCAGATCCGACCTCGCTTCCCGGGGGAACCCCATCTCACCCACCATCATACTGACAGGCCCTCATCAATTCAACCCCGATTGAACAGATTCACACAGTTCAAAACACCCTATTGACTTCCACCCTGTTCAACGCTACCATAACAATTAACATCAGTTCCAACACAGTTGAACAGAAAGGTGAACCGCAAACGATGAACCGCAGATTCTGGATCATCATGTCCGGACACACCATCAGCATGCTCGGCACCAGCTTCGGCACCATCGCCCAGGCCTGGCTGGTCTACGAACTGACCGGCTCCAAACTGGCCATGGGCACCGTTCTGATGATGTCCACCCTGCCCGAAACGCTCCTCCGCCTCTTCGGCGGCCCGCTGGTCGACCGCTTCAATCGCATCGCGCTGCTGCGCAACCTGAACATCATCCAGATGATGGTCTACGCCATTGCCCCCGCCCTGGCCATGGCGGGGCTGCTCCAGGTCTGGCATCTCTACGCGGTGGCGGTACTGGCCGGCCTCAGCCGCGCCCTCTACGCCCCCGCAGCCTTCTCCCTGATGCCGCTCATCGTCCCCCGGGAGCAGTTGGTGCGGGCCAACTCGCTCTCCCAGAGCCTGACCACCGGCGTGGGCCTCGCCGGCCCGGCCATGGCCGGCGCCCTGGTGGCCGCCGTCGGCCCGGTGCCGGCGATGGTGCTCGATGTCGTCAGCTACGGCCTCGCCGCCCTCTCCCTGGTCCTGATCCCGCAGGCGGTGGGGGTTGTCCAGCACCGCCCCGGTGCCCGCGGCAGTTACTGGGGAGAGATGGCTGCAGGGTTCCGCGTCTTCCGGCAGATTCCAGCCCTGCTGGTGGTGATGCTGGCGGTGGCGGCCATCAACTTCGCGACCACCGCCAACAGCTCCATGCTGGTGCCCTTCGTGCGGGAGCAACTCGGGGGAAGCGCCACGGCGGTGGGCTTCCTGGGTTCAGCGCTCACGGCGGGCAACTTTCTGGGCAGCCTGGCCATTGCCTGGGCGGGCGACATGAAGCGGCGGCGCCTCGCGATGATGCTGCCGCTGGCGGTCAGCGGCGGCACGATTGCCGCGCTCTCGCTCCTCACCCCCGGCCACCTGACGGCGGCCGCCGCCCTGCTGGTGCTCTGCGGCGTCGGCCTCGGCATGTTCAACCCCCAGAACCAGGCGCTCTTCCAGCGCCTGATCCCGCAGGAGATGCAGGGCCGGGTCGCATCCATCCGCCTGACCATCGCCTGGGGCGTCATGCCGCTCTCCGCCTTCCTGGGCTCCCTGGTGGCGGAGCGGGCCGGGCTGCCGGCCATGCTGGCACTGTTTGGGCTGGTGCCCGTGGTCGTTGCCCTGCTGGCCATCAGCAGCTCGGCCCTGCGCAGCATCGACGGTGACGCCGCGGCGGGGCCTTCCCCTGACCTACGGGCCCCCAGGGCCGCCGGCCAGCCCAGCACTTGACCGAGCAACAGCAAAAGCCTCACCCCCCGATCACGGACCGGGCGGTGAGGCTTTTTCCTGTCGGTGTGCAGCCCTACGCGGCCAGCTTGAGCGAAACGTGCAGGGCGATGTGGCCGAAACTGGTGGTCAGGGGGAATACGACCCGACCACCGCCCACCCCGGTGGAGATGGTCATGCTCCGGCCCGTCACCACCGACGGAGGCGTAATGTTGGACGGGTACCCTTCCTGCTCCAACTCCACGGTGGCCATGCCGGCGATCATGTTGCCCAGCTCGGCCACGCAGCTCTTGCCGATCTCGTCCAACTCTGCGCCGGGCCCCCCCATCATCGCCCCGGCAATGGCCCCGGCCGTCTCCATCGACATGGCCAGTGCCACGAGCCCCTTCACGTCACCGGTAATCCCAACCATAATCGTCACATCGCCGCCGAGGATCGGCTCATCTTCGTTGCGGCGCTCCTGCCGGGCCACTTCGCTCCCGAGTTCAGCCGTCAAAATGCGCACAGCGGCGGAAACAAACGGATCCGCCAAGTTCGTCTGCATGCTCTCGCGCCCTCCGTTATTGTGGGAAAATCCGCCTGATCGCACCCAAAACCCGGTCCGGTTCGTAGGGCTTGACCACAAAGTCTCTGGCGCCGGCCCTGATCGCTTCCATCACCATGCTCTGCTGCCCCAGGGCGCTGACCATGATGACGTTCGCCGCACGGTCACGCTGCGTGATTTCGCGGGTGGCCGTAATGCCATCCATCTCCGGCATGGTGATATCCATCAGGACCAGATCAGGACGGACCGCCTCGTACTGTTCGACGGCCTCGCGGCCATTGGCAGCTTCGGCCACTTGGAACCCCTCAGCCGTGAGAAGTTTGGCGCAGCGCATGCGCATAAAGGCTGCATCGTCGACCAGCAGTACCTTTCTCATCTGACCCTCTCCCTCTCAGCGATTCGTGGCCAACCGCTCCCACATCAGACATGTCTAGACACCAAACTGCCCACATTCTGGACAGTTCCGGGGCTGCGGACGGGTCCACTGCGTCCCGCAGCCTCACTGGTGCCATCTCCTGTGCAAGGAGCGTGCCAACCCCTGGCATGCTACGAGGGGAGGCGAGGCGCATGTGGGGCTGGCTGCGCAATGAGGTTGATTTTCGCATCAGGCAGTGGGTCAGGCTGCGGCGGGGGCCGGCCCGCCTGCCCGGCGAGTCGAAGGCGGGCCTGTTTGGTGCGGCCGGGGCAGGCGGGGCAGCAGGGGCGGCGGAGGCGGAGCGGCTGGTGACGACGTACGGGCTGCAGCAGTGGCAGATGGCGTCTGGCCGGACCGACTTTGCAGCCAGCCTCTTTTACGCGGCGATGGTGGAGGCGGCGCTGCACGGGGCGCAGGTGGCGTTACCCGACCCCCTGACGGTGCTGGACGCCGGCGCCGGCGACTGGTTCTATGTGCGGCCGCTCTATGGCGTGCTGCGGTCGTTGGGCGCTGCGGCGCCTCGGCAGTTATCGCTCGATGGGGTGGAACTGGATGCCTACGCCCTCTACCGGGGATGGCGGTCGCGGTTTGACTGGGCGGAGGCCTACGTGGGGGGCCTGCCAGGTGTGCGGTACCTGCCCGGCGACATCAGGGCCTATGGGCGCCCCGCCCATCTGGCTCTGATGCTCTTCCCGTTTCTCTTCCCCGCCGATGCGCAGCGCTGGGGGCTGCCCCGCCGCTGCTTGCAGCCCGGCGCCGTGCTGGCGCATGTGTGGAGCCTGGTACGCCCCGGGGGTGCACTGTTGATCGCCAACCTCGGCGAGGCGGAACGACAGGAGCAGACCCGCCTCCTGAAGGAAGCAGGCCTGCAGCCGGTCTGGCGTGAGCGCTTCGACTCACCGCTCTTTTCGTATGAACAACCTCGCTTTGTGACGGTGGTCAGGCGAAAATAGGTGAAAAAAGGGTAATCTGGGGCGAAAAAGCGAGATCAAGCGATGCCAACCCCAAAAAACCGGGCTGAAACGCCATATTCTGGACTCACAGGTAGAGGGTGCCTCTTTCAGTCATAGAGCACCGGACCACGAGAGAGCGGCGCCGACGCCGCCCCGCCGGGGACCGGAACTTCAGCGCTAAGGATGGCGCGAACTACTGCAAGGAGGCACCTATCTCATGCGTATCAACAACAACATGGCCGCGATGAACGCCTGGCGCAACCTCTCCACCAACGGCACCAACATGGCCAAGTCCCTGGAGCGCCTCTCCTCCGGTTTCCGGATCAACAAGGCTGCGGACGACGCCGCCGGTCTGGCCGTTTCTGAGAAGATGCGGGCCCAGATTCGTGGCATTAACATGGCGACCCGGAACACCCAGGACGCCGTCTCCATGGTGCAGACCGCCGAGGGCGGCGCCAGCAAGATTCAGGAGATGCTGCAGCGCATGCGTGAGCTGGCTGTTCAGGCCGGTTCCGACACCCTGCAGGACACCGACCGGACCAAGCTGTCCGAGGAGTTCAAGGCGCTGCAGTCCGAAATCGACCGCACCGCCGGATCCGTTACCTTCAACGGCAAGAAGCTGATCAACGGTGAGGTCGGCGCCAACGGCACCATCTCGGCGGGCAACGAGATCAGCAACGTGCGGGTTGACAGCAACATGACCGCCAGCGGCACCTTCACCGTTGACGTCACCCAGCTCGCCCGTGAGCAGGTGATCGAGACCACCGGTTCCTTGAAGGATGACGGTTCGGCCGCCACCATCGGCGGCGGCGCTGACCTGGCCGCTGACTTCGGCACTGCCTTTGGCGCCTCCGACGAGCTGCGTTTCACGCAGGAAGGCAAGACCCTGGTCTACAGCCTGAACGGCAAGGGCACCATGACCGCCGCCCAGTTGGCCGCCGACATCAACTCCGCTGCCCAGAGCCAGGGCTTCAACTTCCAGGTCAGCTACGGCGCCAACAAGTTCACGCTGGAATCCAACGTGGACGGCACCCATGGCGACGTCGGTGTGAACGAGATCATGGCTGACAGCCGCCGTTTCGGCTTCACCAACACCACCCAGACTTCGCAGGATGCCGCCGCCACCATCGCCGGCGCCAGCGGCTTCTCCTTCAAGGGCAACGAGTTCCAGGGCGGCACCGGCACCCTCCAGGGCGTCAAGTTCACCGCCACGGCTTCTGGCGGCACCGCCTCCTCGCTGGTGCTGACCAAGAACGAGGCCACCTTCCAGGTCGGCGCCAACAAGGGCGAGACCATCGCCACCGCCCTGGGCAACCTGACCACCACCAACCTGGGCGTGGGCACCAGCTCCATCAGCATCGGGAGCAAGAGCAACGCGGCCAACGCCATCGAAACCCTGGACGGCGCCCTCTCCACCGTCTCCGGCGAGCGTGCCAAGATGGGCGCCATGCAGAACCGCCTGGAGAACGCCATCTCCACCCTGCAGACGCAGAACGAGAACCTGACCGCCGCCGAGAGCCGCATCCGCGACCTCGACATGGCCGCCGAAATGGCCCAGTTCACCAAGCACCAGGTGCTGCAGCAGGCCTCGACCTCCATGCTGGCCCAGGCCAACCAGCTCTCCCAGGGCGTGCTCTCCCTGCTCCAGTAGTATCTCGGGATTAGCTTACCGGGGAAGCCGCCCCTCCCCTCGGGAGGGGCGGCTTCTTCCCCGACATCCGCCTGGCGGCACGTGGAGGGATCACGCATGGATTTCGCAACCTTAGGTGGCTTGGCAATTGCCCTCGCTTGCGTTCTGCTCGGGGCGATTTTGGAGGGGCTGCACCTCGATTCGCTGGTCGGTCCCACGGCCTTTATGATCGTGGTCGGCGGCACAATCGGCGCGACGGTTATGTCCCACACCATGCAGGACCTCAAGCACCTGGGCGGCGCCATGAAGCGCACAGTCAAGCCGCTGAGGCTGGACTATGCCGGCTCCATTGAGTACCTGGCAAGCCTGGCGGAAAAGGCCCGCCGGGGCGGCATTCTGGCCCTGCAGGAAGATGTGGCCAAGGCGCCCCACCCGGTGCTGAAGACCGGCCTGACGATGGTGGTGGACGGCGGCGACCCGGACGTGGTCAAGGACGTGCTCTCCGCCATGGTCAAAATGAACGAGGATGACCTGCATCATGCAGCCGCCGTGTGCGACACCGCCGGCGGTTACTGCCCGACCCTGGGCATTATGGGCACCGTACTGGGTCTGATTCACATCATGGGCAACCTGGACAAGCCTGACACCCTCGGCCCCGCCATCGCCGTCGCCTTCCTGGCGACGTTCTACGGACTGGCCTTCGCCAACATGTGCTTCCTCCCCCTGGGCAGCAAGATCAAGTTGGCAGCGCACCAGGAGACGCTTTACGGCCAGATGCTGATCGACGGGATCCTGGGCATTCAAACCGGACAGAATCCGCGGGCGCTCAGCGAGCGTCTGACGGCGGTCTATAGTGCGTCGCACGGGAAGAAGAAGGCGAAGGGAGAAAAGCCGGCATGAGCGATAAGGCAGGCGGCGGCGGTCACGGCGGTTCATCCGGCCGGTGGCTGGTCTCCTATTCGGACCTGATGACCCTGATGATGGTTGTGTTTATGATTCTTTACTCGATGGCCCGGGTGGATAACGAGAAGTTCGAGGCGGTCAAGGAGTCGCTGGCGACCAGCCTGGGCGGCGGCGGCCTTGGCACGCCGCTGCCGGTCGGGGGCAACCCGATCAATACCGCGCCGGTGCAGCCGGGGACGGACCCGAATTCGGCGCCGGGGCAGCCCGCCCCCGTCGACCCGGTGACGGCGGTGCCGGCGCCGCCGGTGGTGGCGCCCGTGACCCCCGAGCCCGACCCCGAGCCGGCTGCGCCGTCGACGAAGCCGCAGACCCAGCCCGCGGCACCGCCGGCCGACCCGCTGGCCGGTGTCAAGAGTGGCATGAGCGGGCTGGCGGGCGCCCGAGCCGGTCAGCTATCGGTAGAACTGCAGGACCGGGGCGTGGTTGTCAGCGTGCTGACCAGCGTGCTCTTTGCCGAAGGGCAGGCCGAACTGAAGCCCAGCGGCACCGCCCTGCTTGACCAGATCAGCGCCCAGCTCAAGAAGACCGGGGAGTCGATTCTGGTGGAAGGCGCCCCGGATGCTGCCGCCAAGGACGCCCCGTGGGACCTGGCGACACGGCGGGCCAGCGCCGTGGTGGGGTATCTGGTGAGCCGTCATGGCCTGGCCCCGGACCGGTTCGCGGTAATCGGATATGGCAAGGGGGCCGGTGTGGATGGCATCGTCAATGTCGTCGTGCTGCGCCGGAACTAGAAAGGCATATCAGTTGGCCCGGCAGTGGTATGGTCACACTGCCGGGATTCTTCTCATTTGGACACGCCTCGGCGTGCCGCTCGGCCTGGCGGCAGGCTGGCTGAGCGGGGGCGGGTGGGGCCTCCCGTTGCTGGTGGGGCCTCTGGCGGCGGGTTGCTATGCAGCCGGGTACATCGCCCTGCGGGCCTCCGGTTCCGTGCCCCCGCTGCAGCGGCTGAAACTGGTCGATTCGCTCCTGCTCTGTTTGGCCTTTGGCAGCGCCGGGGCGGCGGTCGGGGCGGTGGCGCCCCCGGCGCTGCGGGTCTGGCTCGGGTTGCCGGTTTTGGGGCTGCTGGTGGCGGCCTGGTTGCTGAACTGGCAGCACGAGGGTCGGCCCGAGCGGCCGGGCGAGGGCGGGCTGCCGGCGGCGCCGCGGTTCCGGGCGCCCGTGACCGGGCCGGTCAGCGCCGGGTACCGGTCGTACGACCGGTCGCACACGGGGGTGGACTTTGCGGTACCGGTGGGCACCCGGGTTGGGGCGCCCGCCGACGGGCGGGTGGTGCACGCCGGCCCCCTGGGCCAGTGGGGCTATGCGGCTGAGGTCGACCACGGGGAGGGCTGGAGTACCTTCTACGCCCACCTGGAGCGGCCCCTGGTCCGGGCCGGGGACGGTGTAGCCGCCGGGGCGGTGATCGCCCTGACGGGGACCAGCGGGATCAGCACGGGGCCTCACCTGCACCTGGAGCTCAGGTACCGGGGCGTGCCGGTCGATCCCGCTCCGCTGCTCGGGTGATTCGGGTGGCACCCGAGAGCGGGCGACGGCCCTGGCTCCTGACAAGGCCCCGCTGGGCATTCGTCAAGAATTTGCGCCCAGGTTGCCGACTAACCTGGGCAGAGTCAGCCTCCCGGCAAAGACTTGACGGAGTACCGCTCCGTGAGGCCGGGCTGGCGGTCCGCCTGCGCAAGCCAGGGCCCCTGGCCGCCCCCCGGGCCGCTACATAGTGCGACCCCAAAGAAATAGGCGGCGCTCCCTGCTCCTGCAGGAGGGCGCCGCCTTTGTCGCGAGACCTCACCGGGTCGTGTTCAGCATCCGTGACCGGGGCCCCGGGTCCAGCAGGCGATTGACGCCCTGCACCCGGTGCCGCACGGCCTGGGCGCCCAGGCTGCCGCTCCGCAGCGAATCCAGCAGGGCCCCCAGCTGCCGCTCCAGCAACCTTTGCTGGGCAGCCAGCCGCTCCAGTTCGGCGGAGGGCGCCCCCGCCCCCTGGGGCCCCGCCGCTTCCAGCGCAGCGGCCCGGGCCGCGACCAGGGCCTCCACCTGCTCCATCGCCACATCCGGGGCCGGGGCCGCAAACAGCGTCAGCAACTCGTCGCCGGCCGCCAGCGCCTTCGCCAGCGCCCTACCCAACGGACCTGGCCCCCCGGTCGGTGCGGACCTTCCGGGCCGCCTCGGCCCAGGCGGCATGCATCTCCAGCAAAGCGGCCGAAACCTCGGCAAAGGCCGCCTCTTCCTTATGCAGCAGGCCCTGGCTCAGCCGCCAGATCCAGTAGTCATACAGCCTGGCCAGGTTGGCGGCAATCTCGCCACCGGCCTCGAAGTTCAGCGAGGTGAGCAACTCTTCGAGAATGCGCTGTGCCTTGCCCGTATAGAGGCCAACCGCCTCGTAGTTGGCGGTGTGCAAACCCTGGAGCGCCTGGTCGGTAAACCGCCGGGCGCCGTCGTACAGCAGGACTACCCGCTCTTCGGGCCCGGCCGTTTCCGCCTGGTAAGTCCGGTACTGGTTCATCTTTTGCAAGGCCGTTCAGCCTCCTGCGCTATTTGCGTTGGTCGTTCTGGTTGGTGATCAGCGAGAGAATGGCGTTGCCCTGGGCCTGCAATTGCGACATGGTCTGCTCCATGCGCAGGAACTGGGCCCGCAGTTGCTCTTCCCGCTTTACCAGCCGGGTGTTGATCGACTCCACCCGCTTGCCTATCTCCTTAATCTGATCGCCGAGCAGCGTATCGCGGGTATCAATCGCGCCGGTGGTGGACTGCAGGGTGTCGTTGACAAACCGATACATATCACTGCCAACACCCGAAAAAACGCCCGCGGCCGCTGCCGTGCCGGTGCTGATGGCGCCGAACAGCCGCCCCACGGCGACCGGGTCCTTGGTCAATTCGGCCTTCAGCTTTTCGGTATCCACTTTCACCTTGCCGTAATCGTCGGCGCCGTAGGCGCCGGTGGTGATGCCCAACTGGCTCAACCGGTTCATCGTCCCAGGCAGGCCGGTCACCTCAGCGGAGAGCATACTCCGCAGCGTGCTCTGCAGACGGCGTGCCAGTGCGTCGCCGTTGAGCGCACCAGCCGCTTTGCTGCTGGCGTTGTACTGCGTCTTTTCCTGGAGCAGGCTGAGGGTGGCGTTCAGGCTGCCGGCCCACTTGGTGACGGCGTTGACGACCGCGTCCTGGTCCTGGGAGACGGTCACCGTCGCCGACAGGGGCGTTACCACGCCGGCACCGTCCTTGGTCCCACCTTTTTTCAGGGTGATGGTCAGGCCCGGCACAGTGTCGGTCACAACGTTGCTCGATCGGGTGTAATCCTGGCCGTCCAGGGTGAAGATGGCATCCTGCCTGGCCACGACCTGATTGACGTACACGCCGTCCCCGTTCTTATGGAGCCCCAGGTCGGTCAGAAGGGTCGGAGGCCCCGACTCCGCCGTGACCCGAATCTCTCCCGCCACGCCTGAGTCCTTGGAAGTCAGCACGATGCGGGATCCCCCGGTCACCTTGACGATCTCGGCGGTAACGCCTGCGCCCGCCGCCGCGTTGATCTTGTCACGCAAAGTGGTGAGTGTATCGGCCTGGGTCAGGGCGAGGGTGGTCGCCTTGCCGTTTACATCGATCTTGATGCTGCCGCTGGTCGGCGCCGCGAAGAGCGCTGTGTTGCCGTCCGCCTTCGTGGCCGTGGCGACCACGTGGGTCTGCGCCAGTTGGGTGACAGCCAGCGAATGGGTCGTGACCGTCGCCCCGGCCGCAGCGCTGACGGTGGCGGCGCTTTCGTCGGATGAGGTGGCCCGGCGGGCCGTAAATGTACTGGAGAGGCGGATGCCGTCCAGGCTGGAGCGAAGCGACTGCAGACTGCCCTTTACTTCCTTCCAGGCGTTCTGGACCGCAGCCAGTCCTGCGGCGCGGGACTCCTCACGCAGGACCCGGACCCGCTCCACATCCATGATCTTCGTAACCATCGTTTCGGTATCCATGCCGGAAATCAGCCCGCCCAGGCTGATGCTGCTGCCCATGCGATCACCTCACAGTTTTAGGACCCTCTCGGCATGGGCCGGTCAAGATTAGGCCCTCCGGTCGATCAAAAGACCCAGGGTATCATCCATCCGCTTGAAAATATCCATAAACTCCTCGGGCGGGATCTGACGGATGATCTCGCCGGAGCTCTTATCGATCACCTTGATGACGATGCGGTTCTCTTTGGAGACTTCGAATTCGAGGGACCGCTCGAACGCCTGCACCGCCTGGTTCATGCGCTCAACGGCCTCATCCAGCAGGGTCTGGGCCGGCGCCTGCTGATGGGGGTTGGGGTTGCCCTGGGAGTTGGGCTTCCCTTTGGCCTCGGGGCCGGCCGGGGCTACCTCCCTGCCCCCGTCGACCGGCATGATCGCCTGAACCTGTTTCGGCTCGGACGATTTCTGTTCAGATGTAGCGATGGGCGTGATCAGCTTATTGGTTGACGACTGCACTTTCATGCGTGCCGTTCCTCCTACCGCAGCATGTAGTCTAGCAACGAATTGGGCAGGGACTTGGCGAACGAAGCCAGCGCCGCCTGATAGGCGGTCTGGGCCTGGGTCATGGCGAGCACGGCGCTCTCCAGGTCGACCCCGGTAATTTCGCCCATGCGCTCTTCGACCTTGGCGAGGGTCTCCTGGGAGAAGTACTCGTACTGCTCCACCTGATTCTGGCGCACACCCAGGTCGGAGCGGAGTACGGTCAGGTTGCTCAGCGCCCCGTCAAGCTCCTGCAGGCGGTCGCCGGTGACGGCCTGCACGCCGCCGGACCGCAGATCTGCCGCCATATCCGACAGCGTTTTGATGAAGTCGCCGCCGGCCAGGAGCTGGTTGCCGGGCACGTTGACGGCAACCGTCAGCCCGGGTGCGATATCCCGTCGGACCACTTGGTCGATGCCGCCCCGGTAGGTGGCACTGCCGTCGGCGGCCAGTTCGAAGGCGGCCGGTGCGTCGCTCTTCCAGCCTGCAAAGAGCCGCTGGCCGCGGTGGGAGCCGTTCATTTCGGCCAGGATTGAGTCCCGCAGCCCTTCAACCTGGCGGGCCAGGCCTTCGCGGGCGTCGGCATCCTGGCTGGTGGGACTGCCCGCCTGCAAGGCGGCTTCCCGGGCGCCCTGGAGGCGGTCGATCATGGCCGAGAGGCTGTTCTCGCCCACCCGGAGCCACTCGCGGGCATCCTGCCCTGACCGCTGGGCCCGCTCAATGCGCAGCTTCATGCCGGAGAGGTCCATGGCCTCCACCACCCGCTGCGGATCTTCCGATGGACGCTCCAGCGCCCGGCCGTTCACGCCGGCCTGCGCCTTGGCAAATTTGCGGCGCAGCGTTTCCAGGTCGGTCAGGGCCTGGCTGGTCATCATGGCGTTGGTCACGCGCATCTCATGAACCCCTTCCTCTATACGCCGGTCCGGTTGATCAGCGTATCCATCATTTCATCCATGACTGTAATGACACGGGCGGCGGCGGCGAACGCTTTTTGCTGCATGGTCAGCCCCGCCACCTCTTCGTCGATGGAGACGCCCCAAATGGCCTGCCGCTGCTGTTCGTTGGCCCGCTGGTGTACCTTGGCGATCTCTTCATTCCGGGCGTTTTCGCTGCCCCGGGAACCGACCCAGCCCACCAGGTTGCGATAGTACTCCCGGAACGACTGCTGGTCATCGGGCATGATGACCGATGCGAGTACAGGCCGCTCGGAGAGTTGAGCCAGACGGCGGGCATTCTCACCATCGGCCGGAGAGCCTTCGGCGCTGCCCGCTGCCGCCAGGGTCTGCGGTGTCAGGGCCGGATTGACGGCGATGTCGGCGGGCGCCCCGGTGCTGAGAAAGAAGTCGGCCGGCACGCCGCCGCCCTTGGGAAAGCCCGCTGTGTGCTGCTCGTTGACCTTCGTTCGGATCGATTCGGCCAGGGTGGCGATATCGCCCTTGAGCTGGGCCAGTTCGCCGTCACGCACGGAGAGGAGCCCGGCCACGGCACCCTTGCCCGCAAAGGGCGGGTTGCCATACGCTTCCCAAACGGCCCCGCCCCCTTCAGACTGGGGCTGCACCTTCAGCTTTGCGACCGTGGGGCCGTCCACCAGGACGGTGGAACCCGCAAATACCCGCACCGTGCCGTCAGGGGCGGCCACGGAGCCGGCGCCGACGAGATAGGCCAGGCGGTCCAGCAGCACGTCACGCTCGTCACGCAGGGCGGCGTCGTCCATGTTGCTGCGCTGGAGGCCGGAAATGCGCTTGTTCAGGTCGAAGACCTGGTTTAGGGCGACGTTCACTTCATCGACCCGGGTGGCCAGTTCTTCGTTGACAGTCGTTTCCACGGCGGTCAACTTGTCGTAGGTGGACTTGATTTGCTGTCCCAGAATTTGGCCGCCGGCCAGCACCTGGAGCCGGGCCACGCCGTCGGCGGGATTCTCGGCCAGCCCCTGCCAGGCGTCGAAGAACTGATCGACCGCCTTGCGCAGGCCGCCTTCCACGGGGTCGCCGAAGATATCTTCCACTTTGGTCAGGGCCTTGCCCCGCACTTCGGCTTCGCCAAGGCTGGCGTTGGCCAGCCGGTACTGGTCGTCAACGAAGGCGTCGCGAGAGCGGATGATGCCCGGGCCGTTCAGCCGGCTTTCCGAGGGGGTGGCCGCTACCCGGCGGGTGTAGTTGGTGTCGTTGGCGTGGGCCACGTTGGTGCTGTGTACGTTGATGGCGCTCTGCGCGTATTGCATGGACCGCACTGCGTTGTTGAAGCCGGCAAAGAGGCTGGAGACCATGGGCGATCCCTCCTTAGTCGGAGCGGAGCTAGGCCCTCTCGGCGTGGGCCGGTCGAGATAAGGCCCACGCCTGCCGGGCTACGGCCCCCATTGAGGGGGCCTAGGCCCTCTCGGCGTGGGCCGGCCACGAGTTGGCCCACCCCTGCCGGGCTACGGCCCCCATTGAGGGGGCCTAGGCCCTCTCGGCGTGGGCCGGTCGAGATAAGGCCCACGCCTGACGGGTTACGGCACCCATTGAGGGTGCCTGGACCCTCTCGGTGTGGGCCGGCCACGAATTGGCCCACCCCTGCCGGGCTACGGCCCCCATTGAGGGGGCCTAGGCCCGGCGGTTGAGGCGGGGAGTCGGGGTGTCGTGGCCGAGGCCACGGCCTGGATAGCCGCCCCGGGCGGGCTGTCCGCCACCCAGGAGCAGCCGGAGCATGAAGTCGACCCGCTGGTTTTGGGCCGTCAGCAGGCTGTGAAGTTTCTCTTTCTCCCGCTCTACCTTGTCAGCCAGCGCCCGAATTTCGTCCGACGGGGCGTCGATTTGGGCGGTGCGGAGGGCGGCCAGGAGGTATTCGTGCCGGGCAACCCCGGCTAGCAGTTCCCGGTGGTTGCCCGCTACCACGTGTTCGATCTGGTCGGCAAGCACCTGGTGCATTTCGGTGAGAATGCTCGTGGCGGTCATTGGTCGAGCACCTTGGATTGCAGGATGCGTTCGGCCACGGCCCGGGGGTTCACGTTGTAGGTGCCGGCCTCGACCCGGGCCTTGATGCGCTCGACGAGGTCGATCCGAACGGCCGGGGCTTCACGGAGGCGGCTCCGCAGGGTAGACGCTTCGCGGGCCGTGGCAGAGAGGTTGAGTCCGTCGGCGGGCATCTCTTGCGGTCTGGCAGCAAGGGCGCCGGGCCGACCCCCGACCGGCGGCTGCCCGACCCGATAGGCTTCTGCAACGTGCTTAACCGCTGGGCGGTCGATCTTCATCACGCTCAACCCCTTTGCATGTTGGTAGATGACTGAAAGGGAGAGCCGCCAAAGTTGAGTGCTCTGGCGGCTCGTTTTGGTCGTTTATCGGCAGTTTTGGCCGCTTTTCGCCCGCTTGTGCGCGCCTTTGCCTAGGCGGTGGCTTTTTTCTTGCTGAGGTTGAGAATCAGGCTGACTTCGCCACGGGGGAGGCCGAGCATCTGGGCGATTTGGCTGGCGGCGACGCCGCGCCCGGCCAGGGAGATGACCTGGGTGCGCAGGTCGTTGTAGCGGTCAGGCTCGGCGGGGGCCGGCGGGGCGCCCGGGGCGCCCGGGGCGACGGGGGCGACGGGGGCTGACAGCGCCACGGGCGCCGGGACCCGGGCCGTAGCGGCCGGGTCCGCCTGGGCCATCGCTGCCGCCTGTGCTGCAGCGGTCACCTGCACCGAGGCGGAGCGCACCAGCTCCTGCAGTTCGTGGGTCCGCTCGTCGACCTGGTCGAGCACCTGTTCCGCATGCAGCGTGACCTCGGCCGCCAGCCGCTCCAGGCGCACCAGTTCGGCCTGTAGCCGCCTATGCCGCAGGCTGGCCTGGTACAGGAGCCAGCAGAGCAGCCCGATCGCGGCCAAGCCGGCCGCAAGATAGATGGTGAACATGGCACCACTGGCCCCTTTCATTACCGGAGTAAAGACAGCAGTTTTGCCGCGGACTTCACGGATCTGCACGGATTTGTTCAGGTCACCAGTAGGGTTGCTGGGTGCGCCCGGGCAACCGTACTCGGAAAATGTCCAATATTATTCTGTGTCGGTTCTCCTTTCAGACCCAGCAGCCAGACTGGAAGACCAGGGTCATCCGTGCAACTCCGTGTAATCCGTGGTGAAATATGGTCCCCAACAACTCGACAGGATCGCCCGGTGACATCCGCGGCCAAATGAACGCCTCAAGAAACCATCAGTTCCTTCATCCGAGCCAACTTCCCACGCAGGCGCAGAATCGCCCGACTATGAATCTGCGATATCCGCGACGGCGACAGGTTCAGCAAGTCGCCAATCTCCCGGGCGATCAGCCCTTCGTGGTAGAAGAGCGCAATCACCAGCCGCTCCTGCTCCGGCAGGCCATCGATCGCCTCGGCCAGGCGCAGGCGCCGCTCGTCCTGGGCCGAAGCCTGGGCCGGGTCCACCGCCTGCGGGTCGGCCAGCCGATCCTGCAGAGCCGTGCCCTCCCCTTCCCCATCCACAATGGTCTCCTCCAGCGAAAGGACACTCAGGCAGCCGACCTCCGCCATGCGGCGCTCCAGCTCCTGATCGCTCAGTTTCAGGAAGTGGGCCAGCTCACGCTGGGTGGGCTCATGCCCCAGCACCCGCTCCAGCTCCGCCTGCGCCCGCTCCAGCTCCCGCACCCGCTTACGCAGGGCCGGCGCCCACTGCAGCGCCCGAACGCCCTGGAGGCAGGCGCCCCTGACCCACGGAATGGCGAAGGTCTCAAATCGAATCCCCCGGCCCGGGTCGAATTTGGCCACGGCATCCAGCAGGCCAAAACAGCCATGCCCCTCCACATCATCCTGGTCGAACTGCCGGGGCATGCCGATCATCAGCCGGCCCGCCACGAAGCGCACCAACCAGAGATACTCCGCCACCAGACGGTCGCGTGCAGCGAGGTCCCCGTCGCCCCGCCACCGCTGCCACAAATCTAGATGCTTCAGTTCAGCCATACCCGGCGCCCCCTACACGGCCTTCCGGCCGAAGAGACCGGCCAGCCGGTCGAAGAAGCCGGTGGGCTTCTGCTGCTGCGCAGACCGTCCGCCCTTGCCGTACAGCAGTGTCTGCACCATGGCGGTCACCGCCCGGGAAGCGGGAGCGCCAGGGTAGCCCAGAATAAACGGCGTTTGGCGCCGCACGGCCTGCCAGACCGCAGGGTCGCGCGGCACGGTGCCGAGATGTTCAACGGTAAGGCCCAGGAAGTTGCGGGCCGTCGTAATGATTCGCTCGGCAGCGGCCTCGGCCTCCTCCAGCCGCTCTGCCTGGTTCACGACCAGTTTCACATCAACCGTGGGCAGTCGGCCCGCCAGGGTCTTGATGGTGGCGTAGGCGTCAGCCAGAGAGGTGGGCTCGGGCGTGGTAACCACCAGCACCGTATCGGCCGCCAGCACGAACTCCAGCACCGTGTTGCTTAAGCCCGCGCCCGTGTCCAGAATCAGGTACTCCGCCTGACCCTCAAGCTGTCCCAGGGCGGAGAGGAAAGTCTGCAGGTCGCTTTCCGGCAGGTTGGCCAGTTCCACCACCCCGGACCCGCCGGCGATCAGCTTCAATCCCGAAGGCGTGCGATGGACCAGTTCCCGGATCTCCCGCTCGCCCCGCAGCAGATGCCCCAGATGGTACGGAGGCACGGTTCCCAGGAGAATATCGGCGTTGGCCAGGCCCAGGTCCGCATCCATCAGCAGAACATCTTTGCGGGCGGCCAGCAGGGCGTGGGCCAGATTGATGCTGATGTTCGTCTTACCGACGCCGCCCTTGCCGCTGGTAATGGCGATCGCCCTGGTCCGCCGGACAGGATCGAGGGCAGCCTGAGAGCGATATGCTGCAGCTAGCTCGCGCAGCCTGGTGGCTTGATCGATCATGTGCCATTACGCTCCTATCAGGATTTTGGTTAAGTCTGTCCGCTCCGCCGGCAAAATGTCGTCCGGAACGCCCTGACCGTGACAGATGTAGCCCAGCGGCTGGTCGCAGCGCTTGCGCATGTTCAGGATCAGACCCGGAGCGGTCGCTTCGTCAAGCTTGGTGAAGGAAAGCCGGTTCACGCCCATGGGCAGATAGTGCTCCAGCGCCTCGTAGGCGTCGCGCGGGTTGGCGGTGAGCGAGTAGACGAGGTGGGTCTCATCGGGCCGGAGTACGGCCAGCGTCTCCCGCAGCTCCTGCATGCGTGCCGTGTCGCGGTGGTTGCGCCCGCCTGTGTCGACCAGAATCAGGTCGCAGCGGTTCAGCTCCCGGAGCGCCCGGGCCACATCCTGCGGCGTGTCGACGGCGATCAGGGGCTGGGACATGATCTCCGCGTAGGTGCGCAGCTGCTCGATGGCAGCAATGCGGAAGGTGTCCGATGTGATCAGCCCTACCGAAAGGCGCCTGTCCATGGAATAGTGGGCGGCCAGTTTGGCGATGGTGGTGGTTTTGCCCACCCCGGTAGGCCCGACGAGGGCGACCACCAGCTGCTTTCCCCGGTAGATCGGGGCGGACGGCGCTGACTGCAGGCGGCGGGCCAGTTCCTCCCGAATTTGGGCCCGGCCTTCGGCCTCATCACTGCTGATCTGCTGGCTGATCTCCAGGGCGATCTCTTCCTCCACGCCCCGGGCCAGGAGCTCTTCATACACCCGGCGGGCATAGCCCCGGAGCTGCATAGACCCGGCGGCGCCGGCGTCACGGTTGGCCAGCCTGACCACGGCGGCGCGCAGGGCGGCCATCTCCCGCTCAATATGGTCAAGACCTGCGTCCGGGGCGGGCTGTGCTGGGGCCACGGGCTGGGCCGGGGCCACAGGCGGCGCGGCGGGGGCCCGATTCGCCGCTGCGGGCTGGGGCTGATCAACAGCCACGGTAAGCTCCGTCACCGTGCGGCCAAACAGGCCGAAAATGCCGCCCACACGAACCTTCTTGTTCTCGACGATGATCGCATTGGTGCCCAGCTCGTTCTTCGCCCGAATCAGCGCCTCTGCATAGGAGGGCGCCGTATAACGCTTGACCTGCATCATCCGCGAATCACCCCCACAGGTTCAATTGCCAGCCTCGGATCCAGTTCGGCGTAAGAGAGAACGGTGAGCCGTGACCACGCATGGGCGGCAACCCGCCTCAGAATCGGCCGGAGCACGGGCGGGCAGACCAGCATGGGCTGCATGCCCATGGCCGCCATGTTCTCCGCTTCGCGGGCGATCGATGCCACCAACGCCTGGGCCAGGCCCGGTTCCAGGGCCTGCCCCCCGCCGCTGCGACGGTCGGTGGCAGCCAGCAGTTGCTGCTCCAGGTCGGGCGCCAGGGTCAGGGCCCGCACCGGGCTGGTCAGCCCCAGGCTCTGCACAATGGCCCGCCCCAGCGCCGCCCGGACCCGCTCGGTCAGCTGGTCGGGATCTTTGGTAGCACCGGCCCAGTCGGCCAGGGTTTCGAAGATCAGCACCAGGTCACGAATCGGCACACCTTCGGCCAGCAGGTTCTGGAGCACCTTCTGAATATCGCCCAGGTTCAGGAGCCCGGGAACCAACTCCTCCACCAGCGCCGGATGGCTCTGCTGGACCGTGTCGACCATGCCCCTCACTTCCTGGCGGCCCAACAGTTCGTGGGCATGCTCCTTGATCACTTCGGTCAGATGGGCGACCACCACGGCCACAGGATCGACCACCGTGTAGCCGAGCAACTCCGCACGCTGCCTATCTCCGGCGCCAATCCACACACCGTTCAGGCCGAAGGCCGGCTCGACGGTGGGCTGCCCGGGAACCACCTCGTCCATGTCACCGGGCGCCATGGCGAGCAACCGGTCGGGCTGGATTTCATAGGTGCCCGATTCGATGCCCCGCAGCTTGATCACATACTGATAAGGGCTCAGGCCGAGGTTATCTCGTACACGAATATAGGGAAGCAGCAGGCCGAGGTTCATGGCGACCTGTTTGCGAATGGCCACCACCCGGTCGAGCAGGTCGCCACCGCGGGCGCTGTCGGCCAGGGGGACCAGAGCGTAGCCGAGCTCGATTTCGAGCGGATCGACGGGGACAAGTTGCACAGCCATCTCCGGCGGAATCTCGTTGGTGATGGGCAGCGGTTCCGGCTCGGCCGCCTTGGCCTTTTCGGCCGCCTGCCGCCGCTGCTGGAGCATGTAACCGACGCCGCCCAGGCCCCCGCCTACCGCCAGGAACGCAAAGGTCGGCATGCCCGGAATCAGGCCCATGGCGCCCAGCACGCCGCCCGCCAGCATGAGCGTGGTGGGGTCCGCAAAGAGCTGGCCGCCCAGCTGCGAACCGAGGCCGGCATCGCTGGCGGCCCGGGTCACCACAATACCGGTCGCCGTGGAGATGAGCAGGGCGGGAATCTGGCTGATCAGCCCGTCGCCCACGGTCCGCAGGGAGAAGTGGTTCCAGGCCTCGCCAAAGGCCATATCCTGCTGCATTACGCCGACAATCAGCCCGCCGATCAGATTGACCGCCGTAATGATCAGGCCGGCGACGGCATCACCCTTGACGAACTTGGACGCACCGTCCATGGCGCCGTAGAAATCGGACTCCCGGGCCACGTCATCACGGCGGGTGCGGGCCTGCGATTCGTTAATCAGCCCGGCGTTCAGGTCGGCGTCAATCGCCATCTGCTTGCCGGGCATGGCATCCAGGGTAAAGCGGGCGGCCACTTCCGAGACCCGTTCCGAGCCTTTGGTAATGACCACGAAGTTGACGATGATCAGAATGAGGAAGAGAATCAGGCCGACGGCGGTGTTGCCGCCTACCACAAACTCGCCGAACTGCTTGATCACTTCGCCGGCCTCGCCGGTCAGCAGCAGCAGCCGGGTGCTCGATACGTTCAGGGCCAGCCGGAACAGGGTGGTAATCAGCAACAGGGGCGGGAGAGCGTTGAACTGGAGCGGCTGCAAAGTGAAGATCGAAACCAGGAGGATCACCAGTGCGGCCGCCACATTAAAGGTCAGCAGAATATCAAGCAGCAGGCTGGGCAGCGGGACGACCATCATCGCGACGACGGCGACAACCGCACCCGCCACGGCGATATCCGGGTTTCGGAAGCCGGTGGCTCCCGTTGGTCCGTTCAACGTATCTCACCTCACAATTAGCCGGCGTTGCTCTCAGACTGGCGCCGCTTCTGGCGCCGCAGGCTATACACGAATGCCAGGACTTCGGCCACAGCCTGATAGAGTTCGGGCGGAATCGACTTGCCGATTTCCACCGTAGCGAAGAGCGACCGGGCCAGGGGACGGTTCTCGACCGTGGGCACACCGTGCTTTTTGGCCATCGCCTTGATGCGCAGGGCCAGCAGGTCGGCGCCTTTGGCTACCACGGTCGGGGCGCTGTCCGTTCCGGCCTTGTAGCGAATCGCCACGGCGAAGTGGGTCGGGTTTGTGATCACGACGTCGGCCTTGGGCACTTCCTTGAGGGCCTTGCGGCGCCGGGCCAGGTCACGGGCCTTCTGCCGTTGCTTTTGTTTGAGTTCGGGATTGCCTTCTTGTTGTTTGTGTTCTTGTTTGACTTCTTGTTTGGTCATACGGAGCGACTTGCGGAACTCCCAGTACTGGTAGCCGTAATCCAGCACGCCGAGGGCAATCAGCCCGAAGCCGATGCGCTGGAGGGCCGAAACGGCCCGGGAGACGGTGCCGACCACGCCCAGGGCAAGGTTCTGGCCGAGCAGGTTGGGCACCTGGGGAATCAGGGCGGCCACGTCGCTGTAGCCGACATAACCGATGAGTGCTAGTTTCAGGAGCGACTTCAGGGTCTCGACGACTGTCTGGCCGGAGAAGATGCGTCCGATGCCACGGCCCGGGTTGAGCCGGCTAAAGTCCGGCAGAATCGGTTTGGTGCTGAAGGCAAGCTGCCCTTGCAGGAGGCCGAAGGCGACACCCACCCCGATGATCGCACCGGCAATGGGCAGCAGGGTCTTGGCAAAGAGCAGGCCCCAGTCTTGCAGGAGGGCGCCGAGCCGGTCTGGGGTCAGTTCGCCGGCGTTCAGCCCGCCGAAGGTCTCGGTCATGGCCCGGGCCAGCTGTTCGTAGAGGTTGGGGCCGCCCATCTTGAGGAGCATGGCCGCCGCCGTCAGGCCGATGCCTGTGGCCAGGTCCTGGCTGCGGGGCGCCCGGCCTTCTTTGCGGGCTTCCTGCAGTTTTCGTGGGGTAGCTTCTTCGGTGCGTTCGTCCGCAAAGAGCTGAAGGTCCAGTGGGCTCCCCCCTTTAGCGCAGCATCTCCAGGGTTTTGATCAGCTCGGTATGTCCCCCGCTGAAGAGCGACTCCAGAGTGCCCAGGAAGAAGGGCAGCATGAGGGCCAGCAGGCAGAGGCCCAGAATGGCCTTGATGCCCAGCGCCGCCTGCAGAATCTGCATCTGCTGGACCGCCCGGTTGACGCCGGCGAGCACCGTCGTGGCCACCATCATGGCGGCGGTGAACGGCAGGACCATCTTAACGGCGGCGGCCAGCATGACGCCGAAGACGCCGACGATGTGCCGCAACCCCTCCACGTTCAGGCCGAGCGTTCCCACGGGAATGGCACCAAACGAATCGGCCAGGCTTGATATCAGCCAGAGGTGGGCGTTCAGCCCGAAGAAGATGACCAGGGCCAGGGTATTCATGAAGGCGCCCAGCAGGGGCTCGGACCGGTTCGAGACCGGGTCAAAGGTCTGGGCCATCGAGAGGCCAAAGTCCATATCGAGGAGGGCGCCGGCCATTTGAATGGCTGCGAAGACCAGTTGCCCGAGAAAGCCGATGATCAGGCCAACCGCCAGCTCCTGGACGGATGCGAAGACGAGGCCCGGCCCTTCGGCAGCGCTGGCAGGGAGAGTAGTTACGGCGGGCAGTATCAGCAGGCCCAGCAGAAAGGTGAGCGCTACCCGAACCTGCGGCAGAATCAGCCGGTTGGCGAAGACCGGCGAGATGGCGGTCACGCCCGCCACCCGGCTGGAGACCAGCAGGAGCGCCGGCAGTCTGGCCAATAGCTCTTCCATGGGCTAACGGGCCATCTGCGGCAGCAGGGTGAAGAGGTGGCGGGTAAAGTCGAGCAGCGTGGTCAGCATCCAGGGGCCGAAAAGGACCAGGCCCACCAGGGCGGCCAGCAGCTTGGGCAGGAACTGAAGCCCCGCCTCGTTGATCTGGGTCGTGGCCTGAAAGAGCGAAATCAAGAGGCCGACAGCCAGGCCCAGCCCCATGACCGGGGCGCCTACCATGACTGCAACCTTGAGGGCTTCCTGTCCGAGGCTCAGTGCCGATTCGGGCGTCATGGAATTCTGCACCCCTTACATCACATCAGAAAACTGTCGTAGAGCGACTTGACCACCAGGTGCCAGCCGTCAACCAGCACAAAGAGCAGGATCTTGAACGGGAGCGATATCATAACGGGCGGAACCATCATCATGCCCATGGACATGAGGGTGGACGCTGCGATGAAGTCGATGATCACGAAGGGCAGAAAAAGCAGAAAGCCCATGGTGAAGGCCGTCTTCAGCTCGCTGATTGCGAACGCCGGCACGACCGCCATGAACGGGACCGACTCGGGCCCTTCGGGCGCAGGAGACTTGGTGATTTGGAGCATAAGGGCGAGGTCTTGCTCGCGGGTCTGGCGGAGCATGAACTCCTTCAGCGGCACGGTGGCGGTCTCCACCGCCTCGGCCTGGGTCAGCTGCCCCTGCATGTAGGGCTGCACGGCGGTATCGTTGATTTCGCCCAGGGTGGGCGCCATGACGGCGACGGTGAGAAAGAGTGCGAGGCCCAGCAACACCTGGTTGGGCGGCAGCTGCTGCGTGCCCATGGCGGTGCGGAGGAAACCCAGAACCACGACGATACGGGTGAAGGCGGTACAGAGAATCAGCACGGCGGGAGCGACGGAGAGAACCGTGAGGAGCAGCAGCACCTGCATGGTCTGCATGGTCTCCTGCGGGCCTTCGGCCGGTGTGAGGCCCAGGTCGGGTACCGCCAGGGGCGCCGCCTGGGCGGCGGAGGCCAGTGCGAGCAGCAGCAGGCCCGCCAGGAGGAGCGACGTGAGGATGCGCCTGGTGTTACCCATCGGTTCTCCTCCTGGCTATCAGCGACTGCATGCGCTCCAGATTGGCCCGAATGGAGCGCTCCGCCGGGAAGTCGGCCGCCGCTCCCGCCAAAGGCCCGTCGGCCTCGGGCGCGCAGAGCGCCTCGGCCGCCTGCGGGTCTTCAATGCGGTGGACGAGCGTTGTGCCCGCGGGCCCGTCTGCCACCACCAGCACCTCTTTGCCGACGGCGACCAGCAGCAGGCTGCGGTCCTTCCCGGTGCTCACCCCCTCCAGCACCCGCAGGCGGCGCCCCTTTCCCTGCACCTTCTGCCAGCGCCCCACCATGCGCGAAGCGCCGCAGGTCAGCAGAATCACAACGAGGCTGGCGATCAGGAAGTAGAGCAGGCTGCCGCCCCCCGTCATGAAAACGCCCCCGGTGCCATTTGCACCAGTTCGACGATGCGGACACCGTAGTTCTCACCCACGATGACCACCTCGCCCTTGGCCAGCAGGCGGCCGTTGACCAGAATGTCGACGGTCTCGCCTGCCAGGTTGTCCAGCTCCAAAACGGAGCCCGTTCCGAGGTGAAGCAGGTCACGGATGCTGCGGCGGGTCTGGCCCAGCCGCACGGTGACATCCAGTTCAACAGCGCCCAGCAATCCGATTGAAGAAGGGCGTGCCTCCTCCTCCAGCGGCGTCGGTTCCAGCAAGGGGAAGGCGGCCGGCTGGGGCGCCGGAGCAGCAGGCTGCGGCTGCTCCTCCCCGTTCCCGTAGCGGGAAAAGAGTGCATCGATCTCGTTCTGGCTTAACTTGGACATGTGGTGGCCCCCCCTTTCGGCAACGTTACTGCACGACCAGGTCGGTGACGTACACCCGGGTCAGGTACCCCTTGAGCACTTCGCCAAGACCGGTCTGCAGGGTTTCGGCCAGTCTGGTTTTGCCTTCGGCGCCGGCAAAGTCGGCCGCCTTCTGCTGGCGCAATTGGTGTAGGACCAGGTCCCGAATCTGCGGTTCGATACCCTTTGCAGCCTCCAGCGCCGCTTCGTCTTTCATGCCGAGGGCGATGGTCAGGTCAACGTAGCGGAGCCGGTCTTTATCGGCCAGATCGGTCACGAAGTTCTTGGTGGTAAAGTAGTGGCCTTCCTCGACATGAGCGGCCTCGGTCTTCTCTTCTTCCGTGTGTGTCTCTGTGGAAGCCGCCGCCGGGGCGGGCTGGAACAGGAACAGGTAGGCGCCAATGCCGCCAACCCCCAGCGCCAGCAGCAGGACGGACGCAATCAGTGCAATCTGAAGGCCTCGGCTCATAGGTCTCCCTCGCTTACAGCGGCTTACTAGCGGCGCAGGTTGACCAGGTCCTGGAGCATCTCGTCGGCGGCGGAGATGACCCGGGTGCTGGCCTGGAAGCCACGCTGCGTCATGATCATGTTGGTGAACTCGGTGGAGAGGTCCACGTTGGACATTTCGAGGTTGCCGGGAACGAGCCGGCCGCGGCCGCCGTTGCCCGGGGCGCCTACAACCGGGGAGCCGGAGGCCGGTGACTCACCAAAGGTGCTGGTGCCCAGCTTGAGCAGGCCCGCCGTGTTGGAGAAGTTGGCCACGGCCACCTGGGCCATGGGCCGCCGGAAGCCGTTGGAGAAGACACCGTACACCAGGCCCGAGGCATCTACCGTGACGCTCTCCAGCGTACCCATGGGGTAGCCGTCGGCCTTCTGGACCAGCACGTTGCTGCCGTCGCGCCCGGCAAAGGCCTGCTTGATCTCCTTGAAGTTCAGGGTGATAGTCTGCTCGCCGGAGTCTTCGGCGGCGTCGGACGCGTTGGGCGGGATGATTGTGATTTCACCGGTGTAGGAGGCCTCCGCCAGCAGGCCGTTCGACCCGAAGGTCAGGGTGCCTTCACCGCCACCGGTGCCGTCGGCGCCCAGGCCGATGGACTCGTCGCCTTCCACCTTCCAATCCCAGGTGTTCGGCTCGGTGCCCTTGGTGAAGACCACGGCCACCGAGTGCGGCTGGCCCAGGCTGTCGTAAGCGGTCATGGTGGTCCGAACTTCGGTGGCGGCGGCGGCGCCGGCATCCAGGTTGCCGCTGAGGGAGGCCGAACCGGTGGGCTGAGCCAGCCCGACGCCGCCCCGCTTGAGCTGAATGGCGCCCAGGCCGACGCTGTCCAGGCTGGCGAACTCGCCGTAGTCGTTGGCAGTCCAGCCCTGCACGCGGGCGCCGGTGCCCGGGTTGACCAGGAAGCCTTCGGCGTCCCAGTCGAAGTTGCCCACACGGGTGTACACGTTCAGGCCGTCGCCGCCCTTGAGCACGAACATGCCGTTCCCTTCAATGGCCAGGTCAAGCTCCCGGCCCGTCAGCTGGAAGCTGCCGGCGCCCTGGTACAGGTCGGTGCTGGCAATGCCAACGCCCAGGCCAATCTGCTGCGGGGCCGACTGGGCGGAGCCGGAGGAGAGCGTCTGGCTGAAGACGTCCTGGAAGGTGACACGGCTGCCTTTGAACCCTGTGGTGTTTACGTTTGCAATGTTGTTACCGATGACGTCCATGCGAACCTGATGGCTGCGAATGCCCGTGACGCCGGAAAACATAGCCCGCATCGCTGCTCCTCCTTATACTGTGGCTCCCACTTTCGTCGCCGAAAGTACCTGATCAAGTCGAATCTCCGTATCGCCTACACTGAGCCGGGGCTCGCCGTCGACCATGCGCACGGCCTTCGCCACGGCTGTCTGCAGCGTGCTGTCAGGCCTGGAATAAGTAACCTCCTGCCCCACCAGCCCCAGCCCGTAGGTCATCTTCGACCAGCGGGTCTGCTCCGTGATCTGTTCCAGGCTGCTGTACTGCGCCAGCTGGGACATGAACTCACGGTCATCCATGGGGTTCAGCGGGTCCTGGTGCCGAAGCTGGGTGACCAGCAGTTTCATGAAATCCATCGAACCGAGCTGATCCCGGCTCTTGGTTGCCGCTTCGCCACGGCTGACTGCCGGTGCGGAAGCGGCCGCCCCAATTGCATCTGCAGGCATTCACCCTGCCTCCTCTGTCTTATGCGATGATATCGAGCCCACCGGCACTCCGGAGCGTGGTAAAGCGGCGCATGCGCTGCAGGTCGGCCGGATTGATCGGCGCACTCTGCTCGCCGGGACGGCGGTAGCGGCCCTGCCACTCGGGGTTTTCCCGCTCCCAGGGGCGCCGCTGGCGGTCGCCGGTCTGCACGTCGAAACCGGAGAGCTGGAGGCCGGAATCGAGCAGGCTCTGCCGCAGTTGGTCGAACCGGTGCTCAAGGGCTTGCCGGGCCTCGGGGGTGGCGACCTGGAACACGGTCTGCACTTCGTGACCGGAGAGGCGCAGTTGGAGCCTGACCTCGCCCAGGTGTTCCGGGTAGAGGCGCAGGTTCAGGGTGTAGGTGCCGTCTTTGGCTTCGCGGGCGGTGCCGGCCACCTTGTCGATCAGGTCATCGATGGTGTGGGGGGCAGCGGCATCGGCGTTGGTGGCAGCCGTGGTGCCTTCACCGGCGACGGCCTCCCTGGCGATCAGGTCAAACCGCAGGGGGAAGGCCGGTTCCTCAACGGTTGCGAGCTCCCGGTCTTCGGTGCGGCGCTGCGGGAGGATGGCACCGGTGGATTCGAACTGGGCCGCCGGCGCCTGGTCACCGGCCAGGTTCGCCGCGCCAAGCTTGAGCACGGCGGCGGTGACGGGCGTCGGGGCCAGGCGCCCGGCGTCGGCCGGCTGCCCGGCCCGGAGGGCGGCGATGGCCGGGAAGGCCGTGACCGGGCCGGGGTTGGTTTCGGCCGACGCCACCGGAGCCGGGGCCGGCATCGCCGAGCCGCCGCCGCCGTTCTGCTGGGCTAGCGCTTGTGCTTGCAGCGCCGCTGCCGGGTTGAGGGCAGCCATCTGCTGGAGCAGGCCCTGCACCTGCGGGCTGGCCTGGGCTTGCGGGCCCGCCTGCCCCTGCTGGCCCGCCTGCATCTGCAGGTCGGCCGGCAGCGCCGTGGCCGCCCGCGCCTGCGGAACTGTCCCGCCCGGCACAGGCGCCGCACTGCCGGGCATCTCGCCCCCGGCAGGCTGCGCTGCGGCCACCGTCATCGGCATCTGCTGCCCCATCAGCAGAGCGAACAT
>JARBUG010000023.1 GCA_029239785.1 Symbiobacteriaceae bacterium | reverse complement strand
GCCAGCGGCGTCAGCACCCCGATCCCGAGCAGGGCGAGGATCACGCCGAAACCGAAGATCGTCATCATACCGATCAATCCCCCCTCGCAAATCGCCTGTCCGCCATACGTCCCCATTCTAGCACGAAGATCGCTTACATTCTACATGCATTTGTTACCGAAATCAGACCTACCCCTCCACCACCAGCCCGATGCCAAATGCCTTCTGAAAATCCTCCGCCAGCGCCTGCAGCCGGGCCACCTCTTCCGGCAGGAGCGAGTGCGACGTCAGCTGCAACCGCACCCCGCCTACCCAAATCCGCACGCCGATCGCCGCCACCGCCCCGGGCTCGTAGAGCGTCATCTCCCGGGCCATAGCTGTCAGCACGCCGAGCTGCCGGATCAGTACCTCGTCGCTCTCGGAGAGAATCGCCCGGAACGGCGCCACCTGCTCCCGGGCCCGGCCCGCGCGCTTGTACCCCGACGCCGCCGCTGTAATCAGCATCTCCCGGTGGGTCAGGCCGTAGAGCCGGCCGTGGCAGAGCAGGTAAAAGGTGTGCTCCTCCTGTCCGTAGATGTTGACCGACGCTCCGGCCTCGGTTAAGGCCGCGGCCGCCGCCAGGCACCGGCGCCACCGTCCGCCCAGGCGATGAAGCTCCCTCAGTCCATCGAACAGGTCGACCCCCAGCCGGGCCGCCTCGCGGGAGCGAAGTTCATCAAGCCCGTAGGAATGGACCAGGTTGATCACGCTCTGCTCCAGCACATCATCGACCATGGGCACCGCCCGGCCCTTGAGCAGGTGCCGGTAGATCAGCCCCTCCCGCACGCCGGCCCCGCTGACCACCAGCTCCCGGGCGCCGGACCGGGCCATCAGTTGGGCGATCATCGCCGCACCGGCGGGTATAATGTCGGCCCGGTCGGCCGACAGGCCAGGCAGCCGGGCCCGCTCCGCCAGCGACCGCCCCCGGACCAGCCGGCAGATCGCTTCCACCCGGTCGGGCGGCAGGCGATAGTTGTGCAGCACCTCCAGCGGATAGCCCCGGTCCCGGCGGTCCATGCGGGCGATGTTGCGCACCGTGCCGCCCACGCCGATCAGCGGGAGGTTGCGCCCGGTCCGAATCCAGGGCACGGTGGCCAGCAGTTCGCCCAGGTAGGTCCAGAGCACCCGGTGCGCCTCGGCGGTGCCCTCTCCGCCGGGGAGAAACCGATCGGTCAGGTTGACGGCGCCAAAGGGCAGGCTGGTGGCCGCCACCACCCGCCGGCCGGCGAAGCGGACCAGTTCCGTAGAGGCGCCGCCCATGTCGACCAGCAGGCCGTCCTGCTCCTCCAGGGTGTTCAGGGCGCCGATGAAGGCCAGTTCTGCCTCCTCCGTATCGGAGATGATCTGAATATCGACGCCCGTCGCTTCGCGGATCGCCTGGATGAAGGCCGGCCCGTCAGCCGCCTGGCGCACGGCAGCGGTCGCCACGGCCAGGTACTGCTGCACACCGTGCGCCCGACTGATACGGACGAAGTCGCGCAAGGAGGAGAGCGTCCGCTCGAGCCGCTGCGGGCCCAGGGAGCGGGCCCCCCCGCCCAGCCCCGCCGCCAGCCGCACCACCGACTTGGCCGTCGCCACCATCCGAAACGCCCCATCCTCGCCCGCCCGCACCACCGCCAGGCGGACCGAGTTGGAGCCCAGGTCGATGACCCCAATCGTCTGCGTCACGGCGTCGCCCCCGCCCCCGCCTGCCAGACCACCTTCCGCCCAAAGGCCGGCTTCATCAGCGCTGCTTTCCGGTTGAGCAGATCCGCCTGCGCCACCAGATCAACCCCCTCCACCGTCAGGGTGATCCGTTTCCCGGTCACCTCCGCCCCCAGAATCTGCACCTTCCCGGTCCGCTCATGGTCCAGGCCGTCGGCCAGGCGCAGCAGGGCGGCCAGCCTGAGCGCCCGCCGCCCCGTCCCGCCGCCCGCCGGCGGCGGCGGCACCGTCTGCTTCCGGTGCGCCCGCGCCAGATAGGCCAGCACCGCCCGCTCCTGTGCCGGATACCCCGCCAGCGAAGCATCATGCTCAATCAGATACGCCCCGTGCCGGTGATGCGCCCGGTAGTGAACCGCATGCCCGATATCGTGCAGGAGGGCGCCATGCCGGAGCAGCGCCGCCGCCTCCTCGCCCATGCCGTGCAGATCGGCGAGCAGGGCGAATAACTGCCCGGCCAGACCAGCCACACGCTGGCAGTGCTGCTCCTCATACCCGTACTTGTCGCACATGGCCAGCACCATCGGCGCAAAGGGGCCGACGTCACGACCCGGCAAGCGCTCCGCCCCCTTCCAGCACGGGCTCCACCGCGCTGCGCACCTGCTCGTGGATCTCCTTTTTCGGCGCCGACGCGTCCACAGTCACAAAACCGCAGAGATCGGCCATGCGGTCCAGGTGCTCCTGCAGCAGGCTTTGATACGCCAGATGACTGGCGACGCGGTCGTCCGCCAGGCCAAGGTCCAGACCGGACTCCCAATAATCCAGCGTGGACGACTTGGCCAGGGCCCGCGCCAGGCGTTCCCGCGGCGTCGTTTGCAGGTAGATAATCAGGTCGGGCTTCAGGGCAAAGCCGTAAAGCTGCTCCAGCCACGCCGGTTCGGCGCCCCGGGCCAGGTCGCGGGCCATCGCCGAGAAAATATACCGGTCGGCCAGCACCACGAAACCTGCCCGCAAGGCCGGAATCACCTGGTTCTCCAACTGGTCGGCCAGATCGGTGGCGTACAGCAGGCTCCGCGTCCGCCGTCCCAGGCGGTTGCCCAGCTTCGCGCGGGCGATCAGCTTGCCTACCAGGGCCGAACGGCGCAGCCCGGTGACCAGCACCGGATGCCGGTGGCGCTCCAGCCAGTCCGTCAGCATGGCGATCTGCGTGGACCGCCCCGCACCGTCGGCCCCCTCCAGGGCGATCAGCCGGCCGGGCCAGCTGCCTGCCTCCAAATACGGAAACCCCTGCCCGTAGAAGCTCCAGGCCCGGTTCATCCGGTTACCCCCTCATCTGCAACCGCAGCGGTCGGTCTCGCTGTGCCCAACGCGGCGGTCGGCGCCGGCTCGTAGCCGGTCAGCATCTGTGCGACCACGGCACGCATCTCCGCCTGCTGGTCCTGCACCGGCCTGGTGGCATCCATCGTAATCAGACCCAGGGGGCCGGCCATCGCGTCATACTGTTCTTTGATCAACCCCTGAAAGAGCCGGAAGGATTCCGCCGGGTCAGGGGAGAGGCCAAGGTCCATACCTGCTTCGTGATACTTCAGTTCTGGGCGCCCGGCCAGGATTCGCATCAGCGAAACCTCCAGGGGCGCGCTGAAATAAAAGGCCAGGTCGGGCCGCACGGCAAAGCGGTACGTGTTGCGCACCCAGTCCGGATGGCAGCCCCGTACCACATCGCGCGCCAACGCCGTATAGACGTAGCGGTCGGCCAGCACCAGATACCCGGCCTGCAGGTGCGGCAGCATTTGCGTTTCGAAGCGGTCCGCGAAATCGCAGGCATGCAGCAGGCTGAAGGTCGTCGGCGTCAGCGCCTTCGCCTTCTTCGCCTTCTTCGTCGCCTCTTTGATCAGGTCCGATGAATTCCATTCCGTAAAGAAGACCGGGTACCCCATCGCTTCGAGCCATCGCTTCAGCAGAGCCAATTGCGTCGACTTCCCTGAGCCGTCGCACCCCTCAACGATGATCAGTCGCCCGGGGTACGGGTGAGCCGTCTCCAAAAAAGCCATGTTGGGCACGCTCCACGTTCAGTCTGGCGCCTACGTACACAGAATATGGTCGGGTGGGCTGTCTGTTGCCTACTTGACAGATGACTCGTGATTTGATATCAAATTAGATCAACAGCAATGATCGGGAGCAAGTAAACCAGTGCCGCAGTTTCAGAGAGCCGGGGGTCGGTGCGACCCGGTACTGCGAGGGTTGAACGAGGCCCGGGAGCTGCCCTGCTGAACCGGATATTCCGGTAGGTGGGGCCGGTTGCTACCGTTACATGGCGCTGAAAGTGGACCGATAAGGTCAATCTGGGTGGTACCGCGGGAAGTAAAAGCTCCCGTCCCAATGCATTGGGGCGGGAGCTTTTTTATATCTCCAGGAGGGATCTCAAATGACTGACGTACGTGTGCGCATCGCTCCCAGCCCCACGGGCAACTGCCATGTTGGAACGGCACGAACTGCCCTGTTCAACCTCCTCCTGGCACGACAGCAAGGCGGTACCATGATCCTGCGCATCGACGACACCGACCGCCGGCGGTCGACAAAGGCCTCGGAAGAAGGGGTGCTGGAAGGGCTCCGCTGGCTCGGGCTGACCTGGGACGAAGGGCCGGAAACCGGCGGTGCCTATGGCCCGTATCGGCAGAGCGAACGGCTGGACCTGTATCGGCGGTATGCGGTAGAGTTGGTGGCCGGCGGCTATGCCTACCACTGCTATTGCACCGAGGAGGAGCTTGACCAGGAGCGCAAGGCCCAGGAAGCGGCGGGGCTTCCGCCTATGTACGGCGGGAAATGTGCTCATTTGACGGCTGATGAGCGGGCGGTGCGGACTGCCGCGAACCCCTCTCCGACGATTCGGTTGCGGGCGCCGGCGTATGATCTCGTCTTTGATGATCTGATTCGGGGCACCATCCGGCTCGGGGCCGGGTTGCTGGGCGACTTCATCATCATCAAGAGTGACGGGATGCCGACATATAACTTCGCCACCGTGGTCGATGAGCATTTGATGCAGATCAGCCACGTGCTGCGGGGGAACGAGCACATTTCGAACACGTTCCCGCAGTTGGCGGTCTACCAGGCGCTGGGCTGGACGCCGCCCAGGTTCGGACATTTGAACCTGCAGCTTAACCCGGACCGGACCAAGATTTCGAAGCGGACCGGGGCGGTCTATATCGGGCAGTTCCGGGAGATGGGCTATCTGCCGGAGGCGCTGCTCAATTTCCTGGCGCTGCAGGGCTGGAACCCCGGGGACAACCGGGAGGTCTTTACGCTTGCCGAGCTCCAGGAGGCGTTCTCGGTGGAGCGGTGCACGCAGGCGAATGCGGTCTTCGACCTGCAGAAGTTGGATTGGCTGAACGCCGTGCATATGCGGCGGCTGACCGTGGCGGAGTTGGCGCAGCGGGTGCTGCCGTTCATGCAGGGGGCGGGGCTGCTGCCTGCTTCGCCGGATGCTTTGGCGTTGGAGAGGCTGGAGCATTCGGTGGCGCTGGTCCAGGAGCGGCTGAAGCGCCTGGCGGAGGCGCCGGAGTTGCTGGACTTCTACTTTGCGGAGCCGGCCCCGGCCGCGGAGGAGTTCGACCGGGCTATCTGCGGGGTGGCGGCGGAGCGGTTGGGCGCCTTGGCTGCGTGGGATCATGCTTCGGTTGAGGCGTGCCTCCGGGGGTTGGCGGGGGAGTTGGGGCGCAAGCCTGCCGAGTTGTTTATGCCGCTGCGGCTGGCGTTGAGCGGGCGTCGGGTGACGCCGCCGATCTTTGAGACCCTGGTTATTTTGGGGCGCGAGACGGCGTTGCGGCGGTTACGGGGTGTGGCTGTTGCTGGGTAGGCGGTCGGGCCCGGCCGGGGGCGTCGTCGCGGCGGGGCGGCTGATATGTCGGTGTGATCCTGGCTGCCGCCAGGATCTTGAACTAACGCCCCAAATGCTCCTCAACCCCCGACCGGGCCCGACCGCTTGGAGTACCGCCACCCCCCTTTGTTTACGGGGCGCTCCGGCGGGCCATCGAGGCCCGCCGGAGCGTTGCGCGGGTGGGTGCCGCGGTGCCGCAGGGCGTCTAGAACCTTGTCTTGTTTATTGCGCCCACTTCCTGGGCCCCCCACCAGGCCCCGCCACCCCCGAGGCGCCCCGTCATCGATCCAAGGTTGTCCATCTCATCCCTGCCGGGCGGCGAAAAACTGGGGTCTGCGCCAAGCCCTCGGTTCGTGCCATTGATGCAAGGTCAGCACAAGGAAATCCGTGCATGGATGGCACCAGCAGTCAAAGCATGCGGGTTCCAGGGTATGAACAACCGTTAACGCCAACGATGCAAGGGTTTTCAGGGGGCTTCCATGCAAACTAGGCACCAACGGGGTCCGAAGCCAAGTGGAGCCTCCAGGGGCTGGACAGAAATGGATCGACCGATGCTCCGAGGGCCGGCCAGGCGGAACCGGGCTATCCCGCTCCAGCAGGCGACATAGTTCTACAGGTCTGGCTGGGAAAGCAAGAATCCCGTCGATTTCGGTCGACGGGATTTTCGTGCATAGCGAACCTCTGTTTGGTAAAATCAGGAACAGGGAGGGGGACTAGTAGCCACCGAAAGAGGTGAACATCCTCCATGCTGTCTCGGCGAGTCCGCTGGTTACTGATCAGCACGGTACTTTCCGAGGTGATAAGGCTCCTGATCCGATGGTTAGTGAGCTGAGGTCAAGCGTCCCGTGTCCTCAACCGGGCTAACGCAGCAGCTCCCCTCCCTGTTCCTTATAAAGTATCCGGCGGCGGCAGTCACTATGCGGCGTCCCTACTTCCCGCCCCGCTGTTGTGCGATCGCCTCGGCCAGCTCGGTCAGCTCGGCCCAGCGGTCGAGCTTGCGCTCCAGCTCTGCCTCGGCCTGGGCCTGGTCGGCCATAATCTGCTGGAGCCGGACATAGTCGGTCGCGGCGCCCTCGGCCTGGGCCTTGAGTGAGGCCACCCGGGCCTCCAGGGCGGCAATGTCGTCCTCGATGGTTTCGAACTCCCGCTGCTCCTTGAAGCTGAACTTCAGCGCCTTTTTGCGGGGCTCCTCGGCCGGTGCGCCCGCGGCGCCGGCGGCCTTCGGCTGCGCCGCCGCGGCCCGGGCCGCCGCCTCCCCCTCCTCGGCCTTGCGGGTCTCGATATAGTCCGAGTACCCGCCCACATACCGGCGAATCCGCCCCCCGCCCTCAAAGGCGAAGAGGTGGTCAACCACCCGGTCCAGGAAGTACCGGTCATGCGAAACCGTAATCACCACGCCCGGGAAGTTGTCCAGGTACTCCTCGAGAATCGTCAGGGTCTGAATATCCAGGTCGTTGGTCGGCTCATCAAGCAGCAGCACGTTCGGCTCCTGCATCAGCGTCCGCAGCAGGTAGAGCCGGCGCCGCTCGCCGCCCGACAGCTTCCCAATCGGCGTATACTGCGTCCGCACCGGGAAGAGGAAGCGCTCCAGCATCTGCGATGCGCTGATCGTTCCGCCGTCGGCCGTCGCAACCACCTCGGCCACATCTCGAATGTAGTCGATCACCCGCTGGTCCGGGTCCATATGCCCGCTCTCCTGGTCGTAGTAGGCCAGGCGCACGGTCTGCCCGGTCACAATCTCGCCGGCATCCGGCGTGAGGCGGCCGGAAATCAGGTTGAGCAGCGTCGACTTGCCGCTGCCGTTCGGGCCGATCACGCCCACCCGGTCGCCCGGAAGCACCGTATAAGTGAAGTCACGTATCACGGTCCGGTCGCCGAACGACTTGCCGATCTCCTTGATCTCGATAATCCGCTTCCCCAGCCGGTGCCCGCCCACGGCGATCTCCATGTCGGGCCCCTTCGACTCGGGGCGGTCCTCCATAATCGCTTCCACCCGCTGAATGCGCGCCTTCTGCTTGGTAGTGCGCGCCTGGGCGCCCCGCCGGAGCCAGGCCAGCTCCCGGCGCAGCAGGTTCTGCCGCTTATCTTCCCGGGCGGCGGCCATCTCTTCCCGCTCGGCCTTCTGCTCCAGGAAGGAGCCGTAGTTGCCCTGGTAGGTGTAGAGCTTGCCCCCATCCAGCTCGAAAATGCGGTTCACCACCCGGTCCAGGAAGTACCGGTCGTGGGTGACCAGCAGCAGGGCGCCCGTAAAGCGGCCCAGGTACTCCTCCAGCCAGGCGACCGTATCGTTGTCAATGTGGTTGGTCGGCTCGTCAAGGATCAGCAGGTCGGCGGGCTGAATCAGTGCCCGGGCCATGGCGATCCGCTTCCGCTGGCCGCCTGAGAGCGTGCCCACGGGCGCACCAAAGTCAGCAATGCCCAGCCGGGTCAGAATCGACTTGGCCTGCGCTTCGAACGACCAGAGCCCCTGGGCATCCATGCGCTGCTGCAGATCCGTCAGCCGCCGCTGCAGCCTTTCATCGCCGGGTGCCGCGTCCAGGTCGGACAGGGTCAACTCATACTCCCGCACCGCCCGAATCGCCGGTGAGTCGCCGTGGAAAATCGCCTCCAGCACCGTGGCCGTCGGCTCGAACTGGGGCGTCTGGGCCAGATACTCCACCGTCAGGCCGGAGCGGCAGGTAATCGTGCCCTCGTCCGGCGGGACCATGCCCGCGATGGTCTGCAGCAGCGTCGACTTGCCGCTGCCGTTAACGCCAATCAGCCCGATGCGCTCGCCTTCGCCGATGCCAAAGGTCAGCTGCGCAAAGAGCCGCTTCTCTTCATAGCTCTTGGAGATCGCTTCTACCGAAACGATGTTCATCGTGCCACCACCCTATCTTCCCTATCTTACCTGAGGTTGACGGGCGGCGCACGGGGAGATTATGGTTGAATCGACGCTACTTACATCACCCGGGGGAAACGCCAGTGCCACAGGAAAAAGCCCCGATCTGGAACCGAAACTTCACGCTGCTCTGGGCCGCCAACTTCCTCATGGCCACCGCCTTCTATTTTCTGCTGCCCACGGTGCCGCCGTTTTCGACGGATGTGCTCGGCGCCGACAAGGGACAGGTCGGCTACCTGATCGGCATCTATACCATTTCGGCGCTGGCCATCCGCCCGCTCGCCGGCTACCTGCTGGACGTCGTGGGTCGGCGGGTCACCTACCTGGTCGGCCTGGCGCTCTTTGCGCTCTTCATGTTCGCCTACGGGTGGGCGCCCAGTTTCGCCCTGCTGCTGGTCATCCGCTTCCTGCAAGGCCTGGGCTGGGGCACCCTGACCACGGGCGGCTCTACGGTTGCTGCCGACCTGCTACCCCCGGCCCGGCGGGGCGAAGGGCTGGGCTACTACGGGCTGACCATGTCGCTCGCCATGGCCTTCGGCCCCCTGCTGGCGACGCAGCTCCTGGGCGATGGGCAGTACCGGCGCATCTTCCTGATTGCCGGCGGCGTTGCCACGGCGGCGCTCCTGATGGCTCTGCTCATCCGGTACCCGCGGGTCGCGCCGGCGGGCAGGAAGCTCTCCTTCGACTCGTTCATCGATCGGAAGACGCTGCCCATCTCGACGATCAACCTGCTGACGATGATCACCTACGGCGGCATCATGAGCTTCATCACCCTGTTTGCCACCGAACGGGGCCTAAACAGCGGCCTCTTCTTCCTCTTTTATGCCGCGGCCCTGAGCCTCTCCCGGCCCTTTGCCGGGCGAATTCAGGATAAGCATGGCCCCAACGTAATTCTGGGCACAGGCATCGTCGCGTTGGCGGCCGGCTTCTTCGTGCTGTCGGCGGCGCACAGCCTGTCTGCGCTGATTGTGGCCTCGGTCCTGCTGGGCCTGGGCAACGGCAACGTGGGGCCGACCCTGCAGGCCATGGCGCTGGGCCTGGTGGCGCCGGCCCGCCGGGGCGTGGCCAGTTCAACCCTCTTCTCGGCCACCGACCTGGGCATCGGGCTGGGCTCGACGGTCATGGGCTGGGTCGCCGATGCCACCTCCCTGGGCACCATGTTCACGGTCAGCGGCTTCCTGCTCGCCCTGCCCCTGGCGGTCTTCTACCTTTATGTGCGCCGGTACTACAGCAGCGAGCTCGCGAAGCTCCGGGAGGGGCGCCCGGCATGACGGCCCAGTTCGATCCTGCCTACAGCTACATGTACCAAAACGATTCTCATGCGCCGGGGTCTGTTGATCGGGTCCTTCTGGACGAGATGGTTTTGCTCTGTGCCGATACAGAAGCCTACTTGTACGGTACGTTTACGCCGCTGGAGATCCTGTACCGCCGCGGCAGTCGCGAAGCCCTGGAAGCTTATGTCCGGCAGGCGGTGGCTGGCTGTAAGTCTGCGGAAGAGCAGGTTGCGGCCATCGCAACGTTCACTGCCGGCCTGAGCGAACGGGCTGAGGATGACCTGGATGCGATGCTGCTGGGTGGGACAGAGGAAGAGATCATCCGCCGGGGATCGGACTGGTGCACGGACCTGGCCCGAGTGGGTTGTGCCCTGTCTCAAGTCGCCGGATTTCCGGCCCGCATCGCTGTGTTGGCGGACACTGAAGCCGCCTACTCAGGCCACGTGATCACCGAAGTCTATCAGAATGGTCTTTGGGGTGCGGTTGATCACACGAACGGCATCGTCTATGCCGACGCGAACGGCCATCCACTGAGTGCCGCCGCCGTCAGGAAGACTGGCAATCCTCAATTCCGGACCGTCGCTCTGGCCAACTACGCCGTCTGGCATGCCGACAAGTACTCGTACGAGGTCACCGGAATCAACAGGTACTACCGCTCGATTCTGGAGATGTCCCAGCAGGGATGGCCAGGGGGACTGCGGTGGCTCCACGGTGAGGACACGGGCAGGGCGACTTGATTCAATTGAACTTGCGGCGACGACAAGGCTCCCGAGGCAATAAGCTTCGGGAGCCTCAAGCTGTTACGGCTGTTCAAATCTCCGTACGAAATCCAAGAACTCCGTGGGCTTATCGAACGGCTCTCTGCCAGTGCGCTGCAGAACAGCAACCGTTTGTGACCCTGGCAGGACAACGAGGTACTGACCGAGATAACCTTCCCCATACACCCCAATGATTCGTGACGGCAAGGTGCGAACCTCGGGAAGACCCCGCTGCCGAGTGTTTCGGTTCCATTCCATGACACCAGAATCCGTTGGCTCGATTCCGAGCGCCTTAGTCACAGCGTTTCTGAAGCCTTCTCGGGTGAAACGTCTATCCTTCAGAGGCAGGACCCGCTCGATGAACCGTTCATCTACCGGGGGGTTAGCCGTTCGCCATGCATGAAGGATGGAATCGTCTATGGTGAACTCGACAGACTCCGGTACGAGCCACCACAGCAAGCCGTAGTGCGGGTAGTACGGCTGACTGGCGACAGAGCTTTCGGAGACCCAGTCTTCCGAAACTAGTCTTGTTCCTTCCCATGTGCCCCGGTTGATCATGATCTGCCCGAATTTGGCGAGATCGGAAGCGCGCAGCGAGAGGCCAGACATCGCGTGGGGGGTCCCCGACTGATCGTGCGTCCAGGACCACTGGTGTATTCCCAGAGGTGCGAAGAACTCATCGGCCATGAATCTATCCAACTTACATTCCGCCGCACGCTCGACGATGCCTGCCAGAAGATTGGTCGCCCGGTTGTTGTAGAAGAAGCGTGTTCCAGCCGGGCTTTCCACATCGGCTTCAAGAGCAAACTGCACGAAGTCCTTGCTCGCATAGATTGATTCGGTCGTACGGTCCGCGGCCAGTCCAGAAGTTTGACTGAGGAGATGTCGAACAAGGATTTCGCGCTTCGGGCCGCTCCGCCAAGTGGGAAAGAACTCACACACCGGTTCATCAAGCGACGAGAGCTTGCCAAGGTACAGCAGACGTCCGATCGCGAGGCCAACGATTGACTTTGTCACGGACATTGTCTCGATTGGTCGATCCCCGACAGCCGAGTGCCAGTTCACCAGTACCTCACCATCACGCCAGACGTACAACGCGTCGGCCCATGGCTGTTGGACCTTCCTAAGTAGTTCCTCGATTGACACGGCGTACAACCCCTTTGATGACCGCAAAACGGATGACACCCCGAAACATTACGACAATGGCCGGGTATATCCTGTCACGACGGCAGCGCGTCCGATCAAGCAATGGCGCCCGAAGCAAGTTGCTCCGGGCGCCGCTGCCTATATTTCCTTATGGGACTCAGGGGTTTTTGCCGCCGAGTTTGTCGCCGGCGTACCCGTATTGGGTGCGGTCGACGGGTTGCTCTTCTTCGGCCGTACGGACCGCTCCCGCGTGGTGGGCTGCTTGACCGTAACTACCAGCACCCGGCGCGTCTCGCCGGACGGCATCGGAATCTCTTCCTCCTCTACCGGCAACACCAGGTTCCGGTTCTCCGGCCACTCCAGGTGAAACTTGGCGAGAGCGGACCGGAAGTTGAATGTCCCAAACCGCCGAGTCTCACCACGCGAGAACTCCTCCGCACCTTCCTCACCCTTCAATGCCGCCTCGAGGATCACGATGCCCTGGTCGACCACGGGCGTCGACTTCAAGTGCGTCACTTCCGCACTGGAGAGGCCGTCGATGGACTGTGTCGTGCGCAGGTTGGCATAGGTCACGAATTCCGGCGTAACGACCAGCACATTCTCCTTGGTTTCCAGTACATCATCCCGGGTCGCTACCTTGCCCTCTGCCAGCGCTTTGGCAATCTTCAGCTTTAGCTCGTCGGAGAGACCCATCGCTCTGAAACACTCCCTTCATGGTTGGCCAGTTTGAACATCTACTGTTCAATACGAATGCCAACCGGAAAAGATCGGTGCCATGCTGAAAAAAGTGCGCTCCTCTTGTTAGAAGATCTGCCATTGGATTTTCTTCCAAAAACAGGGATCTCTTTATGGATTCCTTTGGTTCATGATGGCGTTAGAATGGATTCCTTTGCTTCATACCTGGCTTCCATTGGCTGAGCTGGGGAGGAGGCTGGGCGCTTCCATGCATTCATACGAATCATGATTGAACTCCAATGGATTCCTTTTGTTCATAGTGTCTGTTCATTGGATTCCGTTGCTTCATGCTCGAACGCTTATGCATTCCTTTTCGTTATGTTTTCCCTCCTAAGACGCATGTCGGCCTGCCCCGCACCCAGCCCGCAGCCCGCTCCGTCCTAAGTGCGGAGGGATTTATGTGAAGATACAGCATGTCACCTGTCTTGCAACGAATCTGGATGCGATGAAATCCTTCTACGCCGGGACGCTGCAGATGCCCGTCATAGAAGAAAGTGCCGATTCCTTCACAGTGCAGATCGGCGCTTCGACCCTATCGTACCGCCGTTCCGACAGCCCGGCCTTCTACCACCTGGCCTTCCTGCTCGCACCCGGGGCGTTCGAGGAAATGAAGGTGCGCCTGACCGCGGCCCCCGGCCTAATGGCCGATACCGAGGGCACCGTCCTGTTTACCTCCGACCAGTGGACGGCAAACCACTTCTACTTTGAGGACCCGGACCGAAACATCCTCGAAATCCTGGGGACGACCGCCGGCGAGACCGGCGCGGCCCCCTGGGCCCGCATTGGCGAAGTCGGCCTGCCTGTGCCAAACCTGGCCGGGTTCGTCAGCCAGATCGGGCACCTGGTCTCCACCGAACTGCCGCCTGAGTCCGAGACCTTCCAGTTCTACGGAGACGACCACGGGGTGCTGGTGCTTGTGAGAGAAGGGCGCCCCTGGTTTCCGACCGACCGCCGGGCCACCGCACATGACATCGGGGTCGTTTTCGAAGGCTCTGAGGAGGGCGTCGTGCAGGTGGGCCCCGTCACCCTCCGGAGCGTGCTGACCGCGTAACTATTTCGCACGCCTTACCGTTAAACCGGTCAGTCTGATACATCCGGAGGAGAGACCCATGCTTCGCAAGACGCTCCTTGCTTCCGCCCTGGTTCTGACCCTCGCTGTCACCGCTTGCACAACCAAACCTGCCATCAACACACCCATAGATGTGCCCAAGAGCCCCGAACCGGCGCCGGTTACCGCACCGAACTCGACGGCCCCCGCCACCCCGGCGGCGCCCTCGGACAAGTCCCAGGTCTCCAGCGAAATCACCGTGCCCGACGAACCCTGGATCTCTGCCCCGGCCGCCGTCACCGCGCTGACCCGGCAGGTCAAAATCACCTTCTCGGGCCCGGTGGACAAGGCTTCCGTTGAGGCGCAGTTAGCGAAGAACTCCACGCAGTCCCCCAGCGGCACCCCGCAATGGACAGGCGACCGGGAGGTCCTCCTTACCTTTACTTCCGGGTGCGCCAATTACAAGTTCAGCGCCGCCGGCGCCAAGGACGCCCAGGGCAAGGAACTGGACCCCACCCGCAACCCGGTTCTGGACCTGCACATGCCCTGCCACGGCGACGGGTCTGTGGTCGTCACCCTGCCCGGGAAGCAGTACGTGGAGATCCCCATCGGCACCGTCATCCATGACACCGATCCCGCATCGGGCTGGCTGCTGGCCCGCAACGGCAACATCTTCTTCCTGCTCTCCTTGGACGCCAAGACCAAAAAGCCCGTGGCCCGCACCGAGACCAGCCTCTGGGGCACCTTCCTGCCGGACGGCCAGATCCTCCTCGGCGATGGTAACAACCTCCGGGTGGTCAGCCAGCACGGCGAAGTGCGCCGGACGATCCCCCTCACAAACCGGCCCGTCAACGGCGCCATCGCACCGGATGGCAAGTCGGCCGTCGTTTTGCTGGAGGTCGGTGCAATCCGCCTGGATCTGACGACCTGGGAGGCCAAGGCGATCAACGACAAAGCTTCCTTTGAACGGTTCGCCCGCCTCAACTGGGGCAAGGAGACCCTGCTGATCGTATCGGACCAGGACAAGGCCCCCTTCACGATCAACCTGAACACCGGCGACATCAACTTCCCCACCGGCGTTCCGCAGATATACTCGCCCAACGGTCAGGTGGTCGTCGATGCCGAGGCGGGCGCCATCGTGGGCGTCAAGGGCGAACGCATCTTCACCCTGACGGCGGCCATGGAGGCAAGGAAGAAGCCTTACGCCATCTGGGCGCCCGACAACAAGCACGTCATCTTCCCCGGCGGGCAGGTGATCGACATTACCACCGGCGAGCAGGTCGCTTATTTCACCAACGAGTTCCCCGACTGCAAACCGATTCCCGAGCAACTGAGCCTGGCCGGCGGCCAGCTGATCGCCCAGTACCTCGTGCCCTGCCACTAGGTCGCTGAAGTCAGCTTCAGTCCCACGATCCCCGACAGGATCAGGACCATGCAAAGCACCCGGACCAACTCCCGGGGCTCGCCAAAGAAGAAGATCCCCACGAGCACCGACCCTACAGCCCCGATGCCGGTCCAGACCCCGTAGGCGGTGCCCAGGGGCAGCGTCTTCATCGACTGGCTGAGCAGGAAGAAGCTGATCAGCATCAGCACGATGGTCGCCACCGACGGCCAGAGCCGGGTGAACCCTTCCGAGTACTTCATGGCCGTGGCCCAGGCGACTTCAAAGAGCCCTGCGATTACGAGATAGATCCATGCCATTTGTGCTGCATCCTCCCTATATGAAAAGCCCGGGAGATACCACTGCGGTGATATCTCCCGGGCTTTTGTCCCTCCGTGTTCCGCAGCCGTGCTGCGTGTTTTCTCTCGGACCAGACCGGCGGGGCGCCCGCCGCGGAACCCTAGAAAACGTTCGCCCTCACTATACACGAGATGCGCCGTCTGCCGCAACCGCGAAAATCGCCGTCGAACTTGGTCGACGGCTTCCGGCTTCACATCGCACATGTGTTTGGTAGAATATGGATTAGTGGTCGCCGCCCCCCAGAAAGGGGGGAGAAATCGGTGAAACTGACCGTTGACCTCACGCTACAGGACTTCTTGGTAATCCTGTACCTCATCTTCGCCTCATCACGACGTTTCCGCAGCTAAGAACCAGTTAAGAATATCCAACTACCCAACACACATCCCGGGGGCGGTTCCCACTGTTACTTATCTTTCCCATCATCTGACGCCGTATGCGTCTGGAACCCGGTTAGAAAGCCCCCGAGGCGCGTAAGATGAAGGAGTCAGAAGAGTGAGGGCGAAACTGGTAGGCGAGGTGGTCCCAGGTGTACTTGAAAGAGATTCGGCTGCGCCACATCAAGTGCTTTGAGGATGTCACACTGCGCTTTCCAGAGCCCAAGGAGGACGGGAACTGGTGCGTCATCCTGGGCGATAACGGCACCGGTAAGACCACGCTGCTCCAGGCCATCGCCTTGTCTCTGACCGGGCCGGGCGGGCTGGTTAACAACCCCCGGTCATTCATCAGTGTTGGGGCCGAAAGGGCGGAATGTGAAGCAACCTTCGTCAAGGCATCTGGCGAGTTGCGGCCGACCAGCTACGACATCAGGAACATTAAGCCCGTGCTAGATGATTTAGCAAGAATACCGCGATTGATGCGCTGGGCAACCTCTTTCATCCAGAGCAGGGGGTTCCGGACGTGGAGGAACTCCTTCGACGCATAGACTACCAGGCCAAGGACCCTGACCGCCCGAGTGAAAGGCGCGAGTCAGCCAGATTCTTTCGCGACGTGGCCTTGGCGTTGGTGGACTCTCTCCTCCCGTCAGATTCCCCGATTCGGGTCCACGGTGTTAACTCGGCAGGCGTTTCCTTCATGGCCCCAGGCGGATTGGCAGTACCGCTTTCAGCGGTCAGCGAGGGTTACCGGAGCGTCTTTTCCTTAGCCGTCGACCTCTTCGAAAGGATCATCTCGCAGTTAGATGATGATGCAGACCTTTCAAGAAGTCCCGAGGATACTTTTTACGCCAAGTCCCTAGGCATCGTCCTGATCGACGAAGTCGATGCCCACCTCCACCCCAGGTGGCAACGGACAATCGGGTAGGCCCTCCAGCGAGCCTTCCCCAAAATCCAGTTCATTGTCGCCACCCACGGCCCGTTTGTCGCCCAGACGGCCAGCGAAGGCGGCCTCTCCGTCCTCCGCTGGAACAATGGCATCATCGAAGCCGAATCCCCGCTCCCGCCCATGCACGCCTGGGCAGCCGAAGAGATTCTCCTCGGCCCCGCCTTTGGCCTGGATACCACCCGCGATCCCGAAATCGACGCCCAGCTGCGTGAGTACGTCCGCCTTGACGCCCTTGAACTCCGAGGCAAGCTGACCGCCGACGGTCGAAAGCGGCTCAAGGAACTCAGGCATCGCCTGAAGGGCGTCCCTCCGTATCACGCTTCCCCCAGGTGATCAACCCCATGGACGAGGAGCCGGCAGCCCTACTGTATATAGACCCGCTCGCGGCCTACCGAAAGAACGAAGCATGGCAGCCGCAACCTTCCGACAGGCGCTCCTGACCTATATGCAATCGAAAGGTCACAAGTCCGCAGAAGCCCTCGAAAACTCACGTAAAGTAAGGACCTTCCTCGCCGCCCTCGGTTGGACGTAAACACCGAGCAGGATGCAGCCTATCAGCATCCTGCTCTTTTTCTATCCGAGAACCTGTCCCATACATGCCCGGGGCCATGTCCCGCCCATGCGGGAGCGGAATCTCTCACCCAAGCACTGGCATCTTCTGCCACTCATACAAAGGAAGCACAGGTCCCCCATACAACATGAGAGGTGCAACACCGCTGTGAGATCACGCTTCCTGTGGCTCGCCATGGCCGTGGTTCTGCTGCTGACCGCCGGCTGTGCCGCCAAGCCAACCACCCCCGGTACCGCCACCGGCCCCGTCGAACTGCTCAACGTCTCCTACGACCCGACCCGCGAGTTCTACCAGGCCTTTAACGCCGCCTTCGCCGCCCACTACGAAGCCAAAACCGGCCGCAAGGTCACCGTCAAGCAATCCCATGGCGGCTCCGGCAAGCAGGCCCGGTCGGTCATCGACGGGCTGGAAGCCGACGTGGTCACCCTCGCCCTCGCCTACGACATCGACGCGATCGCCGGGGCCGGCCTTCTCCCCGCCGACTGGCAGAAGCGCCTGGCCAGCAACAGTGCGCCCTACACCTCCACCATCGTCTTCCTGGTCCGAAAGGGCAACCCGAAGGCCATCAAAGACTGGGATGACCTGATCAAACCCGGTGTCTCGGTCATCACACCCAACCCCAAGACATCCGGCGGCGCCCGCTGGAACTACCTGGCGGCCTGGGGCTACGCCCTGCGCAAGTACGGCAACGACGAGGCCAAAGCCAAAGCGTTCGTGGGTCAGCTGCTCAAGAACGTGCCGGTGCTCGACTCGGGCGCCCGCGCCTCCACCACTACCTTTGTCGAACGGCAGATCGGCGACGTGCTCATTTCCTGGGAGAACGAAGCCTTCCTGGCCCTGAACGAGCTCGGCAAGGACCAGTTCGAAATCGTGGTCCCTTCCGTCAGCATTCTGGCAGAGCCCCCGGTGGCCGTGGTCGACAAGGTGGCGGCCAAACGGCACACCACCGAGGTGGCGCAGGCGTATCTTGACTACCTATACACCGAAGCTGGGCAGGAGCTGGCGGCCAGGTTCTACTTCCGACCCCGCATGGAATCGGTAGCTGCCAAGTACGCCCCGGCCTTCCCACAGGTGGAACTCTTCACGGTCGACGAACTGTTCGGCGGCTGGCAACAGGCACAGCAGACCCACTTCAACGACGGCGGCACCTTTGACCAGATCTACCAGCCCGGTCAGTAAGACCGGGCGACGGAAAGGAGCCGTCACCATGGGAGCACGCCCCAAGCGGATTCTCCCCGGCTTCGGCCTCTCGCTGGGCTTCACCCTGCTCTACCTGAGCCTGCTGGTGCTGATTCCGCTCTCCGGCCTGGTCCTCAAAACCATGACGCTCTCCTGGGACCAGTTCCTGGACACCGTCACCGCTCCGCGGGTGCTGGCCGCATACCGCCTCAGCTTTCTGGCTGCCGCTGCGGCGGCCACCATCAACGCCGTCTTCGGGCTGCTGGTCGCCTGGGTGCTGGTCCGCTACCCGTTCCCGGGGCGGGCGCTTGTGGATGGTCTGGTCGACCTCCCCTTCGCCCTGCCCACGGCGGTGGGGGGCCTGGCCCTGACCGCCGTCTATGCCGGCAACGGGTGGATGGGCCGGTTCCTGGAGGCGCATGGGCTGAAGGTCGTCTTCACGCCCCTGGGCATCATCGCTGCCCTCACCTTCATCGGCCTGCCCTTTGTGGTCCGCACCGTGCAGCCCGTGCTGCAGGAACTGAGCAGCGAGGTGGAAGAAGCGGCGGCAACCCTGGGCGCCACCCGCTGGCAAACCCTGATTCGGATCACCTTGCCGGGTGTGGCACCCGCGGTCCTGACCGGCTTTGCGCTGGCCTTCGCCCGGGCCCTGGGCGAGTACGGCTCGGTCATCTTCATTGCCGGCAACATGCCCATGCAGACGGAAATCACACCTCTGTTGATCATGAGCAAACTGGAGCAGTTCGACTACGCCGGCGCCACGGCCATTGCCGTGGTCATGCTGGCGGCCTCCTTCCTGCTCCTGCTGACCATCAACCTGATCCAATGGCGGTCCCAGCGCCACCAGACTACCCCATGAGGTGATCGCCATGGCCGGGCATGCGGGCCGGTCGGCAGGCACCGCTACCTCAGCGCCCCGGGTCAGCACCGAACCGCTGGCCGTGCGCTGTGTGCTGATCGGGCTGGCCCTGGCCTTTCTCTTCCTGTTCCTGATCGCCCCGGTGGTCATGGTCTTCTCTCAGGCGCTCGGCAAGGGCGTGGCCGCCTACCTGGCTGCCGTAACCGACCCCGAAGCCATGGCAGCGCTGCGGCTTACACTGATTGTGGCCGCGATCGTCGTGCCGATTAACCTGATTTTCGGGCTGGCAGCAGCCTGGGCGATTACCAAGTTTCGCTTCCCGGGCAAGAACCTGCTGATTACCCTGATCGACCTGCCCTTCGCCATCTCGCCGGTGGTCTCGGGCCTCATCTTCGTGCTGCTGTTCGGCGCCCGGGGCCTGGCCGGTCCCTGGCTGGAGGCGGCGGGCTGGAAAGTAATCTTCGCCGTGCCGGGCATCGTCATTTCGACCCTCTTTGTCACCGCCCCTTTCATCGCCCGTGAGCTGATTCCCCTCATGCAGGCTCAGGGCGCCGAAGAAGAAGAGGCAGCGATGATCCTTGGCGCCAGCGGCTGGCAAACCTTCTGGCGGGTCACCCTGCCGAAGATCAAATGGGGCCTGCTGTACGGGGTCATTCTCTGCAACGCCAGGGCGATGGGCGAATTCGGAGCCGTGTCGGTGGTGTCAGGCCACATTCGTGGCATAACCAACACGCTCCCGCTCCACGTGGAGATCCTCTACAACGAGTACAACTTCACGGGGGCCTTCGCGGTCTCTTCCCTGCTGGCCCTGCTTGCGCTGGTGACATTGATCGCCAAAAGCCTGGTGGAATGGCGGTCGAACCACAATCCCCCTGACCGGAGAGAAAAGCGATGAGCATACAGGTCCAGAACGTGGTGAAGCGCTTCGGGTCCTTCTCGGCGCTCCATGACGTGAGTCTGGAGATACCCGAGGGCAAACTGGTCGCCCTGTTGGGGCCATCCGGCTCCGGCAAGACCACGCTGCTCCGGGTGATCGCCGGCCTGGAAGCGCATGACGGCGGCACCGTCCTGTTCGACGGCCGGAATGCAGCCTACCGCCACCCGCGGGATCGCCGGGTCGGGTTTGTCTTTCAGCATTACGCCCTCTTCCAGCACAGCACCGTCTTTGAGAACATTGCCTTCGGTCTGCGGGTGCGCCCCCGGGCCCAGCGGCCGTCGGAAAATGAAATCCAGCGCCGGGTGCAGGAGATGCTCGACCTGGTGCAGCTGGGCGGCCTGGCCGACCGGTACCCCACCCAGCTTTCGGGCGGCCAGCGGCAGCGGGTGGCTCTGGCCCGGGCCCTGGCGATTGAGCCCCGCATTCTGCTGCTCGACGAGCCCTTCGGTGCGCTGGATGCGAAGGTCCGTGAGGAACTGCGCCGCTGGCTCCGACGCCTCCACGAGCAGATGGAGATCACAACGGTGCTGGTCACCCACGACCAGGAAGAGGCGCTGGAGGTGGCCGACCAGGTCGTGATCATGAACCGCGGGCGCATTGAGCAGGTAGGCACCCCGGAAGAGGTCTACGACAGCCCGGTCAACCCGTTCGTCTATAACTTCCTGGGCGCCGTTAACATTTTCCGGGGGCGGCTGGCCGACGGCAAGCTTCAGGTGGGCGGGCTGGAACTGGATGCACCTGAGCATTCGGGCCGCGCCGAAGAGCCGGCCTTCGGCTGCGTGCGTCCCCACGACCTGGTCGTCTCCCGGGACGGACACGGCATGCCGGTGCTGGTCAAGAACATCCACGTGATCGGTCCCTGGGTGAGGCTCGAACTCCGCCGTCCCGATACGGGTGAACCCCTGGAGGCCGAGTTGCCCAAGGAGTCATACCGAGACCTCGGCGTCAGTGTGGATGAAATGGTCTTTGTTACGCCCCGCAAGTTTCGGGTCTTCCTGGAGGGGCAGACAGGGTGAAATCCGCTAGTTAACGTAACCTCCCGGCCCAACGGCACATAACGTGAAATGTGCAAGCGGGACCGGAGGTGGAGACGCGACAGATGGAACGTCTGGTCTTGGTGGCGCTGATCGGGTTCATCGCCCAGATGGTCGATGGCTCGATGGGCATGGCTTATGGGGTGACCTCCTCCTCGCTGCTCATCTTGGCAGGCTTTTCGCCGGCTTCGGCGTCTGCCTCCTTACACCTGGCGGAGGTTGCCACCACCATGGCATCGGGCATTTCGCACCGGAAGATGGGGAACGTCGACCGGCGGGTCGCCTGGCTACTCGCCATACCGGGTGCCATCGGCGGCTTTGCGGGCGCCGTCTTCCTGGGCTCCGCAGCGGGTGACTATATCAAGCCTGTGGTCTCGCTCATTCTCCTGACACTGGGTGCATCCATTCTCTACCGCTTCTCACGGCCTCGGCTTTCGCTGGTGGGCAAGGCACCAACGCTCTCCCGCAAGTTCATGATACCGCTCGGGCTGGTCGCCGGTCTCTGCGACGCCATCGGCGGCGGCGGCTGGGGGCCCATTGTCACCACCACGCTGCTGACCAAGTCGGAAGCACCGCCGAGAACCATCGTCGGCTCCGTCAGCTTCAGCGAAACTGCGGTAGCCATATCAGCAACGTTGGGCTTTCTTCTGGTTGCCGGGTGGGAGGCGTTCAGTCTTCCCTGGGTGCTGGCGCTCATGGTCGGCGGCGTACTGGCCGCACCGCTGGCAGCCTGGCTGGTCGGGCGGTTCTCCCGGAACGTCCTGGGTGTCATGGTGGGCGGCGTCATTCTGCTGACCAACCTGCGCACCCTGATCAAGGTCGCCTCCCTGGGTACCACAGCCGCCTTTCTCCTGTACGCGACGGTCATACTCGCAACCGTCATCGCCTTCTTGCGAGTGCGGTACACAGCAAGGCGTACAGCCGCGCCCGCCCAGCCCACGCCGGCGGCGAGCGGAGAGGCCGAGTACGAGGCGCAGGTCGCCAATATGGACGACTAGACCCTTTCGGCATGGGCCGGTCAAGATCAGGCCCACGCCTGACGGGCTACGGCACCCATTGAGGACAGGGCGCCCTCCGGTCTGGCACGGAGGGCGCCCTGGTACATACGTTACTGGCCGAACCCATACCGGGTCAGAATTTGCCGGCCTGTTTCGGAGGCGAGGTAATCGGCGAACGCCTTCGCCTGCGCACCGTGCCGGGACTCCTTCAGCACAGCCATGGGGTAGACCACGGGCGGGTGGGCGCCGCCAGGGGCCTCGGCCAGCACGACCACTTTTTGCGATGCGGCAGCGTCGGTGCTGTATACGATGCCGGCCTCCACTTCGCCCGACTCAACGAAGTTCAGAACCTGGCGCACGTCTTCGCCCAGCACCAGCCGCTGCTCCAGCGCGCTCCAGAGGCTCAGGCTCTGGAGGACGGTCCTGCCGTACTGGCCGGCAGGTACGTGGGCGGGGTTGCCGATGGCCACACGTCTGACCTTGTCCGAGGTGAGGTCAGCCCAGGTGGTAACCACGCCGGCGGCGGCCTTGCCGCGAATCAACACGACTTTGTTGGTGGCCAGGGTCCTTACGGCCGACTGCTCTACAAGCCCTTTTTTGACCAGGCCTTCCATGGGCTCTGCGCCAGCTGCGATGAAGATGTCGGCCGGGGCGCCCTGTTCGATCTGGTGTGCAAGGGCTCCCGAGGAGCCGAAGTTGAACTTCAGTTTGACGGCGGTCTGTTCGGCTTCGAACGCTTTCTGCATCTCCGTGAGCACGTCGGTCATGGATGCAGCAGCGGAGACGATCACCTCGGCCGGGGCGCCCTGGGGCGGTCTGGCCCCGGGGGCGCAGGCGGTGAGCAGAAGCGCCAGAACGAGGAGCAGGGTCAGGGCAGGGGGTCGTCGGTACAAAGCGGCATGCCTCCCGTTCATATGGGCAGGGTCGCCTGGCGCGGGCGGGTGAGGCGCTTCAGGACGGCCTGATAATGCCGGCGGCCTGAGGCCAGGGTGCATTCCATCATGGGCTGTTCGATGTATTGGTTGTTGACCCTGATTTGGAGGGTGCCCACGCTGTGGAGGACAAGCTCGGCCCGGAGCTTCCAGCCCGCGACCATCGTTTCGTGGCACATGACCACGCCGGGCGCCAGGCCGTCGTGAAGCCGGGTCCATTTAGGTTTTGCACGGCCCATGGTTTGTCACCCCCCGACGCTGCATGTGACTTCGTTCACGCACAGAGATTGGACACTTCTCCCTGATTACCCTGCGAGCAGGAAAAATCGGCTACCAGCGCGCCCGGTGGTCTTCCGCCCAGCCCACCAGGTCGGTCACGGCGATGCGCTCGCCATCATCGGTCACAAACGAGCCGCTGTACCGCCCGATCATCTGATGCACCTCGGAGCGCACAATCAGCATGTTGGTCTTGGCAACCCGTTCGAAGAACGGGGTGAAGGTCAGGTCGACCCGGTCGCTGCCCGGCGTATGCACCCGCCAGGGGCGCTTGAAGTCGCGGCTATCGTACACAAACCGGACAGGGTCACTCAGTTTGCTCAGCCGCCCGTCCACGAGCACCGCGTTCTCGGTATAGCCTGTGCCATCGGTCCACTGGCCGCCCAGGTTGACGCCGACCGTGCGCCCGGCCTGGCGCCCGGAGCAGGCACCCCAGTTCCAGGTGCTCTTGTAGGGCCAGATCCCCCGGCCGTAGTCCAGGCAGGCAAAGCCGTCAAGCGGCACCGCTTCGGCGCCCAGTTCCACCAGCCCGATCGCCGGCAGGCAAATCTGCTTCGATGTGAACTGAAACCGCCGGTCGCTCCAGGGAATGACGACGTTCATGGTATCCAGTCCCGCCGGCCGGGCGATGGAGAGTGAGGCCCGCAGCGGCGCCGGACCAAAGCGGGGGCACTCGACGTCGATGCGCGTCCGCTCGCCTTCATCTTCGATGGAGCAGGTCAGATCGCTGTGCCTGAAGCTGATTCGCCCCATGACCGTCGGCGGCAAGGCGATGGGCTTCGTGCTGATCACCGTCGTCTCGTAGAAGCGCCCGGTGGCGTACTCCAAAAAGTAGACGAAGGCCACACTCGAGTAGTCGATGTTTGACAGTGTGACGGAGAAGAGGTGTTGGTCGGTGGTCACACACCAGTAGTTCCAACGCTTCTTACGCAGCCAGGCGCCCCGGAGGTTGCAGGTATGCAGGGGTTGGCGCGACCACCCGATGGCGGCGGGATTGAGCCGGCCCCGCTCGTCGCAGAGGGCAACCGGTTGGGTCAGCTCCCGTTCGGCCGTCGGCAACGTCTCACGCTGGTTCAGTGTCATGTGGATCAACGCTCCTCTCGTAGGGCGCCCGGGCCATGGCCCGAACGGGCCTATTCAGCAAAAAGATCCTAGGCCATCTTTGCGTAGCTACCGCAAGACTTAGGCCCGAGCGGGCGATTTCCCTGCCTTTCTCGCTCGTTGATACTAAAACTGAAACAGTTCAAGCAGGGAGGACACAGCATGTCTGAAAAGTGGTCCATCTCCCGGCGCTCCCTTCTGAAGTGGAGCGGCGCCCTCGCTGGCGCGGCTGCGGTAGGTGGCTTAGGCGCCGGCGGCGTCGGGCCCTTCGCCCCCACTGAGGCCAACGCCGACTCCGAACCGAAGGTCATCCCCACCGGCTGCAGCAACAACTGCGGCGGACGGTGCGTCATTCGCGCCCACGTCAAGGAAGGCGTCATTACCCGCATTGAGTCCGACCCCGACCCCGACAGCGCCGAGCAGATGGCACTGCGGGGCTGCCTGCGCGGCCGGTCCTATCGCTCCATCGTCTACCACCCCGACCGCCTGAAGTATCCCATGAAGCGGGTCGGCAAGCGCGGTGAAGGCAAGTTCGAGCGAATCAGCTGGGACGAAGCGACGACCATGATCGCCAACGAACTGAAGCGGATCAACGAGAAGCACGGCGCTCTCTCCATCTATCCGCACTATGCGTCGGGCATCAGCGGCCCCGCCGCCGGCACCGGCTTCATCAAGCGGCTGCTCGGCCTGTACGCCGGCGATTACCTGAACTACTACGGCACCTACTCCAGCGGCCAGACCCGCTACGCCACGCCGTACACCTACGGCACCAGCAACAGTGGCAACCACCGGGCCGACTGGGTTAACTCCAAGCTGATCATTCTTGACGGCTTCAACCCCGCCGAGACGGTCTTTGGCACCAACACGATGTACTACCTGCGCAAGGCCAAGGAGGCCGGTGCGAAGATCATCGTCATCGATCCGCGGTACACCGATACCGCCCTTGCGCTGGCCGACGAGTGGATTCCCATTCGTCCCGGCACCGACAGCGCTCTGATCGACGCCATGGCCTACACCATGATCAAGGAGAACCTGCACGACCAGGCTTTCCTGGACAAGTACTGCCTTGGCTTCGACGAGGAGCACATGCCCGCGGGCACCCCGGCCGGCAACTCCTACAAGACGTACGTGATGGGCCAGGCCGACGGCCAGCCCAAGACCCCGGAGTGGGCTCAAAAGATCACCGGCATCCCGGCAAACCGGATCAAGGCGCTCGCCCGCGAGTACGCCATGGTCAAGCCGGGCGCCCTGATTCAGGGCTTCGGCCCGCAGCGCCACGCCAACGGCGAGCAGTCCGTCCGTTCTGCCACCCTGCTGGCCTGCATGACCGGCAACGTGGGCCGCAGCGGCGGCCACGCCTCGGGCGCCGGCTACCCGCCCAGCACCGTCACCTTTGGCGGCATCCCCGTCAAGGCCGGCACCGGCAAGGTGCAGATCTCCTGCTTCATCTGGACCGACGCCATCGTGCGCGGCGCCGAGATGACCGCCGAGAAGGACCTGATTGTGGGCGCCGCCAAGCTGCCCTCCAACATCAAGCTGATCTTTAACCTGGCGGGCAACACGCTGGTCAACCAGCACTCCGACATCAACAAGACGGCCCAGATTCTGGCCGATGAGTCGCTCTGCGAGTTCATCGTCACCAGCGATATCTTCATGTCGCCCAGCGCCAAGTTCTCCGACCTGGTGCTGCCCGGCACCACCACCTATGAGCGGGATAACATCCTCACCCCGTGGGGTCACGGCGAGTATGCGATTTACAGCAACAAGGTGATCGAGCCGATGTACGAGTGCCGCGAGGAGTACGACTGGCTCTCCGACGTGGCCGAGAAGCTCGGACTCAAGAAGGAATTTACCGAAGGCAAGAGCCTTGAGGACTGGATGAAGTTCTGCTGCGAAGGCGCAGCCAAGGCTCATCCCGAGTTCCCCGGTTTCGAGGCCTTCAAGAAGGCCGGTGTCTTCCGCCGCAAGGTGGCGGCGCCCGAAATCGCTTTCGCCAAGCAGATTGCCGATCCTGAGAAGAACAAGTTCGCCACGCCCTCCGGCAAGATTGAACTCTTCTCCAAGGCGCTCTTTGACCGGAAGAACCCCCAGTTCGTGCCGGCGGTACCCAAGTACGTGCCCGCCTTCGATGGGCCCTCCGACCCCCTCGTTGAGAAATATCCCCTCCAGATGACGGGCTGGCATTACAAGCGCCGGTCGCACTCGACCCACGACAACAACCCGGTCATGACCGAAGCCGGCCGCCAGGAGATGTGGATCAACCCCATCGACGCCGATGCCCGCGGCATCGCCGACGGCGACCAGGTCAAGATCTTCAACGACCGGGGCGCCACGCTGATTCCGGCGAAGGTGACCACGCGCATCATGCCCGGCGTAATCGCCGTGCCGCAAGGCGCCTGGTACGCGCCCGGCAAGGATGGAGTCGATACCCACGGCGCCATCAACATTCTGACGACCCAGCGCGGCAGCTACATGTCGAACTCGAACCCTCAGCACACCAATCTGGTTGAGGTTGTCAAGGCGTAAGCCGGCAGGAAGGAGGACTCACCGTGGGACAGCAGTTGGGATTCTACCTGAACCAGCAGTTCTGCATGGGTTGCAAAACCTGCGCAGTGGCTTGCAAGGACAAGAATGATATGGAGATCGGCGTCAACCTGCGCCGTTTGACGGAAGTCAGCGGCGGCGGCTTCGCCAAGGTGGGCGACACCTATGTGCCCGAGGTCTTTGCCTATTGGATCGGCGTGTCGTGCAACCACTGCGACCATCCGAAGTGCGTGGAGAACTGCCCGACGGGCGCCATGCACAAGAACCCCGAAGATGGCGTCGTGTCGGTTGACCAGACGAAGTGCATCGGCTGCCGTTACTGCACCTGGAGCTGCCCGTACGGCGCTCCGCAGTACAGCGAGCAGCGTGGCAAGACCCAGAAGTGCGACATGTGCGCTGACTATCGGGCGCAGGGCAAGGATCCGGCCTGCGTGACGTCGTGCCCGATGCGCGCGATCGAGTGGGGCCCGATCGATGAGCTGAAGAAGAAGCACCCGGATGCCGTGGTGGCCGTACACGGGCTGCCCGATCCGCTGATGACCAGCCCGAACACCATCTACACGTCGCACAAGAGCGCCGTGAGCGGGGGGAGGAAATAGGCGATGCTGCATGCTGAATGGCCGCTCGCACTCTTTACCCTGCTGGGGCAGGCCGCGGCGGGTATCTATCTGGCCGTGGTACTGGTTCGTGAGATTCTCGCCCGCCGGTCGGATGCCGGTCAGGCGATCAAGGCGACGGTGCTGCCGTCCCTGGTGGCCGGCGGCCTGATGATCGCTGCGGCGATCGTGTCGTTCCTGCACCTTGGTTCGCCCCTGGGCGCCTATCGGGTGCTGCTGCAGGTCGGCTCCTCCTGGCTCTCCCGTGAAATCGCGGCGACGATGCTGTTTGGCCTCCTGTGGCTGGGCTCCGTGGTGGTTGAGCGCCGCGGAGGCGCCGGTCTCCTGCTTGGTCGGCTGACGGCGTTGGCCGGTGTGGTGCTGGTGCTCTGCATGAGCATGATCTACCAGTCCAGCGTGATTCCCGCCTGGACGAGTGCTTACACCATGGTCTCCTTTGTGGCGACGACGCTGGTTCTCGGCGGTCTGGGCATGCTGGCCCTCCGGCCGGGTGTCGAGGGCGTACTGCCGGTCGCCGGCTGGATGACGTTGGCCGGTCTGGTGCTCCAGCTGGGCGGCCTGCCGCTTTACCTTGGCCAACTGGCCCAGGGTTCGGCAGCCGGCAGGGCGTCGCTTACCCTGCTGATGGGCGCCTGGCAGCCGCAGATGTGGTCGTTCCTGGTACTGGGCAGTTTGACGGCGGTGGCCGCCGCCGTGGTCTGGCAGCGTCGGGTCCAGTCCTTACGCGTGGTCTACGCGCTGTTGCTGGTGGGACTGGTCGGAGAGGCCATGGCAAGAGTGATCTTCTACGCCATTGGCGTTCCCGTGGCCGTCGGCTAGACTAAGTGATATAGAAGGGTTAACCGGCGGAGGGGGGCTTTGTCCCCCTCTGCTTTGATCTGGCGGTGGACGGGAGGGGATAGGCATGTTCGACCTAGAACGGGCCGCAGATATGCTGGCCAACGTAAAGCCGGTGCGAGTCGAGACGGCGCTTTGCACGCAGGCCCGCTCCGGCCGCTCGACCTGCCGGACCTGCGTGGAGATTTGCCCCGCGGGCGCCGTCAGCCTGGGCCGTGGCCCCGTGGTGACCGACGCCTGCACGGCGTGCGGGCTCTGCGCCGCCGCTTGCCGCACGGGGGCGCTCCGCATGGAGACCCCGTCGGATGTGGCGCTGCTGACCGAGGCCCGCAAGGCTCAGGGCGACCCGCTGGTGGTTGCCTGCGCCGCCCACGGGCCGGGGCTGCGGGAGCGGGTCGTGAAGGTGCCCTGCATCGGGGCGGTGACGCCCGAGGTGCTGGTGGGCATGCTGGCGGGCGGGCACAGCCAGATTCTGCTGTGGCGGCCGGAAGCGTGTGCGGCTTGCGGGAACCGGGCCGGCGTGGAGCGCATGGACCTTGCGCCCTTGGAGGCGTTGTACCCGGGGGCGGTGGGGTTTGCGTCGTCGCTGGCCGAGGTGGGCGAGGGCGCCCCGGGCCACCAGGCACCGGGCGACCGGGCTGGCACCGAGACTACCTTCGACCAGAGCCTGGCCAACCGGGACCGCCGGGCCTTTCTGGGCAGCGCCTTCAAAAGCGGCGGCAGCCTGCTTGGGCTGCTGCTGGGCGACTGGGCGCCGAAAAAGCCCGCCCCGCCGGCACCGACGATCTACGAAGTGCAGGGCACGCCCCGGCGCCGCCAGGTGCTGCGTGATGCCATGGCCGCCAGGCCACCGGCCCCGGGCGCCCGGCTGCCCGAATTCGCCCCGCTGGCCAGCCCGGCCTGCACCCTCTGCCCGGTCTGCACCAAGCTCTGCCCCTCGGGTGCGCTGCATGTCACGGAAAGCGGCGATCACGCGGCGCTCCAGTGGCAGGCCAGCCGCTGCACCGACTGCGGCCTCTGCCGGGAAATCTGCCCGGTGGGCGCCATGGGCCGGGGGGAGCAACTGACTGCCGACCGCTTCCAGGCGGAGGCGCCCGAACCGCTCATGGAGGGCGAACGTGCCATTTGCGGGTGTGGCGCCAAGTACTGGCACACCCCCGGCGGCCCTGACCGCTGTTTCGCCTGCCGCATGCGCGGCTAGTATTACGACTTTGTGACGAGAGCCAGCCCGCTTATGGGCTGGCTCTTTATGTTCATTCATTTCAGTACGCTAACAGGTCACTCAGCGAATGGAGGAAATCCGACCGAAATGTTATCCTTTACAATGCGAACAATCGACATTTCCAAACACGGATCGACATAATCCGACAATTAGGAGGCAGGAGAATGGGGACACGGCAGACAGACGTCCGGACCTTTCGTGCGACCTGCCCCCACAACTGCTACGATTCCTGCGGCATGATCGTCACGGTCGAAGACGGAATTGTGCGGCACATCGAGGGCGACCCGGACCATCCGCACACCGCCGGTCGGCTCTGCGCCAAGGGGTACAGCTATGTGGACCGCATCTACGCGACCGACCGGCTCCGCCATCCCCTGCTGCAGAGCCCCCGGGGCTCGGGCCGGTGGCGCCGCATTACGTGGGATGAAGCGCTGAGCCGCATCGCCGAGAAGCTGCTTGACGTGTACGACCGGCATGGGTCGCTGCTCCCCGTCTGCCTGTACCGGGGGAGCGGGAACCTGGGCGTGCTGCACGAGGCGCCCGACGCCATGTTCCGGGCGATGGGGCCGCACACGGTGGCGGTGAACCAGCTCTGCATGGCCGCAGGCGCGGCGGCCCAGGGGTACGATTTCGGCGGCATGGCCACATCCGACCCCCGCCAGATGCTGCACGCCAAGACGCTGCTGCTCTGGGGCGTCAACCCCGCCTGGACCGCACCGCATCAGATGAACCTGATTATGCAGGCCCAGGACCAGGGCACGCAGGTGATCGTGATCGATCCGATCGCTACGGCGACGGCCTCCCGGGCCGACCTGCACGTGGCGCCCCGGGCGGCCTCGGACGGCGCCCTGGCCCTGGGCATGGCCCGGTGCATCCTCGATGAGGGGCTTTGCGACGAGCGCTTCATCGCAGCGCACGTGAAGGGCTGGGATGAGTTTGCGGCCTACCTGCGGCGCGAGGTCACCCTGGCGTGGGCGGCGGCGGAGACCGGCCTGACGCCGGCGGCGATTCGGGAAGTGGCACTGGCTTACGCCCAGGGCGGGCCGTCCATGATTTGGATTGGCTATGGCATGCAGCGGCACGCCGGCGGGGGCCAGGCGGTGCGGGCCGTGGACGCCCTGGCAGCCATGACCGGCCAGGTGGGGCGCCCGGGCGCGGGCGTTCAGTACGGCCAGTTCAATACCTGGATTTTCGGCAACCACATCCGCTCCTACCGTGGCACAGTGGGGCGCCCGTACACCGGCCCCGGCGCTGTCGACGGGAATCGGACCTTCCCCACAGGTGCCATCGGACGGACGCTGCCGGCGCTGGCGGACCCGCCCGTCGAAGTGCTCTGGGTGACGGGCGGCAACCCTGCCCGCCAGGAGCCGGACACGGCCAGCGTCCGCCAACTTTTGCACGACCTGGACCTGGTGGTCGTCGTCGACCAGTTCATGACCGACACGGCCCGGGCGGCGGATATCGTACTGCCCACCACCACGTTTCTGGGCAACTGGGATCTGCACGCCAGCTACTGGCACCATTACATCTCGATTACCGAGCGGGCCGTCAACCCGCCGTTTGAGGCCAGGAGCGACCTGGCCATCGCCTGGGCGCTGTCGGCCAAGCTGGCCGAACTGCGTCCCGGGTTCTGCGTCTTTCCGACCGGGGGCGATGAGCGGGACTGGGTGGAGCGGGAACTGAAGGCCAGCGGCTTTGATATCGGCGGGGTGGAAGCGCTCCGCCGGGGCCCGGTGCGGGCGCCCGTGCCTGAGGTCGCCTGGGAGTCGCTGCAGTTCCCCACGCCGTCCGGCCGGATTGAGCTGGCCTCGGAAGCGGCGGAGGCCGACGGCAGGCCCCGGCTGCCCGCCTACACCCCCTCGCCCGGGGCATCGGACAAGTATCCCATTCGCCTGCTGACGCCCCATCCGGCGGAGAGTCTCCACTCCCAGTTCCGCGGCCTGGGCCTGAGCCTGCAATCGTCGCCGGCACCCCTTGTGGAGATGCACCCCGACCTCGCTGCCAGCCTCGGGCTGGCCGAAGGCGACCGGGCCCGCATCTTCAACGATCGCGGCGAACTGCGCCTGGCGGTCCGGATTACCCGAAACGTGCCCGTCGACACGGTGGTCGCCTACGAAGCCTTTTACCCGGACCTGGATTACAGCGTCAACGACCTGACCACCCCGGCATCAGCGGGCACCGGGGACTACCCCGGCGTCGCCTATGCGGACTGTTTTGTCGCCATCGCCCCAGAATACGGGAGGGATTAGCTTTGCAACACCAGCTTGGGTTTCACCATAACATGCGCCGCTGCACGGGCTGCCGCTCCTGCCTGATGGCGTGCCGAAGCGAGCACCGCCTGGAGCCCGGGCTGCAGTGGCGTGAGATTTTTCCGTTCCGGGAAGATCCGGAGGCGCCGGGCCGCCATTTCCTGTCGGTGGCCTGCCACCACTGCGAGGCGCCCGAGTGCGTGCGGGTCTGCCCGGCTGGCGCCTATCAGAAGCGGGCGGATGGCATCGTGATGCAGGACCCGGCCCTGTGCACAGGCTGCAAGCTGTGCACCATGGCCTGTCCGTATGGCGCACCGCGCTACAGCCCCCGGCTCCGGAAGACGTCCAAGTGCGACTTCTGCGCCGACCGCCTGGCGGATGGGCGTGAGCCTGCCTGCACCGCCGCCTGCCCGACGGGCGCCCTGACCACCATCGACCTGGGCGCCGCCGACCTGCCCGGGACGGTCAGCGCCGTCCCGGGCATTCCCAGCAGCGACCTGACGACCCCGTCGGTCCGCTTCACCGTGCCTGCACCACGTCGGACGATGAGGGGGGATTCCGGTGCAACACAAGGCAGCCTGGTTTGAAGCGGTCTTTGAGGCGGCCGGGCTCGGCATCATTTTGCTGGGACCGGACTGCATTGTACGGGCCGCCAACGGGGCGGCCGAAGCGCTGACCGGCTGGCGCCGGGATGAACTGACCGGCTACTTCGCCTGCTCCGAGCTGCTTGTGGCTCCGGGCGGACCCGGCACAGACCTTTTTGCGGGCGCCCTGGGCGGCCACATCGCCGGCGGTTACGATAACCCGCTGGGCACCGAGGAGAACCCCTACGCCGGTCCCCACGGCTGCGCCGGGCTCTGCCCGTACAGCGCCCGCCCCGCCGCCCCGGCCGAAACAGAGATGATGCCCGCCCTGCTGCGGCACAAGTCCGGCCGGGCGATTCCTGTCATGGCCAGCGTTGCGCCGCTGCGAGATGGCGGGCTGGCCGATGGCTTCGCCCTGCTGGTCTGGGATGTGACCCAGCGGGTCCAGCTCGAAGCCGAAAACGCCCTGCGCCGGCGCCAGACCGAAGGGCTGCAAGCCATCAGCCGGGAGATTGGCGCACTCCGGGACCTGAAGCGCGGCCTGGGCGCCGTGCTGGAGCGTTCGCGCGCTCTTTTTGGCATGGACCTGATCGCCTGGGGCATGCTGGATGAGAGCGCCGGGCGCCTGACCTGGAGCGCCGCCCATGGCGCCGGCAGCCAGCAGTTCGCCGGTTACGAGATGGAGATCGGCGGCACGGTGATGGGCCGCGTCCTGCTGGCCAACCGTCCCTTCATGACGCAGAACCTGGCAGGCCAGGCGGGCGCCCCGTTCGCTGCCCCCCCCATGCAGACCGGCCTGGCCGTGCCCCTGCGGGTGCGGGAGAACGCCCTGGCCGTCCTGCTGGTGGCCTCGGCCGCACAGATCAGCCTGACCGATGAGGACGTCATGCTCCTCACCCACCTGGGCAGTTGCCTTGCGACCGCGGTGGAAAACGCCGAGCTGCTGGCCCAAATGCAGCACCTGGCCATGCTGGAAGAGCGCCAGCGCCTGGCCCGGGAGATGCACGACAGCCTGGCCCAGACCCTGACCTACCTGGGCGTGCGCAACCAGATCATCACCCGGCTGGCCGAACGGGGCGACGCCGAGGGGATCCTCCGGGAGACGGCCAGCCTGAAGCAAGTCATTGGCGAAGCGCACGCCGACATGCGCCGCTCGATTTTCCAGCTCAAGGAGAGCAGCCAGCCCCGGGCGCTGCTGGCCGACCGCTGGCGGCGGATTCTGTCGGACTTTGAGGAACGGACGGGTATTCAGGCCGACCTGGCCATCGGCGACGGCGTGCCGCCCATGCTGCCTGAGCAGGTGCAACTGCAGCTGACCCGCATCATGCAGGAGTCGCTGGCCAACATTCGCAACCATTCGGGCGCCGTTTCGGCGGTGGTGCGCCTCTTCGTGGAAGGGCCGGACCTGCATCTGACCATCACCGATGACGGCTGCGGCTTTGACACGGCCCAGGTACATGGCCCGGACCAGCATCATTTCGGACTCAGCATTATGCGGGAACGGGGCACCGCTGTGGGGGCCGATGTGACAATTCGCAGCATGCGGGGGCATGGCACGACCATATCGCTGCGCATTCCACTGACCAGGGAGGGCGTGTAAATGGACGAGCGACGGATTCGCGTGCTGCTGGCCGATGACCACAACCTGGTGCGGGCGGGCATTGCGGGGTTGCTGGCGCTGGAGCCGGATATTGATGTGGTGGGCGAGGCTGCCGACGGCATACAGGCGCACGCGCAGGCGGTGGCGCTAAAGCCCGACGTGATTCTGATGGATCTGGACATGCCGCGCTCGAACGGGTTTGAGGCGATTGCCACGATCAAGGCGGACCTGCCGGATGCGATTATCGTGATTCTGACCTATTCTGAGGACGAACGGGATATCGCCGAGGCGGTGCGGCGCGGCGCCCAGGGCTACTTGCTCAAGAGCCTGGAGCCGGAGACGCTGGCGCAGCACATTCGGGCGGCGCTGCGGGGGGCGGCGCCCATGTCGGCGGCGGTCACCCGCAAGCTGATGATGGATCTGCGCCGGAGCGAAGAGCCGGCGGAGGCCGGCCCGGGCGCCGAGGGCGGGGAGCGGGGGCACCTGACGCCGCGCGAGATGCAGATTCTCGCCCTGATCGCCGAGGGTGCGACCAATAAGGAGATCGGCCAGCGCATCTTCCTGGCCGAGAACACGGTGAAGAATCACCTGAAGCACATTCTGTCCAAGCTGCAGGTCGAGAACCGGGCGCAGGCTGTGGCTTATGCGTTCCGTGAGGGGCTGTTGAAGCGGCCTTGAGTTTGCGTGCCCCTGCGGCTCATGAAAGTTTTACCGCGGATTACGCGGATTATTGGATGACGCGGATACGGAATCACATTCAAATGATTATGACGCTGAATGGCCTGCCACGTCATCTGCGTAATCCAGAAATCCGCGCAATCCGCGGTAAATTGCTTCAACAGGAATGGCGCCACCTGACATGACATCAGGTGGCGCCTTTTGCGTGGGGCCCTGCTACCAGGTCGACTCGCCGGTGTCGCTGGTCCAGTGCTCGCCTGCCGGCTCGCCCTTGACCGACGAATGGCTGGACGACGCCTCCTCCACGTGGCCGGAAGCCCAGTGGGTGAAGGGCACATCGGGCCAGGTCGGGGCGGACCGCCCACTCAGCGGGCCACGGCCCAGCATCCGGTTGATCATGGTCGCTGCCTCAGCACGGCTGGTGTTGGACTGCGGGTGGAAGGTGCCGTCCGGGTACCCAGTCACCAGGTTGGTCCGGTATGCTGCGCTGATGGCGGCCTCGGCCCAGTGCCCCACCGTGTCGGTGAAGGGGTTCGGCGCATCCAGCGTGAGTGCGTTAAACCGGGTGATGATGGTGGCCAGTTCCGCCCGGGTAATCGGTGCGTCGGGCCGGAAATTCCCGTTCGGATCGCCGATCATCAGCCCTTGCTGCCGCACCAGTTCGATGTAGGTGGCGGCCCAGTGCGTCGGGGCCACATCGGTGAAGGGCGGTGCCGGCAGGTCGACCGGCGTGGGCTGGATGATGCGGGCCAGAATCGCTGCGATTTCCGCCCGGGTAATCGACTGCTCCGGCTTGAAGGTGCCGTCCGGGTAGCCGATGATGAAGCGCCGGTGGACGGGCTCCATCTCGAAGCTGTGATTGAGCACGCCGTCATCCACGTGGACGGAGCCTGCCTTGCGGCTGTCGTACGGCCGGTAGCCCGGCTTCTCGGCGATCATGTAGTAATCGCCGTTCGGGTGGACCAGCCAGGCGTAGGTGCCGCCCTCGGCGGTCAGCTGGGGCACGGCGTTGCTGCCAGGCATGCCGTCGGGCAACGCAGGCAGGCTGACCGGAGTGTCGGGCGTGCGGCCCAGGCTCCGGTTCAGCTCGGTGTCCGCCCAGTAGAGCGTCACCTTGGCGCCGTTGACGGGCTGCTTGGTAACCGCATCGACAACCTTGCCGCCCGGCATGACCAGCACCAGGCCGACGAGCAGTTCGCCGTCGCCCGTGACGCTGACCGGGAGCCGGTAGGCGGCCAGGTTCTGGCTGTCGGGCGCTTTCACCTGGAGGACCAGACGGTGCGCGCCGGCCGCCACGTCGCTGACCTCAAAGAGGCCGTTCTGGTGGACGGTGACCGGCTTGCCGGCGATGTTCATGTTGCCCGAGAAGAGCGTGGCTTCCAGCGAAGTGCTGGCCGTGAAGAGCTCGTCGGGCCGCTTGGCCTGGGCGCCGGGCCGGAGCGAGAGCAGTACCTGGCCGGCGATTTTGCGCTCGGCGTTGTAGGCTGCGCTGTTGTCCGACTCGGGCACCACGGTGGTATGGGTCGTGGTGACGGTCACCGTACCGACCGCCGTGCTGACAGGGGCGGTGACGTTGGCGGTGTAGGTCCAGCCGCCGCGGGGCACTTCGATCTTGTAGCGCCCGTCGGCGCCGGTCACCACCGATGCGGTGAAGTCGGCCGTGCCGTTGGCGTCAAAGTCGGCGCTGACGGCGACCGTGGCCCCGGCGATAACCTGCCCCGTGCCGGCGTCGATGATGACGCCCTGGATGGCCGGTTTGATGGCGGGGGGCGGCTGGCTCGGGCGGACGGTAATGCGGGCGGTGGCTGTGGCCGATTTTGCCGTGCCATCGCCGGCCTGGTAGGTGAAGGAATCGTCACCATGGAAGGCCGGGGCAGGCGTGTAGACGAAGGAACCGTTGGCACTGAGCGTCACCGTGCCGTGGGCCGGTGCGGTGACCAGGGTGGCCGTGAGGACGGTTCCGGCATCGACGTCGGCGTCGTTGGTCAGAACGCCCGCGGCCGGCACGGTGAGGGTGGCGCCCTGGTTGACGGTGTAGGCATCATCGGCGGCGGTGGGTGCGTGGTTGACGTGCCGGACGGTGATGGTCACGATGGCGACGTTGGAGACGAGGCTGCCGTCGCTCACCTTGTACCGGAAGGAGTCGGTGCCGTGGAAGAGCGGCGACGGCGTGTAGATGAAGGAGCCGTCGGGGTTCAGCGTGACGGTGCCGTTGGCCGGGCCGGAGAAGAGCTGTGCCGTGAGGAAGTTGCCTTCGGGGTCGGTGTCGTTGGCGAGCACGCCCCGGGGCAGGATGGTCAGCACGGTGTCTTCTTCAGCACCGTAGGAATCGTGGTTGGCAAAGGGAGCCTGGTTGAGCGGGGGCGGCGGCGGCACGATGATAGGCGGCGTCACCATGATGGTCACCGTGGCGGTGTTGGAATCGGCTGTGCCGTCGGTGGTCACGTAGGTGAAGGTGTCGGGGCCGAAGTAGCCCGGCGCCGGCACGTAGGTGAAGGAGCCGTCTTCCCGCAGCGTGAGCGTGCCGTGGGCGGGGCCGGTTGCCAGGGAGGCCGAGAGCAGAGCACCTGCGTCGATGTCCGTGTCGTTAGCCAGCACGCCCGCGGGCGGCACGTTGAGCGTGGTGTTCGCCGAGGTGGTGTAGGCGTCGTTCACGGCCGTGGGTGCATCGTTGGCCGGGGTGACCGTAATGGTTACGGTGGCCGGTGCGGCGCCGGTGGCGGGCCGGTAGGTGAAGGTGTCGGTGCCCGTGAAGTTGGGGTTGGGTGTGTAGATGAAGGCGCCGTCCGAGTCGAGGGCGACCGTGCCGTTGGCAGGGTTACTGACCAGTTCGGCCACCATGGGGTCGCCATCGACGTCGGTGTCGTTGGCGAGCACGCCGGGGGCGGGAACGGTGAGCACCGTCTCTTCGGCCGTTGTGTAGGCGTCGCCCACGGCCACGGGCAGGTCATCCACCGGATTGACGGTGATGGAGACCGGTGTCGGGCTCGAGTCGGCTGCACCGTCGTTGGCGATGTACTCGAAGGAGTCCAGCCCGTTGAAGTTGAGATTGGGCGTGTAGGTGAAGGACCCATCCGGGTTGATGGTGACGGTGCCGTTGGCCGGGGCAGTGGCGAGTTTGGCCGTCAGGGCGTCGCCGTCAGGATCAACGTCGTTGCCGAGCAGGCCGGGCTCCGCTACGGTTAGCGGTGTGTCCTCGTCGGTGTTGTACTCGTCGGGCGAAGCTTCGGGCGGGTCGTTGGCCGGCGTGACCCTGATTTGCACGGTTGTGACGCCGGACTGGGCCGTGCCGTCGTTCGCCTTGTACTCGAAGCTGTCAGTTCCGACGAAGTCGGCTTCGGGTGTGTAGGTGAAGGAGCCGTCCGAGTTGAAGGTGAGCGTGCCGTGGGCCGGACCGGACCGGTAGACCGCCGTGAGGACGTCGCCGTCAATATCCGTATCGTTGGCGAGGACGCCGGGGGCGGTGATGGTCAGGGGCGTCTCTTCGTCGGTGGTGTAGGCGTCATCTTGCGCGACCGGAGCGTCGTTGGTCGGGCGCACCGTGATGGTGACGGGGGTGTCGTAAGACATCGCCACGCCATCGGACGCCTTGTAGACGAAGCTGTCGGTGCCGTTGAAGTTGGGGTTGGGCGTGTAGGTGAAGGAGCCGGCGGGGTTCAGCACAAGCGTGCCGTTGGCGGGGCCCGACACCAGCATGGCGGTGAGCGGGTCGCTTTCGTTGTCGGTGTCGTTGGCGAGGACGCCGAGGCCGGCTTCGGTCAGGACGCCGTCTTCTTCCATGCCGTAGGAGTCGGGTGTGGTGGCGGGCGGCGTGTTAAAGACGGTGAGCGCCTGCGTGTCAGAGGCGCAGATGTCCCGCGGCGGTGCGAGGCTGGCTGTGACGGTGTGGGCGCCGTAGGTGAGGTCGCTGGGCCAGGTGAGGCTCCAGTCGCCGGTGGGACCGGCATCGGCCGTGGCGGTTACGCCGCCGATTTCGACCGTGATGGTGGCCGCGCCGCCGTCGTAGTACCCGCTGATGACGGGCCGGGTCTGGTGCGACGAGCCGCTGCCGCCCGTGATGGAGAGGTTGTGGATTTCAGCCCTGGCGTTGTTGCTGGCCGTGTTGCCTGTGCCGTAGGTGAGCTGGGCCGTAACCGGGTAGACGCCGGGGGCGAGCTGGCCCTGGACTGTGGCTTCCCAGGTGCCGTCAGCCTGGACGGTGCCAGTTGCCTGGCCCAGGTCGGTGGTGACGGTGACGGTTGCGCCGGCCGGGGCGTTGCTGGCAGAGCCGCTGATGCGGATTTGCGGGGAGCCGCCAGTCGGCGCACCCTCGGTGCAGATTGTGAGCTGGCCGAGGGCGGGCTGTACCATAATGGAGATTTGTGCGGAACCGCTGGCGGGGTCGGTGGTGTCACCGGGGTTGGAGCGGGAGCGCCCCGTGGCGGTGGCGGTGGCTGTGACCTGGTTGTTCATGACCTGGTTCGGGACGATGGTGTAGGGGACCTGGTACCAGGGCGTGGTGGTGCCGGCGGGAACGTCGAGGTTGGTGGCCACCAGATGAGAGGTGCCGTCTGGCGTGATGAGGGAGATGTTCATTTGCGTAAGGCTGCAGTTGCCCGGACCGATGTTGTTGAGCCGGGCGCTGAAGGTGACGTTCTCCCCGAGCAGGGCGGACACTTTGGACCGGGTCATGGACAGCGCTACTTCAGCCACGGTGCAATCGTCGGGATCGCGGGCGCCGTAGGTTCCTGGAGGCCCGCCCTGCAGTCCGGCTACCATCGCCAGAAAGACGACCAGCAGCCAGGCGGCACTCCTCCATCGCATGTTCACCATACCATCTCTCCTTTCTGTGCTGCGAACCGCAGCCTTCAGCGAGACCCCCAGACGGAAGGTGACCTATCAAAACGATAATACAATTTCTTCCAATTGTCCACTATCTCTTCCATGTTTTTACAGGTCAAGATGACAAGAAGGCCGCCTGCCGGGGGTGGGCAGGCGGCCTGGTTTGCAGAGGGGCTAGGGCATCGCTTCGAGGGGCGTTTTCGCTGCGTAAGTGCCTTTTACGAACCGGCAGATCTCCTCATAGAGTTCGCGTTCGGCCGGGTCAGGGTGGCTGTGCATCTCCATGATGCCGTTCCGCCCATGGAACCAGGCGCAGGCGGCGTGCATGTAGCCGAAGTGAACGCCGCCGTCCAGGTAGTGGCGCAGGCGCTGGTGCCGCTCGGCGGCAACCTGGGTGTTCTCGCCGGGCAGTTCCAGAAAGTACTCCAGTTCGAACCCGGCGTTCCGCTGCTCGGCCGCCCGGGCCGGTCCCTCGATGCCTGGGGTCTTCACATAGAACATGTGGTTCGGCTGCATAAAGGCCAAGTCGAAATAGTAGTTCTGGTAATCATCAAGCAGATGGATATTATAGGTTGCATAGAATGGCACCCAGAAGAACCGCTTCCCGGCACTGCGCAGGTGCTGGTGCAGCTCTTTGAGCAGCCAGTGGTCATCGATCTCCCAGGACCGGTAGACCGTCTCAAACGGCCAGTAGAAACCGAGCAGGTTCAGGTCCGGCCAGCGCCGCTGGTCCCAGCCGCTGGAGATCTGGTCGGCAAACCAAATGGTTGCGGCCAGCCGGTCGGCGGTGGCGCGGGTCAGGTTCTGCCCCACGCACCCGAAGTTGAGGCAGCGGCCACCCGGCTCCAGTGACCCCCACATGGTCTGGTTGATGCCCGGATACGGCAGGCTGATCACCACGTTCCGCTTGAAGGCGGGAGCGCCCAACTCAGCTTTGAGCGCTGCGACGGCGGTTTGTAGGTTGTCCAGCAGGCCGCCGGGCTTCAGGTACATCGCCAGGAGGGCCTGATAGTCCTGTTTGTCGGCAGGCTTGGGCATGGGAATCGCGTAGAAGTCGCCTTCGCCGGACATGGTGGTGCCCCGGTTGATGTCG
>JARBUG010000171.1 GCA_029239785.1 Symbiobacteriaceae bacterium | reverse complement strand
GGTCACCCAGCAGCCGCTGGGCGGCAAGGCGCAGTTCGGCGGCCAGCGCTTCGGCGAAATGGAAGTGTGGGCGCTGGAAGCTTACGGCGCCGCCTACACCCTGCAGGAACTCCTCACCGTCAAGTCCGACGATGTGGTGGGCCGCGTGAAGACTTACGAAGCCATCGTCAAGGGCGAGAACGTGCCCGAGCCCGGTGTGCCCGAGTCCTTCAAGGTTCTGATCAAGGAACTCCAGTCCCTCGGCCTGGATGTGAAGGTGCTCAACGAGCAGGATGAGGAGATCGAGCTGCGCGAACTGGACGACGATGTCGAGCAGTCCGCCCGCGATATGGATCTGCCGCTCGGCGAAGATGAGTACCCGGCAGCCCAGGAAGCCGCCAAGGCTGGCCCGACCGGCCCGGCCGAAGCCGCCGAGGAGTCGGGCGAGTTCGGGGAGTTGGAAGAAGAGGAAGACGTTGAGGACGACGACGCCCCGCTGGCTCCCGAGGAGCTGGAGAAGGTTGCGTCTACCCTCAAGAACGCCGTCCGCCCGGCCCTCCCGCTGCCTGACGAAGCGCCTGCCACCCGTCGCCGGCCTGTCGCCGGAGACGATGACTTCGAAGATGACGACCTCTTCACCGAAGACGATGAGGACGAAGATGGCGAACGGCGGCCTGCCACCCGTGGCCGGACCGGTACCCGCAAGCCTGCCGCAGGCCGTCGCCGCGGCGGTCTCGCCGGCCTTGACGACTACGAGGAAGAAGAGCCCGCCCTGGAAGACGAGGATGAGGATGAAGTGATCGGTCGCCGGCGTGGTCGCAAGAACGACTACGACCTGGAAGACGATGATGATGACCGGTAGGGGAGGTTGCTGATCGGTGCTTGACGTCAATTACTTTGACTCGATGCGAATCGGCCTCGCCTCTCCCGAGCGGATCCGTAATTGGTCCCGGGGCGAGGTCAAGAAGCCAGAGACGATCAACTACCGGACGCTGAAGCCCGAGCGCGAAGGCCTTTTCTGCGAAAAGATCTTCGGCCCGCAGCGTGACTGGGAATGCCACTGCGGTAAGTACAAGCGGGTCCGGTACAAGGGTATCGTCTGCGACCGCTGCGGCGTCGAAGTCACCCGCGCGAAGGTTCGCCGTGAGCGCATGGGGCACATCGAACTGGCGGCTCCCGTCTCGCACATCTGGTATTTCAAGGGCATTCCCTCCCGCATGGGCCTGATTCTCGACATCAGCCCCCGTGCGCTGGAGAAGGTCCTGTACTTTGCCAGCTACGTGGTCATTGATCCCGGCAACACGCCGCTCATGGAGAAGCAACTCCTGACGGAGAACGAGTACCGGGAGTACCGCGAGAAGTATGGCAATCAGTTCAAGGCCGGCATGGGCGCCGAAGCGATCAAGAAGCTGCTGGAAGAACTCGACCTTGAAAAGCTCTCCGCCGACCTGCGGCACGAGCTCAAGACCGTCTCCGGCCAGCGGAAGATCCGGGCGATCCGCCGCCTCGACGTGGTCGAAGCGTTCCGGAAGTCCGGCAACGATCCGGCCTGGATGGTGCTCGACGTCATCCCGGTCATTCCGCCCGACCTGCGCCCCATGGTGCAGCTCGACGGCGGCCGCTTCGCCACCTCCGACCTGAACGACCTGTACCGCCGTGTGATCAACCGCAACAACCGCCTCAAGCGGTTGCTCGACCTGGGCGCCCCGGACATCATCGTCCGGAACGAAAAGCGCATGCTCCAGGAAGCGGTTGACGCCCTGATCGACAACGGCCGTCGCGGCCGCCCGGTCACAGGCCCCGGCAACCGCCCCCTCAAGTCCCTGAGCGACATGCTCAAGGGCAAGCAGGGCCGGTTCCGCCAGAACCTGCTGGGCAAGCGCGTCGACTACTCGGGCCGTTCGGTCATCGTGGTCGGCCCGCAGCTCAAGCTGCACCAGTGCGGTCTCCCCAAGGAGATGGCCCTGGAACTCTTCAAGCCCTTCGTCATGAAGAAGCTGGTCAACGAAGGCTACGCCCACAACATCAAGAGCGCCAAGCGCATGGTGGAGCGGGTAAAGCCCGAAGTCTGGGACGTTCTGGAGGATGTCATTAAGGAACATCCCGTCCTCCTCAACCGTGCCCCAACCCTCCACCGCCTGGGTATTCAGGCCTTCGAGCCTGTGCTGGTTGAGGGCCGCGCCATCAACATCCACCCGCTCGTTTGCACGGCGTACAACGCCGACTTCGACGGCGACCAGATGGCCGTGCACGTGCCCCTCTCCGCCGAGGCCCAGGCCGAGGCCCGCATTCTCATGCTGGCCGCCCACAACATCCTCAACCCCAAGGACGGCGCCCCTGTTATCACGCCGTCCAAGGATATGCTGCTCGGTTCCTACTACCTGACCCTGGCAAAGCCCGACGCCCCGCCGGCGGCTTCCTACAGCCACCCGCACGAGGCGATCATGGCTTACCAGACGGGCGCCATCGATCTGCACACGTGGGTCGAAATCCGCTTCCCCGCACCGCCTCCTGAACTGGAGGAAGGGTCCGAGGAATGGTGGGAGCACCGGGACAACTGGGGCTCCGTGGCCGGCAAGCGGGTTAAGACTACCGTCGGCCGCATGATCTTCAACGAGATCCTGCACCCGAAGCTCCGGTATATGAACGTTGTCGTCGAGAAGAAGCAGATGGGCAAGATCATCGATATGGCCTATCGGCGTCTCGGCACCGTCAAGACCGCTGAGCAGACCGACAACATCAAGCAGCTCGGCTTCAAGTTCGCCACCCGGTCCGGCTCCACCATCGCCATTGCCGACATCAAGGTGCCTGGCGAAAAGGCCGAGATTCTGGGCGAGGCTGAGAAGCGGGTTGAAGAGGTCGAGCGCAACTACAAGCGCGGCCTCATCACCAACGACGAGCGCTACCAGCGGGTCATTGCCATCTGGTCCGAAGCCAAGGACGCGGTCACCAAGACCCTGGTCAAGACCATGGAGGACTTCAACCCCGTCAACATGATGATGAAGTCCGGCGCCCGCGGTAACATCTCTCAGATTACGCAGCTCGCCGGCATGCGCGGCCTGATGGCCGACCCGTCCGGTAAGATCGTCGAACTGCCCGTTAAGGCGAACTTCCGTGAAGGCCTGACCGTTCTGGAGTACTTCCTCTCCACGCACGGCACCCGTAAGGGCCTGGCCGACACGGCGCTCCGTACCGCCGACTCGGGCTACCTGACCCGCCGTCTCGTCGACGTCGCCCAGGATGTGATCGTCCGTGAGGACGACTGCGGCACTACTGCCGGCATCACCTGGGTGGAGCAGAAGGAAGGCGAAACCGTCACCGAGCCGATTACGCCGCATATCGTCGGCCGCGTCGCTCTGTACGATGTCGAGCATCCCGAAACCGGCGAGATCATCGTCTACGCCAACGAGATGATCGACGAAGACATGGCCGAGAGGATCAAGGCTGCGGGCATCACCGAAGTCGCCATCCGTTCGGTCCTGACCTGCCGCTCCCGCTGGGGCACCTGCCGTATGTGCTACGGCCGGAACCTGGCGACCGGCCGTGTCGTCGACGTCGGCGAGGCTGTCGGCATTATCGCCGCCCAGTCCATCGGCGAACCGGGCACCCAGCTGACCATGCGTACCTTCCACACCGGCGGTGTGGCCGGCGACGACATCACCCAGGGTCTGCCCCGCGTCGAGGAACTCTTCGAAGCCCGTAAACCCAAGGGCCAGGCGGTTATCGCCGAGCTCGAAGGCCAAGTCAGCATCGCTGACAACAAGGGCCGCAAGGAGATCACCATCACCTCGGAAGATGGGGAAGCCACCACTTACTCCATCCCCTACGGTGCCCGCGTCAAGGTGCGTGACGGCCAGGTGATGGAAGCCGGCGACGAACTCACCGAAGGCTCCGTCAACCCGCATGACCTGCTGCGTGTCAAGGGTCTCCGCGGCGTGCAGATGTACCTGCTGCGCGAAGTGCAGAAGGTTTACAACCTGCAGGGCGTGGATATTAACGACAAGCACATCGAGGTCATGGTGCGGCAGATGCTGCGCAAGGTGAAGGTGGAGGACCCGGGCGATACCGAACTGCTGCCCGGCCAGTTCACCGACATCTTCGATTTCGAAGATGAGAACGAGCGTGTGATTATGGACGGGGGCGTTCCCGCCGTGGCCCGGCCGATGCTGCTCGGCATCACCAAGGCCTCGCTGGCGACCGACTCCTTCCTGTCCGCCGCTTCGTTCCAGGAAACCACCCGTGTCCTCACGGATGCGGCGATCAAGGGCAAGCGCGACCCGCTGCTCGGTCTGAAGGAGAACGTCATCATCGGCAAGTTGGTGCCGGCCGGTACGGGCATGAACCGCTACCGCAGCATCAAGATCATGACCGAAGACGAGATCTACGCCGAACAGCTCGAAGGTGCCGACGACTAGGCTTGTAATGACAGGCCCCGACTGGTGTAATAGCCAGTCGGGGCCTGTTTTTGTCGCGGCGTTTAGGCCCCGCTCCGACGGACGGGCGTCTCACGATGCAGTGCAGTCCACGATTCCATTTGACGAATAGATGTGTGATCGGCTAATATGACTGTAGTCATTTTAAGTCACTGCAAGGGGATGGGCCCATGCGAGTCACTGAGTCAGTCAAACAGCAAACCCGGGCGGCGCTGATTCGCGAGGGCACCCGCCTGTTCGCCGAGCAGGGATTTCATGCCACTACTATGGACCAGGTTACCGCAGCCGCTGGGGTAGCCAAGGGGACGCTCTACAACTACTTTCCCACGAAGGAAGATCTGGCCATGGCTGTTGTCAGCACCGAGCAATCGGATGCCGCCGAGAAGGGCATGGCCCTGGCGGCGGGGCAAGGCACGGCCGAAGAGCGCCTGACGGCCCTGCTGACCGGCGCCCTGGGGTGGATTCAGGCCAACCCGGACCTGACCATGGTCTGGTGCGTCGAGCGCATCAGGCGGGGGCGCCCTGACGGGCCCAGCACCTTCAACCAGGCGCTGATCCGGGCCGTAGAGGTGGGCCAGGAACGGGGCGAAATTCGCCCGGACCGGCACGCTGTGCTGCTGGCGGCCGAAGTCGAAGGCCTGCTGTTGGTATATATCGTCATGTGGTATCACTCCGGCCAGAAGATGGACCTGCGAACCATGCTTCAGGACGCTGTTAGCGGGTATCTTCAGGGTGCCAGTACAAGAAACGGTCAGGGAGGGTGAGCAAAATGCGATGGATCCTGAATTGGAGCGAGGCCGCCGAAGCGGGTTCGGCAGTTGCGGGGGGCAAGGGCTGGAACCTGGGGCGCCTGCATCGTTACGGATTTCCAGTGCCGGTCGGTGGTGTAGTGGTGGCCGGGGCATATCTGCGCTTTATGGGGCAGCCGGAAATCGCAGCCAACGCCGAGGTGGCTGCAGGGCTGGGCGCCCGGGCCGTTACTGCGCCGGAGACCGCCAGTCGCCTGGAGGCTTTGCAGGCTGCCATTGCTGCTGCACCACTGCCCGACGACATGGTGCATGAAATCGAGTCCTTTCTTGAGAACGCCGGCCTGGCAGGCGCCCCCGTCGCCGTTCGTTCCAGCGCCACAGCGGAAGATGGTGCCGAGGCCTCGTTCGCGGGCATTCACCAGAGCTTCCTGGGCGTCAGGGGCCCCGCCGCGGTGGCAGAGGCGATAAAGCGTTGTTACGCTTCGCTCTGGACGCCCCAGGCGATTGCCTATCGGCGGCACCGGCATCTCTCCGATGAGGCGGTCGCCTGCGCTGTGGTCATCTGTGCGATGGTCACCCGCCCCGGACAGGAGCAGCCGGCATCGGCCGGCGTGGCCTTTACCTGTGACCCCAAGACCGGCCGCCGCGACCTGATTACCATCAACGCGGCGCCGGGCCTGGGCGAAGCGGTGGTGAGCGGCTCCGTCAACCCGGAGGAGATCGCCGTCCGGAAGCACATGGGCCGTTATCACTTGCTTCGCAGGCAGGGAAGCAACGCACCCGTCTTGACGGACGACCAGGCGCTGGCGCTTGCCCGCCTGGCCGACCGGGTACACTGGGCCTTCGCCGATGACCAGGGGCCGCAGGATGTGGAGTGGGCACACGATGGCAGGCGCTTCTGGCTCCTGCAGGCCCGGCCTGTGACCCGTCTGCCGGCCGTCACCTTCCCAGGCGCCGAGCGGCTTCCGATTATCTGGTCGAACGCCAATCTGAAGGATGCGGTGGCCGGCGTGCAGTCCACCCTGTCCTGGAGCTATATCAAGTACGTGATCAGCCATGCACTTCATTCTAGCCTGCCCCTTACGGGCTACCCGGTGCCGGAGGGGCTGGAGGTGGTGCGCCGCTTTGATGGCCGAGCTTACTTTGACCTGACGGCGATGATGTGGTCCAACTACGACGCCATCGGCTTCCTGCCCGCCGATTATGTCCGGGGCTTGGGCGGGCACCAACCCTTGATTCCCGTCCCGCCTGGCGACCCGTTCAAGGGACCTGAGGGCACGCGGCGCCGCAGGGCGCAGCTCCGGTTTGTGCTGAACATCCGGCGTGAGGCCAAGCAACTGCCCCGCCATATGGCCGAACTGAAACCAAAGGTTCGGGCTTTGCTCGGCCGCATAACCATCTCTGCATCGGCACAAGAGTTGCTTGACGTCCTGGGAGCGGCCGGCGACCTTGCGCGGGAGTTTGCGCCCCATTTCCAGGCAGCCAACATGAACGCCGGCCTGTGGCCTGAAATGATGCGAACCCTGTTAAAACGCTTCCGCCCCGACCGGGCTGAAGCGATGGTGCTGGGTCTTTTGGCGGGCAGCGGTCGGGTCAGCAGTGCAGAGCACGGGTATCGCCTGTACGACCTGGCACGGGCCGCCGCACAGGAACCCCTTGCGGTGACGTACCTGACAGGCAAGCCCATCGATCCGCAGGGGTGGCGGGACCTGCCTGAGGCCTCGCCCTTCCGGCGGGGCATGGCGGAATTCCTGGACGAGTTCGGGCACCGGGCCGTGTATGAGGGTGAACTGGCCAACCCCCGCTGGCGCGAGGACCCAACCTATTTGCTGGGGCAGATTCGAGACCTGGCCCTTGCCGGTAAGTTCGCCCCACCCCGGGCCAGCGCTGCGGCAGCGAGGAAGGCGGTGGAGGCCGAGGTGTCACGGCTCCCGTTTTGGGTCAGGCCGCTGGTCCGTTGGATGGCGAAACAGGGGCAGGGAGGCGCGGCTCAGCGGGAAGGCTCCAAATCGGCGCTCGGCTCCATTGCGGAACCGGCCCGGATGGTCTTTCTTGAGGCTGGGCGGCGTATGGCTGCAGCGGGTGTCCTTGATGAAGCCCAGCAAGTCTTCCGCCTTTCGGCCGTGGAAGTGGAAATGTTCCTGCGCGGGGAGTGGGATGGTGTCGGTGCCCGCACCCTGGCGGCAGACCGGGCCGCCCGGGACCAGGCCTGGCGGGCTGCGGAGCCGCCGGACGCCTTTATTCTTGACCACGAGGGGAGACCAGCCGAGCTGCCCGCAGCGATGGCGGCCCCGGCCCCTGCAGCCGCCTGTGCACCGGCCCCGGGCGCCCGCGGCGTCCTGACGGGTATTGGTGTGGCGGCGGGCCGTGCCACCGGACCAGCCCGTGTCATTCGCCACCCCAGCGAGGGACATTTGTTGCAGGACGGCGAAGTACTCGTGGCTCCGTCCACCGACCCCGGTTGGACCCCGCTCTTCCTGAGAGCCTCAGCCGTGGTCATGGAGGTAGGGGGGTACCTCTCTCATGGCGCGATTGTCGCCCGGGAGTATGGCATTCCGGCGGTGGTCAACCTGCCCGGGCTGCTTGGCGCCATCAGGTACGGTCAGCGACTGATTGTCGATGGCGACGCCGGCACGCTCACGCTCCTGGACCGAGCGGATGTTGAATCCAGGGCGCAGATTCATTTGCACCAATCGTACTGAAATGCCTGTGGCGCGCGTCTCCTAGGGACGCGCGCCTTGCGCGTCCCCCAAATTTCATGTAATATAACGCGCGCACCACCTGAGGGAGCAACTGGCCTGGAGGGTTCCAAGTGTCCGAGCACTATTACACCGCCCGCCCAGAAACGGCGCACGATGAGGCCGTTTTCACCGCCACCTTGCGGGGAATGGACTTCAAGTTCGTCACCGACAGCGCCGTCTTCTCGCGCGAGCGGGTCGACTTCGGCAGCGCTCTTTTAATAGAAGCGATGCAAATCGAACAGTCAGACACTGTACTCGACCTGGGCTGCGGCTACGGCCCTATCGGCATGACCGCCGCCAAGCTCGCTCCGCAGGGGCGGGTGTATCTGGTCGATGTGAACGAGCGGGCAGCGGCCCTGGCCCGGCGCAATCTGGCCGAAAACGGCGTGACCAACGCCGAAGTCAGAACCGGCGACGGGCTGGAACCCGTACAGGGCCTCACCTTCGACAAGGTGCTGACCAACCCGCCCATACGGGCCGGCAAGCAAACCATCTACCGCATGATCGATGACGCCCACGAGGCGCTCAAGCCGGGTGGCTCGATCTACGTAGTCATTCAGACCAAGCAAGGCGCCCCGAGCATGAAGAAGAAACTGGCCGAACTCTTCAGCGACGTCGAAGACGTCGAGCGCCAGGCCGGTTTCCACGTCTTTCGGGCCGTTAAGTAAACCGCGAGTTCAAAAGGTGGCGAAAACGCGAGAGCGCGCTAGAAAATACGCCTCCAGTTAGAACAAACGGGGTTTTTTGCTTGACGAGCCACAGACCCGCGGTTACAATATGAAAGTGTGTCTGAGCAGGAGGTTTTTGGTGCTATGTCTTTGGAGCGGCTGAAGTCTGCGAGGAAGAAGAGCATCGGTACAAAGCAAACTGCGAAGGCCATGGAAAAGGGCAGCGCCAGGCTAGTGTTCGTAGCGAAAGACGCCGAAGAACACGTCACCCGCGAGATCATCAAACTCGCCCAGGTGAAAGGTCTGGAACTCGTCCAAATTGATTCGATGATGACTCTGGGAAAAGCCTGCGGAATCGAAGTCGGCGCCGCCGTTGCTGCGATCCTGGAAGCTTAACCGGTCCTCATATTTCTTCCCAGATCCCTTTCGGAAAGGAGGTGCACAAGTCCGTGCCGACGATCAATCAGCTCGTCCGCCAGGGCCGTGAGGTTCTCGCCGAGAAGTCCTCGGCTCCTGCTCTTAAGGAGAACCCCTTCAAGCGCGGTGTCTGCACGGTGGTGAAGACGACGACCCCCAAGAAGCCGAACTCGGCTCTGCGGAAGATCGCTCGTGTTCGCCTTACCAACCAGATCGAGGTTACCGCCTACATTCCCGGCATCGGTCACAACCTGCAGGAGCACTCTGTCGTGCTCGTGCGTGGTGGCCGTGTGAAGGACCTCCCCGGTGTCCGCTACCACATCGTCCGTGGCGCTCTCGACGCCGCCGGTGTTGCGGGCCGCAAGCAGAGCCGTTCCAAGTACGGTGCCAAGAAGAAGCAGGCTGCTCCTGCTAAGGGCAAGAAGTAAGCAGCCCGGGGGCGGGGAGAGTAGCCGAACCCTTCGGCAAAGGTTTTCCTCACTGGAGATACTCGCCGCCCAAGGTTAATGGAGAAAGGGGTTACAACAATGCCTCGTAAGGGTCACGTGCCAAAGCGCGAGGTGATTGCAGATCCGATTTACAACTCGGAGCTGGTCACCAAGGTCATCAACAAGATCATGCTCGCGGGCAAGAAGGGCACCGCTCAGCGGATCTTCTACACCGCCCTCCAGAACAGCGCCACCAAGCTCGGTAAGGAGCCGATGGACGTTCTCGAGACCGCGATGAAGAATGTTATGCCGCTGCTCGAAACCCGGGCTCGCCGCGTGGGTGGCGCCACCTACCAGGTGCCTATGGAAGTCCGGCCTGAGCGCCGGCAGGCTCTCGGCATCCGTTGGCTGATCAACTATGCTCGTGCTCGTGGTGAGCGCACCATGGAAGAAAAGC
>JARBUG010000022.1 GCA_029239785.1 Symbiobacteriaceae bacterium | reverse complement strand
GAGCGAGCTGCGTTCATAGGTGTCGTTCTCGGTGCGGAGTACCCGCAGGTGCTCCGGATGCTGCTGGAAATAGGGCAGCGTCTGCAGCAGGTCACGGTGGAACCAAATGAAGTCACGCTCGCCGGGGCTGCGGGTCACACTCGGCATGCGCACCATGGCCAGCGTCAGTTCTCGCACGCGATCGAACCAGGTCAACCAGGTAACCTCCTTAGAGCCGCTCACTTACGGCTTTGCCCTGCAGGAAGAGCAGCAGGTAATCCGGCCCGCCGGCCTTGGAATCGGTGCCGCTCATGTTGAAACCGCCGAAGGGCTGCACCCCGACCAGGGCGCCCGTGCACTTGCGGTTCAGGTACAGGTTGCCCACATGGAACTCTTCGCGGGCGATCTCCAGGTTGGCACGGTCACGGGTGAATATGGCACCCGTCAGGCCGTACGGGGTGTTGTTGGCGATTTCCAGGGCGTGGCGGAAATCGTCGGCCTTCATAAAGGCGACCACCGGCCCGAAGATCTCCTCCTGGGCGATGCGGGCATCGGGTGCCACATCGGCGATGATGGTGGGCTGCACCATATACCCCTGGCTGACGGACGCCTCTCCCCCAAACACCAGCCGGCCTTCGGACTTGCCGCTTTCAATCGCCCGGCTGATGCGTTCGACGGCGCCCGCGTTGATGACGGGGCCGACCTGGGTCTCGGGGTCGGTGGCGGGGCCCAGCTTCAGCCGCCCCGCCAGGGTCACCACTTTGGTAAGCAGTTCTTCATAGATATGTTCATCGGCGATGACACGAGAGCAGGCGGAGCACTTCTGGCCGCTGAAGCCGAAGGCTGAGGCGACGATGCCCTGGGCCGCCGCATCCAGGTCTGCGTCAGCGGCGACAACGATGGCATCCTTGCCGCCCATTTCGGCGATGTACCGGCGCAGGAACCGCTGGCCGGGCTGCACCTTGGCCGCCTTTTCGTAGAGCATGCTGCCTACGGCGGCTGAGCCGGTGAAGTTGACGAACCGCACCAGGGGATGAATGGTCAGAAGGTCGCCGAGGGCAGCGGGATCACCAGGCAGGAAGTTGGCCACGCCGGCGGGCAGTCCGGCCTCGGCCAGCACTTCGAAGAACTTCGCGCACACGACCGGAGCGTGGACGGAAGGCTTGACTACCACGGTGTTGCCGGTGACAATCGCCGCGGCGGTCATTCCGGCCATAATGGCCAGGGGAAAGTTGAAGGGCGGATGGACCACGCCAACCCCGAGGGGCAGGTAGTACAGGTTGTTCTCCTCGCCCGGGTAGGGGACGACGGGCTGGGCGCCCGCCAGGCGCAGCATTTGCCGGGCGTAGTATTCCAGGAAGTCGATCGCCTCGGCAGTGTCGGCATCGGCCTCGGGCCAGGGCTTGCCTGCCTCCTGAATCAGCCAGGCGTTGAACTCGAACTTGCGCCGGCGCAGTATGGCGGCGCCCTTCAGGAGCACCCGGGCGCGGGCATCGGCCGGGGTGCGGCTCCAGGTGCGGAAAGCCCGGTCCGCAGCCTGCAGGGCGAACAGGGCTTCCGCCTCACCGGCGCTGGCCACTTCGCCCACCAGCAGGTCGGGGTCGGACGGGCTGGTGGAGCGGATGGTCTGGGCGGTCCAGACCGCCTCCCCACCGATGATCAGCGGGTGGCGATCGCCAAGCTGTGCGGTTACGCGGTCCAGCGCCTCCTGCTGCGCGAGGCGCACGGCCGGATCGGCGAAATCGGTGAAAGGCTCATTGCGGAATTCCTGAATTGTCATGGGGTCACATCCTCCTTAAGGTCCTTCCGGCGCCCGGCGGGCAAGTTCGGCGGCAAATCCGGTGACTGACTGGCCGAGCCGCTCCAGCATGCCGGGCTGCAATTCATAGCTGCTCAGGGAAACGCTCAGGGCCGCGGCCGCCCGGCCGCCCGGGCCGTAAACGGGCGCCCCAATGCTGGTTACGCCGGGGTATGTCTCCTCGGCTGATACGGCGTATCCCGCCCGCCTGGCGCTGGCGAGCGCGCTTAGCACCGCGCCCGGTTCGAACGCGCTGCCGGCAGTCAACTGCCGGAGCGGCCCCGGGCCGAGCATGGCAAGCACCTGCTCGTCGGGCAGCGTGGACAGAATGGCCTTGCCAAAGGCCGATGCATGGGCGGGGAACCGGTCGCCGGCCGCCCCCACAATACGGACCGGATTGGGACCGTACTCCACAGCCAAGGCCACGGCGTCATGGCCGTCCAAGATGCCGAGGTAGCAGGTGTATGTAGTGGCTGCCGCCATCTCGCGCAGAATGTGGAGCCCCTCCCGCTGGAACCGGCTCCCGCCTACGTAGAGGCGCCCGATTTCGAAGGCCCGCAGGCCGACCCGGTACTTCTGGGTGGCCTGGTCCTGTTCAAGCAGGCCCCCCTGTGCCAGGGTCTGGAGCAACCGCTGCACTACACTCCGGGGCATACCAAGGCGCAGACCCAGTTCCCTGGCCCCCCACTCCGGCAGTCCGGCGGTGAAGGCGTTCAATATGCGAATGGCTTTTTGCACCGAGAGCACGCTGCCGGTCTGCTCGGCCGCCCCCGTGTCCCGCATTGTGGGTCACCGTCCCAAATTTCAACTTCGTCTTATATTAAACCATGTATATATTTTATATGCAAGAGTTGTCTCCGTTCATGGGAGGCCCGGGAGCACGAGCACGGTGCGCAGAGCCCCCCATTTGCCACGTTTGCGGCAAATGGGGGGCTCTCTTCACCATGACCTATTCAACCTGTGCCGGCTGCGCCAACACCTGAGCCAGGGTCTCCATCCCGACCCGGTCCACGAACTTCCAGAAGCGCTCACGCTTCTTTCCCTGCTCCTGATAGAACCTGATGACGCGCAGGATCGTGTCAGGCAGCGATTCTTCGGGAATCGCCTCTGCAAGGAGAAGGCCCGGGCGGGGCAACAGACCGGAGGCCTTCCCCCCGACATACAGGTTGAACCCGTCCCCGACCTTCACGACGCCAATGTCCTGCACCAGCGGCTCTGCACACCCGTTCGGGCAGCCGGAGTAGGCGATTCTCAGGGGGAACGCGGTCGGCAGGCCCGCCACCGCCTCGTCGAGTGCGACGGCAGCCGGGTACCCCTCCACATCGTCGCCCTGACAGAACCCACAGGCGCGCACGTTCTTTACAACTTCCCCGACCGGATAGATCTTCATGCCTTGTTCGGCGATGACCGCACGGGCGCTCTCCCACCGGCTGGCATCCATCCGGACCAGCAGCTGCTGGACGGTGGTAAGCTCGACCGAGGCATCATCGCCGACAGCTGCTCCCAATGCGGCAAGTTGCCTGCCTGTGAACTTGTGCTTGAGTCCGGGCGTAACAGCGAATGCTTTCAGTTCCAATGGGTGCCCTCCTCATGCGTCGCCCGAGGAACCTCCCGGGGGTATCGCCATTGTATCAGGCGAGCGGCCGGCGGCATAGCCCGTTGTCTATCTTGGCCCTTGGACGGGGCTCTTTCCACATTTTCTTCACAGGTGCCCGGTACAGTTACGCCATGGGCAAGTCTGGTAAAGTGATTCGGGAGGGATGTGCGTGTCTGGACCCGTTCAATGTCCCAAGTGTGGCGTCAACGTCCCGGGGGTTCGCGGTTCTGCCACTCCTGCGGAGCAACGGTATCTGGTAACCCCGCCAAGTCTCAGTGGATGGTTTTTGTCGCGGGCGCCCTGGTTGTGATCCTCCTCGGCGGTGGCGAGCGGTATCTCTCATCAGATCTGTTCAAGTAGGCCAAAAGCGAAGAGCCACCCTGCACTGCGCCGGGTGGCTCTTCGCTTTGTTATCGCGCCTTAACGTCCGGAACCGTGACGGCCAGCGCCGCCACGGCCCTTGCCACCACCATGGCCCTTGAAGCTGAGCAGTTCGTCAGCCTCCTCCTGGGTGAGCTTCCCTTCGGCTACGGCCTGGTCCAGAACCGCCTTCGCGTCAGCCTGAACCTTCTCCCGGGCAGCGGTGCGGAGGGCACCAAGCTGCGTCAAAATGTCAGCCTGGGCCTGGGTCAGCGTGCCGTCCACGGCCTGCTCAAGGTTGAGGCGGTCCGCCTTCACCGGGGCGGTAGCAGCCGGTGCAGCAGCAGCGGCGGAATCGGCGGTGGTGCTGTCGGTGGCAGCGAAAGCGGCGCCGGAGAGCACGGTAGCGGTGATCAGGGCAGAGCCGGCGAGCACAGCGAACTTGTTCTTCAGGTTGAGATTCATGTAGGCCACGTCTCTTTCAGGTAGTGTACTACTGATACACCTCAAAACCGGGCCAGCAACTGGCGCCTCGGAGCCTGCGCATTACGGGGCCTCCAGGGCGAGGAACTCCTTGCCCAGCCGGGCCATAAGGCGGTAGAACGCGTGCGTTGCTTTCTCCTCAGCCTGGGCAAAGAACGCCATACCCCACACCCCCAGATGCTCCTGCAGGTAACGCACCTGCAGCGCCCGCACCTCGGCAGTCCGGGCCAGATTTCCGGCGGAGAGTGCCGCCGCTTCCTCGGCGGCAAGATGCTGCATGACCGCAAGTTCCATGGCAATGTGGTCAGGCAGCAGCGAGGTATCACCTTCCACGGCCAGCCCCGCCTCCGCCAGGAATTCGTTAGCGGCCACGGTGGATTCACCCCAGAGCTGCCCCTCGCCCCGGTTGACGGACCCGTGCGGGTTTACTCCGAACAGGAAGAGCGAGGCATAAGCCAGAGACAGGTGTTCCAGCAGGGAGGCGTCATCGGTCGCCGCAAGGGCCAGCCAAAGGTCCGCCCCAACTTCCTGCATGGCGTGCATGACCTCGGGCTGGCGAAACTCGGCCAGCAGAGCGGCATCCACCTCGGCACGGGTAACCCGGGACAGAAAGCCGTATATGTTGCTGCGGGCCAGGGCCTCGCTGACTTGCACCTGAAGTTCCATGGAACCTCCTCCTTACAGCCGGAGCGTAAAGCGGGGCCTGGCATCTGCCAGACCCCATCTTCCCCATTACTAGGCCTTGGTAACCTTCACAGGCCAGGCCCATTCCTGGTTGCCGCCGATGGGGTCGGTGACCGGGCCGACAAGCCAGTTCACGTTGGTGCCCTTCTTCGTCCACCAAATGCGGCCGTAGTCAGGGTCGGCCTTCTTCATCTCTTCAGTGACGCCCTCACCGGCGTTGGCCATGGCGCCGTATTCCCAGTGCCCGGGGCCCCAGCCCACGGCGCAGGTGCCGGGAACGATACCCTCCGTCACCTTCACGGTGAAGGGCCTGGCATTGGCCATGGACTTCAACTGAGCAGTATCACCGTCCTTGAGACCCAGCCGGGTGGCATCCTTGGGATTCATCAGAACGGGGTTGTCATGCCGCAGCTCGGAGAGCCACTTGCAGTTGGAGGTACGGCTGTGGGTAAGGGTGGCAAACTTGTACTGGAAGCAGATTAGCTCATCTTCCTTGGCCTGCGCCACGGTGGCGCTGGGCTCCCACATGGGGAGGCCCATGCCGGGGAACTGCTTCTCCCACTTGTCAGAGTATAGGCCGATCTTCTTGTGGGCGGTGTTCCAGCCCTTGTAGACCTTGCCATCAGCCAACTTCACGCCCAGCGCCTTGGTGGTATCGGCGACGGGCTGACCGTCCTTCATCTCCACCTTGCCGTCCTTATCCTTCTTGGGGGCGTAATGGATGCCAGTCTTCCCGTCGAAGACGGAGTCCTTCAGGTCCTCATCCTTCACGGTCTTGCTGGCCAGTCCGTCGTACTCGAACTTGTCGACCTGCTGCGCATACACGCCTTCCGTCTTCAGCTTCTCGTACCCGCCCCAGGCCTCAAAGCCGGGCAGCGAATCCTTGACCTGCGCCTTCACGTAGTCGACACGGGAGAGGTCAAACCACTTGGCCACGTCGGGGCCGATCTTCTGCGCCAGGGCCCGCAGGATTTCGCACTGCTCCATGCCCTCGCCGATCTTGTTCGGCATCACGTTTTGCCGCAGGGCGACCCAGGGCTTCCCGCTGGTGGGATAATGGGATTCGGGGTCGTTACGCTCCAGGTAGGAGACGTCGGGCAGAATCAAGTCAGCCAGGGAGGTGGACTCGGACATGAAGAGGTCGATGGCGACGAAGAACGGGATCTTCTTCCGGTCCTTCAGAATGGCGATCTTCTTCTCCACGTTGCCGAGTACGTAGACCGGGTTGTGCACCCAGGTCATGATCATATCGACTTCGCCCACGCCAGCGTCCCACTTCTCAAACAGGGTGGAGTTGGCCTCGGCCTGGAGCGGGTTCGCCTTGAGGGCGGCGGTCTTTTTGGCCGTGGGGGCAGGCGGACCGGCCGGGTTCTTGTAGGAAGCGGTCTTGTTGTAGAAGGTGCCACCCTTGACATTCAGGTTGCCCACCAGGGCCGCCAGAATGATGATCGCCTTGGTGGTCATGGCGCCGTTCGTGTGGCCGCCCACGCCCTTGTAGGCGGTGACGCAGCCCGGCTTGGTGGTAGCCCACTGCTTGGCCAGCCGCTCAATGGTGGCCGCAGGCACGCCGGAGATTTTCTCGGCCCACGCAGGGGTGTAGCCGTACTTCTCCAGGTGCGCCAGGTACTTGTCGAGCGGATAGTTGAACCACTTCTCCATGGCAGGATCCTGCAGTTTGTTCTTCAGGATCACGTAGTGCATGGCCAGAATCATGGCCAGGTCGGTGCCCGGCTTTACGGGAACCCACTCGGCAGACTTGGCGGCGGTGTGGGAGAAGCGGGGGTCGATGGTGACCAGTTGGGTGCCGTTCTCGGCGATCCCTTTGGTGAGCGCCTTGGTGTTGCCCACGAAGACCGAGCCGGACTCCAAAATGCCGTGGCCGAAGTTCAGCACCATCTTGGCATGCGCGTAGTCGTTCCAGTTGGAGTCATAGCCCCAGGCTTCGTTGAAGCCCGTCTTCTTGGACTGGGAGCAGGTGCCCGAACGGGAGATGACGTGCGGAGTGCCGATGGCGTTGGCGAACCGGGCCAGGTAACCGGCGGAACGGTCACGGCCGGGCATAATGAAAACTTTGTCGGGCCGCTTCTCATCCATATTCTTCTTGATGCGGTCGGCCACGGCCTTGAGCGCCTCGTCCCAGCTGACACGCTTCCAACCTGTCTTGTCACCGCGCTCCTTGGTCTGAATCATGGGGTAGAGAATGCGCTGCGGGTCATAGGCCTGGGACATACCGGCCTGGCCCTTGGCGCAAATGGCGCCCTGGTTGTTGGGATGGTTGGGGTTGCCCTCAATCTTGACAACCCGGCCATCTTCCACATAGGCGATGATGCCGCAAATGGCGGGGCACTGGAAGCAGGAGCTGGGAATCGCCTTGCGCTCCTTCTTGGTCTTGGAGACGCTCTTGCCACCCTGAGCCAGCTCTGCGGCGGAGACCACACTGCTGCCACTGACATAAGCCAGGGCGCCGGCGGCGGCGCCGAGCTGGAGGAAATTACGACGAGAGAGATTCATACAGGTCTTCCCTCCTTGATTTGATCCGCTAGTCGCCCAGGCCGTCGGCCCACTTCTTGTGGTGGCCGCGGGCCCACTTCTTCGGCACCATGCCGTTGACCATGCCCTTCATCGCCACACGGCTGTGGGGGTGGCCGACCGCCAGGTAAATGTGGCCCAGGGCCACGGAGCCCAGCAGCAGTGCGCAGAAGGAGTGGATCGTCAGAGTCCAGCGGATCACTTCGGGGGAGAACTGGTGCTTGTAGACGAGCATCCAGCCGGTGGCCACCATGGCCACCCAGCCGAGAATCTGAATGGCGGAGTTGATCTTTTCACCGGCGTTGAACTTGCCCTGGGCGGGCAGGTTCACCTTCAGGCCAAAAAACTCTCGCCAGAAGAGGGACAGGAAGCGGCGGTCGTCGGCGTCAAACTTGATGATGGAGGCAAGCCACTGGCCGAGGGCCTTGCGGGCGCCAATCACGAGGATGATGACAGCGGCGAAGGTAAAGGGCCAGGCGGCCAGGCGGTGGACCTCGCCGAAGGTGCGCAGGGTGGAGACCCCGACGATGCCCTTGAAGACCAGGCCGAGGCCGGTGACAAACAGCACCAGGAAGGAGATTGCGTGGAACCAGTGGCCGAGCCGGCTCGGCAGTCCAAAGCGGAGGACCTGGCCGGAGGTTTCGTGTTTTTGAACGGGCTTAGTCATGAGACTCACCCTCCTTGCCATCCTTCTTGACGGTGTTGGCGACCAGGCTGGCAGCGGTAGCCAGCACGACGCCGCCCAGGAGGACCTTGCCGGCGGGCTGGAGCAGGTTCTGCCACACGCCCAGGGGGGCGGCGCCCACATAGTCGGCGGGGAGCATGGAGCGGTCAAAGTTCTCAGGCAGGCGGTAGTACATGCTGGTGTTGCCAACCTGGACCACGCCGGGCTGCTTGATGGCCTTGGAAATGGCGCTGGCAGGATCGTTCAGGTCGCCGAAGGAGCGGCAGTCGGCCACGCAGGTGTTGACACACGAGGGCACCACGCCCTGCTCCACCCGGTGGACGCAAAAGTTGCACTTGTCGACAACCTTCTTCTCCTCATCGAGGTAACGGGCGCCGTACGTGCAGGCGGTGACGCAGTAGGTGCAGCCGATGCAGTATTCCCGGTCGACCATGACGATTCCGTCTTCCCGCTTGATGGAGGCGCCGGTGGGGCAGACGTTGACGCAGTCGGGGGCGTCGCAGTGGTTGCAGAGAACGGGCAGGAAGGTCATTGAGACTTTGGGGAAGGTTCCGGTCTCATGCGTTTCAACCCGGGTGCGGAAGTGGCCCAGGGGCACGCCATTTTCCGCCTTGCAGGCAACGGTGCAGGCTTCGCAGCCAACGCACTTCCGCAGGTCGATCAGCATTCCGTAGCGAGTTGCCATAAAAGGTCTCCCTCCTCTGGTAGAGCGGGCGGGGGCTGCTTTTGTGTTTGACAGCCCTCCTTGTGACCATTCTCACATGCCGCTACGTGAAATCTCAGTGTCATCCATACAGAGTTGGCCCTGTACGGGTGTACCTGCTTTTCGACCGATTCGAAGGTACATATGTACTGTGGTGCCGGGCACGAAAAAAGGAGCAGAGGGCAACGCCTCCGCTCCTTACTCGTTCACCAGGCCTCGCTGGACGGCGAAAGCCGCCGCCTCGGCCCGGTTGTGCAGGTTGTGCTTGTGCATAAACTCCGACAAGTAGTTTCGTACGGTCTTGTCGCTCAGGTGCAGGATTTCACCGATCTCCCGGTTGGTAAGCCCCTTCGCTACCAGCCTGAGAATGGCCTGCTCCTGCTTGGTCAGTGGCTCCACCTGCTGCTGGCCCTGGGCAAAGGCTTGCATGCCCTGCGCCAGGGTGTTGCCAAGCGCCGGGTCCAGTGCGGAGCCGCCGGCGGCCACGGTCTGAATGGCCTGGATTAACCGGTGGTTCTCCAGGTCCTTCAGTACGTATCCCTTGGCACCTGCCATGAAAGCGCCGGTCACCGTTTGGGGCTCGGCGAAAGAAGAGAGAATGATCACCTCGGTGCTCGGGTAGAGGGCCCGAATCTCCCGGCACGTATCAATGCCGTTGCGGCCCGGGAGGCGCACATCCATGATCACCAGATCGGGCTTCGTTTCTGCGACCAGGGAGAGGGCCTCCTCGCCGCTGGCTGCCTGGCCCACGACCGTCAGTCCCGGCTGTTGAGAGAGGAGGGCCACCACGCCTAGCCGGACCACCCCGTGGTCATCCACCACCATGACTCGCTTGGTCATACGTTGGTCACCCCAGTTCGTTGACGAGCCCCGCGGCGTACCAGCGGCAGGTGAGCCACCAACCGGGTCCCTTCGCCGGGGGTGCTGTGAATCTGCAGAAGGCCGCCCATGGAGTCCACCCGTTCCCGAAGCGATTCGAGCCCGCGGCCGGCGGTCGCTGTACTCGTGTCAAAGCCTTCACCGTCATCGCTGACCCGTAAGATGATGGTGTCATCCTCCAGCCCCAACAGGACGGATGCCCCGGAGGCCCGGGAATGCCGCACGATGTTCGACAGCCCCTCCCGCGCGATGCTAAGAACCTCTTCGCGCAGTCCGGCAGGGATCCGCCGATCGGGGTCGTCCACCAGGTCCGTTTCAAACGTGACGGGCAGGCCGGCAAACTGACCCATCTCCGACACCTGGAGCCGGACAGCCTCCGTCAGTTCGGCGCCACTGAAGGTATGCTCCTTCAAGTCCTGCACATACCGCCGCATCTGCACCACGGCCCGACCAATCTCTTGGTTCAGTTCCGTGAGTATAGCCTGTGCCTGGTCAGGGTTGGTCTGCGACAGGGTGGCCAATTGCTTCAACCCCAGGCCGGTTCCATAGAGCGTCTGCATGACGCCGTCGTGCAGGTCACGGCCAATCTGCTCCCGTTCCCGCAGGAGGGCCCTGTCCTGTTCGGCTGTGCGTAGGCGGCGTTCTGTCTCCAAGTGGAAAATGTCCAAGAGCCCGCCGACGCAGTAGGTCAGCCCCAGAATGACGAGGCCGCGGGCCACCTCAACCGGCATGCCTACGACGGCGGCAAAGCTTGTCTCATTCAGCAATCCGCTGAGCAAGTACCCGCTTTTCGGAACCACCAGGCCCGCCATGAAGGCGTAGAGGACAAAACAGACAACGGCGCCATACAGGTGACCGATCCGGGGGCAACGGTTTGCGCGCAGGGCCGGTACTTGCTGTAAGAGTCCCCATGCAGCAAGGAGGGAGCCCGGCAGACCGATGAAGTACCGGGAGAGGATTTTCAGATCCAGAACGGTCAAGGCTGTGCGATGGTCGGCAAAATGCACAATGAGTAATTGCCAAACAAAGGCTCCTGTCAGTACCGCCGGCAGGAGCAGGAGAAGTGATCGTTTTGGGTGGCGCTCTACCAGCAGCATGAGGCCGAACTGCAGGAGGAGGCCGAAGGAGATGATCACCCCAAGGCCGCGTAGAAGGAGGAGCCAACTGACCGCTGGGGAGCGACCTTCGGGCAGAAATACCAGGAGCCAGTCCGCCGCGGCGTGCACCAGTGCGAAGGCTGCGAGCCAGGAGAGCGCTTTGGCCAGGAAGTAGACGCTATTTCGGCGGGGCTGCAGATAAATGGCAAAGCCCAGTGCGAAAAAAATCAGACCGTAGAGGAACCGGATCAGGTCGATGTAGTCACGCCAATGCTGAAAGACACACGCCCTCCTTTTTTCCGGGCCTGCTGCGGTGGCTTGGACCCGCCGGTCTGGGGCATGGAGGTTCGGGCAGAGTTGGACGCATTCTCATGATACAAGATGTGAAGTCGCAGGGCATCGGCTTCACTGTCTAGGCGGGCAGGTGAAAAAGACTCATTCGCCAAGTTGTTACGAAATGCTTACCGTTCTACCCATATGGAAAAGATCCCGAGGTACTGCACGGACAGCACCGCGGGACCTCGCTATGTCACCGGATCGCTTCAACCAACAGCCGATATTGGTCCGAGATAATCCCGTCCACACCCATCTTTATGTACGTCTCCATGATCGGCTTTTCATTCACCGTCCAGACGTAAACCTTCCGGCCGGCCTTCTGCGCCTCCGCCACCAGGGCCTTGTTGGCGGCACCGTAGGTGACCAGCAGGTACTCCGACGGGTACTCCTTCTCCAGGTTGCCAAACGCCTTGCTCACGAACCCGACTGGCTGCTGCGGGTCAAGCCGCTTTACCTCGTCGAGCAACGGCCGGTCAAAGGAGATGACCACCGACCGGTCTACCACCCCATGCTGCTTCAGCGCTGCCAGCACCTTGGCCGGCGTATCAGCCGGGGTTGGGTTCTTGATTTCGACGAACGCCCGCTTCCCCGGTGCCCCCGCCAGCAGGGCCAGCACTTCATCCAGTGTCGGCACCGACTCGGCACCGCCCTTGGGCGTCTTCAGCGCTTTCACCTGCTCGCTGGTCAGCTCCGAAAGGGCGCCCTTCCCGTCGGTCGTCCGGTCCACCGTTTTGTCGTGGATGATGAAGAGCCCGCCATCCTTCGACACCTGGACATCCATTTCGATCACGTCCACGTCCGGGTCGGCCAGGGCGGCTTTGAAGGCAGACAGGGTGTTTTCCGGAACGCCGCCCCGGTGGGCGACCACGTCCACATCGCGCGGAGGAGCGTTGGACGCGGCGGTTCCGCCGCAGCCGGCAGCCATGACGAGCAGCACCAGGAGCATCGCAAGGCGACGATACATGTAGATGAGGCCTCCCCTATTCCACGCTGGGAATCCGCCTCCAGAGTTCCAGGGTGAAGGGGCCGATTCCTCCACGAAAAGCAAAGCGATGAGCCGCCGGCACCGTGCCAGCTCGGCTCATCGCTTCTCATTTGTGGTGGCCGAACAGGCGGTCCTTGAGGAGCTTATTGGATACCCGGCACCACACGCCACGGGACGACCAGGGGCTGCCCGAAGGCCAGGGCGAGCACCCCCATGACCACGCCAGCCACCAACGCTTTCAGCGACACCAACGTCACAGCCGGTATGTCCTCGCCGAGCAGGCGCCCGAGGTTGTTCTCTGTGCCCCAACCCATATACCCCAGCGCAATGAGCAGATTCCCCAGTGCGTTGGAGGCAAGCAGGTTGCCGCCGGACTCGGGCCATGAGAGCCATATTCCGCCCGCCAGGACGGCCACGCTCGCTCCCACCGTGCTTAGGGTGAGGTGCTCCCGGAAGAGCGCAAAGGCCAGAAAGGCGGTGAAGACAGCCTCCATGTTGATCATCAGCACGCCCTGCACCCCAGAGGTGAACTTCAGGCCAAGGAAGTAGAGGCTGGGGCCGAAAACTGAACCCGCGAGCAGCCAGAGCACCAACACCCGGGGGCGCTTGAAATCGAGCCCCCTGGCCCGGACGGCCCAGGGGAGCAGAGCGAGTCCAGCAGCGAAATAAGTCCAGGCGCCCGCTGTAAGCGCCGGCACGTCCTCCACCAGGAGCCACTTGTTCAGCACGGTGAACAGGCCCACCAGGGCCGCTGAACCCAAGGCAGCACCATATCCCAATAGAAAACGTCTCTGCACCATGCATGCACACCTTTTCGCTTCGCGTAAATAGCTGGCCAGGGCTACTTTTATGGTCCTCCAGGACAATTGGGCGACCTTACGCAGGGCAGCCTGATATGCACCAAGCATGTATCTACAAGTGCTAGAAGTCAACCACCCGCAGTGGGGATGCAGCCGATTTGTGGTCAGCCCGTGGCTACGCGCCGACGGCCGGAACCACTAACTTGCGTTTGCTTACTTCGGCAGACCAGCCCGGATCGCCGCGATCTCCTTCTGGGCCTTCGTGATAATCTTCAGGGCTTTGCGTTTCTATGATAAGGAAGGACTCTTCCCGCATATCTCCCGCGATGAGAACAACATGCGGCTATTCTCGGAGCAGGATTTGGAGTGGGTAAATACGGTTCAGTGTTTGAGGGAAACGGGGATGCCGTTGGCAGAGGTGAAAGCGTTCATTCAGCTCTGCTTACAGGGTGATTCCACGGTCCCTACGCGCGGGCCGGCCGTGGGAATGCGCATCCCCACCATCATCTCCAGCGAGATCCCGTCCACGGCCAAAAGCGATCCGTAGCCCTTGGTGACAGCTCGGATGGAAATGGCTGACTCGTCAGCAAAACGCACCATGGCTGGAGTTCCCCCCCTTGTGCCTTGCGTCACAACCGCACACGCTCAGCGCCATAACTAAAACTGTTGTGATCATGCATCCATTTACGATTATCTACCGAAATTCTTTCACGACCACAAGTAAAAACCGGCGCCCGCTTCCTCCCGGGGGAGGGGCGGGCGCCGTATGTAGACGGATGTTACTCCTCGTGGGAGGTGGGCGGCGTCTCCTTGGGGGCTTCCGGGGCGGGGGCGCCGCCCTTGGCGGACTTGCCCTGCTTGGCAACGGCGGTCCGCTTCCGGGCCGCTTCCTTCGCGGCCTTCTTGGCGGCCTCCTCCTCGGCCCGGGCGGCCATCTCCTCGGGGTTGGCGGCCCCCTTCCGCTTGGGGCTCGCCGCCGTGACGTTGATCGCCAGACAAGGCTTGCCATCCTTATCAAGAATGGGCTTCCAGCGGGCCTCGACCGTGGTGGTGGGCCGCACATTCGGGCACTGCTTCGTAGCCGCCCCGAAGTGCGTGGAGTACGTCTGGTTGGCCGCATCGAGCTTCACCTCGATGGCCCCCGGGTCGGTCGCCTGGGCTGCGTACATCAGGATCAGGCCCTGCAGAGCGTTGGTGCCTGTCGTAATCCAGGGCTGATTCGGATCGACCCCCCGATCCACGAAGAAGGCCCGCCACTCCAGACCGCCCTCGACGTTGGTATAGGCCCGCCCATACCGGTTGATCGTGACCCAGGGCGGCAGCCGCCGGGAACCACCGGACTTGTCAAACACGGTCTCTACCTTCTGGACCTCCACCTTGGTCGGCTCATACTTAGGCTTATCTGTCATCTGATGTACCCTCCCATTCCTGGATATCAGTATTGCATGCCTTGACTAAATCGGCTTGCAAGTTCTATTCTATCCAACTCCATACATATGTCAATACATCCCAGGGTGATTTTGGGAGAAAAGTTGTGCGCTGGATGGCCGAAGTCGCATCTGACGGTGAGCACATTCGTTCGGCAATGACCGGAAACACCCGCCCGCCAAGGACTACCGGGCAATCGGACGCACTGAAACAGACAGCGGCCCGGTGCTGCGGAAGGCGATTTTCCCCCACGAGCACGCCGGACCGCTGTCAAAATGCCATCAAACGGGACCAGTTTTCGCCCCCGCTCGGCAGCTTTATCGAGCCGTAGCGAGCTTTATCCAGCTTTATCAATCCGCAGCGAGGTTTGGCCAATACCGGGGGCGAACGAAGGACCCCATGCGCGAGCGACGCCAGGCCATGGCCGGCAAGGCCTGGCACGGTGCGGCGGGCCGGATTGGTCCGGCGAACGAAGCAGTCGTCCGTGGCATCCCGCAGCACACTTTATCGAGCTTTATCATTCCGCAGCCAGCTTTAGCCAAAATGAGCGAGCTTTATCGATCCGCATCGAGCTTTAGCCAGCTTTATCATCCATGATCATTCCGTAACAAGGCAAAGCGCTGCCCATCCAAAAGCGTGGGTGGTCCGAGAGGAACAGAAAGGCCGCGACCGTAGTCGCAGCCTGGTTGGTCAGAGCATCCCTGAGGGGATCCCCTTGTGGCTCTAGGTTGCTGTTAATCACCCTTCTTCTCCTCGGCCTTCTTGGCTTCTTCCCTGGCCTTTTCCTGAGCCTTCTTGGCTTCTTCCCTGGCCTTCTCCTCAGCCTTCTTGGCCTGTTCCGCGGCCTTCTCCTCAGCCTTGTCCATCTTCTCGTTGGCCTTCTCTACTTGCTCTGTGGCCTTCTCGATAGCGTCCCCCGCCTGCTCGAAGTGCCGCTTGACCTCTTCCTTGGCCTGATCGGCGGCGTCCTTGAGGGCTTCCAGTTCGTCCTTCTTCGCCTCGGCCGCCTTTATCTTCACTTCGGCAGACGCGATGGCGACCTGGTCACCCGACTTCCGGGCGGCCTCCAACTCCTTCTTGGCCTGCTCCAACTCGTCCTTTGCAGCGAAGAAGGCTTGCTTGGCCGCATGGAAACCGGATACTGCGGCAACCGTCTTGTCCTGATTGGCCAGCGCCAACTCCAGACCTGCCTTGGCGCTCTCAGGGGCCTTCTCCAGCACAACCTTCAGCACCGCCTGGCTGATCTCGTGTGCTTCGTTCATGGCCGCGATCGCTTCGACGGCCTTCTCCGAAGACTCCATGGCCTGCATAAGGTGTTCGGTAGCGGAGTTCAGGGTATCAACATATTCCTCAGCCGCCTTGGCGGCGAGTTCCAGTTTCCCTTCCTCCGACATCACAGAGGCCTCAGCCGCTCTCTCCGTAGCAAACTGCACCTTGAGCTGCGCGAGTCTCTCCGCAGACTTCGTTATGGCCAATTGAAGCGACTCGATAGCCCGCTCCAGGGAATACAGCTTGGAATCAGGCGTGATGCCAGCCGCTTCCTCAATCTGTTCAGGCGGCTGAATCTGTGTGGGTTCTTGAACCGGCACGGACTGCTCGACCACGGGATTCGAGGTGGTGCCAGTCGTCTGCTCTGTGTTGGCGTAGGCCGTCGACACGGATGTGGAAATCAGCAAGGCGGCCACAGCAAACGCAATTCGCTTCACGAAGGAGTCCTCCTTGATTGAACTTATTACGTGTACTACGAGTAGAATTTGGAGCCGGCACAGCCGGTTGCGGGGGTTGCCGCCGCTGACCACATCGGCCGTTTGACCTCGGGTGACGAGGTGCGCATCATCAATTCACCCGATGAACAAGTAGAAGCGATGAGCCCCTGGGCCCATCGCTTCTTCCTTACCCCTTCACCTGGTGCGGCGGGAACTGGGTCGGATACGGGAACGGATACTGCGGCGGATAGGTGAGCGGCGGCGGCGCCTCCACCGGGGCGTACGCATCCAGGAACTGCTTATACGTCCCCGGCGACGAGTTGACGTACGGGTGCTTGAACCACTCCCGGGGCAGCTCAATCGTCCCCTTGATCGCTTCCAGCGCCCGCGCAAAGGAAGCGGCATGCGCCTCTTCCCGGTTGCCCAGGAAGATCAGCGTGTCGCGGCTGCTCGGGTCCAGCACAACGTTCGCCAGGTGCATATACAGGTCGCGGGCGCGCAACTCGGCGGCAATGTCCGAATACAGGTCGGTGATGATGTTGCCGCTCACATCCGTATACGACGAAGTCCAGGGCGTGCCAGCCGCATCCTTCATCTTGACCACCACGCCGTGCTGGCGGGCCATTTCGGCCACCATCTCCCAGTGGGAGATCTCCTCCGTGCCGATATCCTCCAGCAAATCCCGGATCTCCGGAATGTTGGTGTTAAACCGCTGTGTCAGATAGGTATTGAGCGCAGTTGCCTCCGAGTCGGCGCCGGCATACTGCTCCAAAATGACCTGGCCCCACTTGGGGTTGGGGTCCAGCACTTTGACCGGCCGGAGCAGTTCCTTCTTGTGAATAAACAAAAACAGGTCACCTCCACCCTCCACAATACGTTACCTGGAGGTGAGGTGACCCGCATTTGCTTACAAAACCGCCTTCAGGAACCCGATGGTCCGCGGATGCTGCGGTCGGGCAAAAAGCTCCTCCGGCGGACCCTGCTCCACAATCTGGCCGTCGTCCATAAAGACGACCCGGTGGCAAACCTCACGGGCGAAGCCCATTTCGTGGGTCACCACCATCATGGTCATGCCTTCCTTGGCCAGCGCCCTCATGACTTCCAGCACTTCCTTGACCATTTCGGGGTCCAGGGCCGAGGTCGGCTCGTCAAAGAGCATCACCTCAGGCTCCATGGCCAGGGCCCGGGCGATCGCCACCCGCTGCTTCTGGCCGCCCGACAGGTTGCCGGGGTACACCTCAGCCTTATCGGCCAGGCCGACCCGGGTCAGCAGGGCCAGCGCCCGCTCCCGGGACTTGGCCTTATCGCTCTTGCCCGTGAGGGTCGGCGCCAGCATCACGTTCTGCAGCACAGTCATGTGCGGGAACAGGTTAAAGTGCTGAAAGACCATGCCCACCCGCTGCCGCAGCTGGTTGATGCTGAAGCCCTTCGCGGTAATTTCGGCCCCGTCCACGATGATCTGCCCGCCCGTGGGCTGCTCCAGGAGGTTGACGCAGCGCAGCATGGTCGACTTGCCCGAGCCGCTTGGCCCGATTACCGCTACCACTTCGCCCCTGGCGATGGTCAGGTCCACACCCTTCAGCACGTGCAGGGCGCCGAAATGCTTGTTCAGACCCTTAATGCTGATCACCGGTCTTCATCCTCCTTTCAAGCAGTCCGACCAGCCGGCCGGTCACAAAGGTCAGCAGCAGGTAAATAATCGCGACGGCAAACATCGACTCAAAGGGGGCATAGGTCGAACTGGAGACGATGCGCCCCTTGAACTGGAGCTCTTGAATGCCGATGACGGAGACGATGGACGACTCCTTGATCAGCGTGATGAACTCGTTGCCCAGCGGGGGCAGCGACCGCTTAACCGCCTGCGGCAGGATGATGGTCCGCATGGTCTGCCACCAGGTGAGACCGAGCGACCGGCCCGCCTCCATCTGACCCTTGTCGATCGACTGAATGCCGGCGCGGAAGATCTCCGACACGTAGGCACCGCTGTTAAGCGAAATGGCGGCAATACCCGCCAGCAGTTCCGGCACCTCAACGCCGAAGAAGAGCGGGAGACCGTAATAGACGAGGTAGAGCTGCACGATAAAGGGCGTGCCGCGCATAATCTCGATGTAGAATGCGGCGATGGCGGAGATGACCCGCATGACTGGGTTTTTGTAGCTCTGGCTGCGCAGCATGCCGACAAACATGCCGACCAGCGTGCCAAAGACGACGCCCAGCGCCGAAAGAAACAGGGTCATTCTGGCGCCTTCGAGGAAGACAGGCCAATTCTCGAGCACGACGCCCCAGTTAAACTGCATCTTCTTGTAGCTCCTTTTGATAAACAGGGATCGGGGGACCGGCTTGACCGGCCCCCCGCTTTTGCTTAGTTGGAGGCCTCAGCCTCGTACTTCTTGACGATCTGCTCGAGCTGACCGCCGGAGATCAGCTTCTTGAGGGCGGCGTTGACCGCCTCGGTCAGCTCCTTGTCGCCCTTACGGAAGGCGGCGGCGTTCTCTTCAGAGCTAAGCTCCATCGCGAAGGCGAGCTTGGGGTTGTTCTTTTCGTAGTTCTTGCCAACGGTGTAGCCGCAGATCACGGCGTCCACCTTGCCGGCGAGCAGGTCCAGAATGGTCGCCTCGAACTTGTCGACCGGCTTGACCTTGGCGCCTTCGATCTTCTTGGCCTCTTCCTCGCCGGTGGTGCCGAGCTGCACGGCGATGGTCTTGCCCTTCAGGTCAGCGGGGGTCTTGTACTGGCCGGCCTTCTCCTTCAGCACGAGGACGGACTGACCGCCCTTCCAGTAAGGCGTGGAGAAGTCGACGTTCTTGGCCCGCTCTTCGGTGATCGACATGGCGGAGACCACGAAGTCAACTTTATTCGCCTTCAGATCGGCGATGAGGTTGTCGAACGCAGACTCCTTGATCTCCAGCTTGACGCCGAGATCCTTGGCGATCTGCTCGGCCATTTCGATCTCCCAGCCGACAATGGTATCCTTGCCATCGATGGTCTTGTGGAATTCATAAGGCGGGTAGTCGGCGCTGGTGCCCAGCACGATCTTGCCGGCCGCTTTGATCTCGTCAAGATGGGTCTTGCCGCCGGACTTGGCGCCGCCGCAGGCGGTCAGGGACAGAGCCAGGGTCAGGGCAAGTGCCGTGGTGAAAATGCGCTTCATAGGTAGGTGGCATCTCCTTCGTCTTCATCTGCTGGGGAGTACTCGATAAATATACAGTCGAAGGCATAAGTATGCAAGATGCAGACGTATAGTCCTATAGGGTTGAACTTTCCGCATATAAAGGCGCAGGGGGCGAGACTTACGTCTCGCCCCCTGCGTGAGGACGATGGGGTCACCACTCCCCATCGTATCTCGGCAAATGGGTCACCACTCCCATCCGCCGTTTTGGAGCCGTGCCATTCGCCGCACTTGCTGCACCGCTACAGCAGGCGCGTTGAAAAGCCGAGTCGCTACAGCGACTACGAGGTATTATATCATGTTTGTACATGCCGTGTGAGAACATTTTGGGCTACAGCCGCCTATTACCAGGAACTTATCACCTATACCAATCAGCACCCAGGAACTATGAAAAAACGAGGCCATCCTGCCGGATGACCTCGCCTCATTACGCCTCTTCGATGGTGACGCTGTCGATCTGGATGCGCTCCTGGGGCTTGGACCGCTCGCCGTGGCCCGAGGGCCCGACCGGCACCGAAGCCAGCGCCTGCACAACATCCATGCCTTCGACAACCTGGCCGAACTGGGTGTAGTTCGGGTAATTATCCAGCGCCTGCGCCTGGGGGCCGCTGCAAATGAAGAACTGGCTGCCGTTGGTGTTGGGGCCGGCGTTGGCCATGGCGACCATGCCGGGCTTGTAGGAGTGCCGGGGGGGCAGTTCGTCGGCGAACTTGTAGCCGGGGCCGCCAGTGCCGGTGCCCGTGGGGTCGCCGGTCTGAATCATGAACGGCCCGATGACCCGGTGGAAGGGAACGCCGTCGTAGAAGCCCTCGCGGGCCAGGAATACGAAGTTATTGACGGTTTTCGGGGTCTCATTCGCCAGCAGTTCGATCCGAATATTGCCCTTGGTCGTTTTCAGCGTGGCAAAATACTTCTTTTCGGACTCGATTTGCATGGCAGGAGCGGAGCTCCACTGCTTGTGCATGGGGTACCTCCAAAGTCATAGGATAGCGGCTCTACGCCTGATTGGTATGCTTCCCCAAATCGCGGCGAATCTCCTGTTGCGCTTCATCAATCGAAAGATTCACTTCACTCTGGGGGAAGCCAAGCTTGATGTTGGCCTGGCGCATCGCACGGATGATCCAGACATTCAACTCATCGGTAATGCGGAAGCGGTCCTTGTAGGAGTTGACCCAGCAGGCCATGAAGAGTTCCAGCCCGTTCGGCGTAAACTTGGTGAACCAGACGCCCGGTTCGGGGTCACCCAACACTTCCGGGTGCGCCCTCATCTGCTGAAGCAGCAGCGCTTTGGCCTTTTCCACGTCGGTCGTATGATGGACGGTGATTGCCTGCCGAATGGCTGCCCGCGGATGGGGCAGGGCGTAGTTGATGACTCGGCTGTTGGCCATGTCCTTGTTGGGCACCACCAGGGCGTTGCCGTCGAACTGCTTGATTTTGGTCGAGCGCAGGCCGATGTCGACCACTTCGCCGCTCTTGCCGTCCACCAGTTCGATCACATCGCCAATGCGGAAGGGGCGATCCATCAGGATTGCGAGGCCGCCCAGCATGTTGGAGAGCGTCTCCTGCGCTGCCAGCGCGATGGCCAGCGAAGCAACGCCGGCAGTGGTGATGAGGGCCGTGAGCGGGTACCCGAACTGATCGAAGATGACCGAAATGGCGATGAAGTAAAGCAGGAGCGACAGCACTTTGCGAAAGAGCGGCAGCAGTTCCTGATCCCAGTTGCCCTGGCTGCGGGCCGCCAGGTCGTGTATGTACCAGTCCATGGCCGCCTTGAGCAGGCCGTTGATCAGGGCGGTGACACCGAGAATGACGAGCGCCTTGGCGATGGAGAGGACCCACCCGAACTCGACAAAGTAGGCGCCCTTCTCCTGGAAGGCGGGAATGCGGCCCTGCAGCGCCAGGAGCGATATGCGCAGGCCCAGGGCGAGAATGGCGAGCCGGATTGGGCGGGCGGCGGCAGTGACCATGCGGTCGTCGAGGGCCGTGTTGGTGCGGGCGGTAAGGCGGGGCAGGAGGCTGCGGGCGATGCGGCGGCCGGCCCACGCTACGAGGAAAGTGATCAGCAGGTAGAGGCCAAAAATCGCCCAGTCCATCCCATAGGTGAACCAGGCGTCCCATACTGAGTCGAGCCAGGATTGCAGCACGGGGGTCCCTCCATCTCCGTTGTTTCGTCTCAGGTACTTATCATAGCACAAATGAAACCGGGAGGGTGTTGGCCCTCCCGGCTTCTGTCTGGCTCGCTCGGGTCACGGGCTGGGGGGCTGGCCGCCTTGTTTGGCCTGCCCGACCTGGTTGCCCGGGTAGAAGGGCGCCACCGGCGCAACCTCCCGGAAGAGGCCGCCGCCAATGGGCCCGCCGGTCATCAGTTCATCGGGCGGGGTGGGCATGCCCGGCATGCCGGGCAACTCGGGCGGCAGCATCACCGCGGGTCCTTCCTCGGTGGGGGCGGCCTGGAGGCAGAGTCTGCCCCCGGGGGTCTGGGTGATGGGAATGCCGTAGGCGGCCAGGCCGCTGAACGGGGAAGCGGCGGCCGCCGCCGGCCCGCCGGGGTGCACGGGCAGGTGGGGCATCATCGGCAGGGTGACCGTGGGCACACGGGGCCGGCCGCCGGCGAAAATCGGGCCGGGCCAGCCGGGAAACCAGCCTGCCATGGCTACTGGCCCCCTTTCGCCTGGAGCTCCAGGGCCAGCTTGAGCGTGTCGCCCCGCAGGCCTTGGCGGAGTCCTTCCACGGCCAGCGCCTCCTCCGGCGGAATATTGCCGAGGTTGACGTTGGGGCCGAACCGGGCGATGAGCGCCTCCTGCTGCGACTTGAGCGGCGCCTCCCACATGAGAACGCCCGGGTCGGGGAGGCCCGCTGCGAGTGCGTCAAGGTCGTCGGCCCGGAGCCGGCCCTGGGCGTCGTAGAGGCCGGCGCCTTTGCCGCTTTCGCGTCCCTCCACGATTACCTTCTCGGCGCCAGCCTCGAGGTCGGCCAGGATTTGCTCCACCGCCTCGGCTGGGTCAAGCTCAACGCCCGCCTCCTTCTTGCCCACCTCCGTGATGACCCGGAACCCGTGGGCCCGGGCCCGGTCGATGGCCTGCCGGCGCTGGGCCGGGGTCAGGGTAATGGTGCCGTCGCTCACTTCGATCAGCGAGAAGCCCATCTCTCGGGAGCGCTGTAAGTATTCGTCGAGCCGGCCCTGGGTCAGGGCGATTTCCAGGAAGGTGCCGCCGGGGTAAACCTCAATGCCGTAGGAGCGGATGACCCCGACCTTGGCCCGGAGCATCGCCGGTGAATAGAGGGCGGCAGTTCCGAAGGTGAACTTTACGTAGTCGATGTAGTCGGCTGCCATCTCCAGCAGGTCGCCGGTCTGGGAGAGGCCCAGGCCCTTGTCGATGATCATGGTCTGGCCCCGGGTGCGGGGCTTGGGCGCCCGCCCGGGCAGTGGGCTGGATATCACGCCGTCATAGGATTTCCCGTCAAGCAAGGCACGCGCCCCTTTCTGGTGGGGTGGACTGTGCCTGCATTGTATGGGGGTCAGGCGCGATTCGGCGCCTACTCGCCCGCAACCTCATCAACGGCGGCCGAGAGATCGGTCTCTACCTGGGTGGCCAGGTCCTGGAGCCGGGGCTCCCCGAGCAGGTCCATCAGCAGCTCAGGCCGCAGCAGCCCCACGTGGGTCTTGCCGTCCTTTGCGAAGACGACCATTTTGCAGGGCAGAAAGTACCCGACCTCGATATTGGTCGTGAGCGCTGCCTTGGCGTGGCCTGCGTTGCACACCTCGAAAACATGGAACTGCCCGTCAAACTCCTGCCCCTTCTCCTTCAGCTTCGCCTGCATATCCAGGTGCCACAGTGCGCTGAACTTCCGCTTTGCCAGGGCGCCCTCCAGGGCGGCAATCGCTTCCGGCACACTTTTCCCCGTGGTGCGCGTGTAATGAAACTGCATATCCAACCCCTCCTCCTCTGCTCGAAGCCTAGAACACCGGTGCGAAGGTCCGGGCCGCCTGGCTCGCCGACCAGACCACGAACCCGCCCGTCAGCACCGAAACGCTCGCGAACCCATTCTGCTTCAGCACCCGGCTTGCCCAGTACGCCTTCTGGCCATTCTGGTCGTACACGACCACCGGCCTGGCCGGATCCAACTCGGCGAGGCGCCCCCGCACCTCGTCCAGCGGCAGATTGACAGCCCCCGGAATCGCACCCACAAAGAACTCATACGATTCCCGGACGTCCAGCAGCTGCAGATCCTCCCCCGCCTCCAGGCGGGCGGCCAGCTCGCCCGGGGCCACCATGGCAGCCAGGCCGCGCCGGTCGTTCTGCGCCACCATGCCGGCCACAATCGCCGGATCCTTCGCCGACCCGAAGGGCGGGGCGTAGGCCAGGTCCAGGTTGGTCAGATCCTCTACCGTCATCCGGGCGAGAATCGCCGTGGCGAAGACGTCCGCCCGCTTATCGACGCCGTTGCCGCCCACCGCCTGGGCGCCCAGCAGCCGGCCGGTCTCCGCCTCCCACACCAGCTTGATCACCATCTGCTGGGCGTTGGGGTAGTAGTCGGCGTGGTCGCCCGACATGCTGTACGTGGTGCGAATGTTCATGCCCAGCTTGCGGGCCGTCCGCTCGTTCAGGCCAGTGCCGGCGGCGACGGTATCGCCAACCCGGACAATCGCCGTGCCGATGGCGCCCGGGTAGGTCAGGCTGTCGCCGGCGGCGTTGGCGCCCGCCACCCGCCCCTGCTTGTTGGCAGGGCCGGCCAGGGGCATCAGCCCCTTCGTGCCCGTCACCAGGTTGACCGACTCCACCGCATCACCAGCGGCGTAGATGGCCGGGTCGCTGGTCTGCGTCCGCTCGTTGATGACGATGCCGCCGCTCGGCCCGATCTCGAGGCCGGCGGCCTTGGCCAGGCGGGTATCCGGCCGGACGCCAATACCCAGAATGAAGATGTCCGCCTCAAGCTCCCGGCCGCTCTCCAGGCGCACCGCCGTGGCACGCCCGGCGCCCTCGGCGAACCCGGCAATGCCGTCGCCCAGCACCACCTCGACGCCCATGTTCTGAAGCGTCAGGGTAACGAAGGCCGCCATTTCGGGATCAAGCGGCATCAACACCTGGTCCGCCTTTTCGACCAGCGTAACCTGCATGCCCAGCCGGTGCAGGTTCTCCACCATTTCCAGCCCGATGTAGCCGGCGCCGATGACCACGGCCCGCCCGGCGCCTTCCTTCGCGATAAAGGCGCGAATGGCGTCGGAATCCGGCACCGACCGCACGGTGTAGATGTTGGGCAGATCGATGCCCGGCAGCGGCGGCTTGATAGGCGTGGCGCCAGGTGCCAGCACCAGGGCGGTGTACGACTCTGTGAACTCGGACCCGGTCTGAACGTTGCGCACCTTAACTTGCTTGGCTGCCCGGTCGATGGCAATCACTTCGTGGTGAACGCGTACGTCTACATTGAAGCGGGCCTTAAAGGAGTCGGGCGTCTGGAGCAGCAGCGCGCTCCGGTCGCCGATTTCGTTGCCGACGTAATAGGGCAGTCCGCAGTTCGCAAATGAGATGTACGGCCCCTTTTCGAACATGATGATCTCGGCCTGCTCATCGGTGCGGCGGGCCCGGGCGGCGGCGCTGGCCCCGCCGGCCACGCCACCGACAATCACGATCTTTCGCTTTTCCATGTTTGCTGGTCCCTCCATGCTGATTCGTTGTTTCGACATCAGTATACATATACCCCGTACCGTATGTAAAGATGCTACACCCAGATCGCTTGGAACAAAAGGTTACGGAACACTAACGCAAAACGCCTCTTGCGTTTTCGATACCCGTAGGGGTATATTAGTCATGATCAATCACCTATACTACATCCTGCGCAAAGGGGAGTTTTTCCATGTTTGGTTTCGGACCGAAAATCAGCACCATCACCACTGCGGAACTGGAAGAGCGCATGAAGAAGGGCGATCGGCTGACAATTATCGACGTGCGCGAGCCGTGGGAGTATGCCGAAGGCCACGTCCCCGGCAGCGTACTGAAGCCTCTGGGCCAGATTCGCACATGGGCGGGCGAGTTCGACAAGAACGCCGAGCTGCTGCTGATCTGCCGCAGCGCCAGCCGTTCAGCTCAAGCATATCAGTTTCTGACGGCGATGGGCTTTAAGAATCTCAAGAATGTTGGCGGCGGCATTATTACGTGGCGCGGGCAGGTGGAGCGGTAAGAGGGCCGGGCGAAGTCCATGCGTGGACTCGCCCGGCCTTCTTTACGTGCCACGCCTTGCGCACCATCGGCCCGACGGGCCTCAGCGGCATGCGCAACGATGCCACGCTTCAAGTACCAGCCGCTGCGTCCGATGTTCCCCGAACTGCTTAAGCTCGTTCTCTTTGAGCACCCGAAAGGTCTGGCTCGGGTAGTCCGGGCCGGGGTCCAATATGTAGCGCAGCTGGTCAAGGGTCAGGCCATAAAGCCGGGCATAGCGGGCGTCGAGTTCGGCCCGGAGCAGCGCACGGCGCCCGGGGTGCCAGGCGAAGGGCGCCCGGGCGCAGCCCAGGGCGCGGGCGAAAGGGCGCATCGACTCGCTGGTGTAGGTAAGCTCCAGCACCCGTGGCACGATAAAGGCGAGGTCCTCCTCGGTGTAGGCGTCGGGCGGCAGCACGGCCAGCTGCTCGATGATGAAGAAGTTCAGGTTGATCCCGCCGACTTTCTGCCGGGCATGAAAGTCCAGGATCAGGGCGGAGAGATTGCCAATCAGCCCTGCGAGGTGGCGGGGCGATGGGGCTTTCAGCGGCAGCAGCAGTGGCAGGCTGTTGCCGGCCCCGGCGACCGGGAACGCCGTTCCGATCACGGTCCGCTCGGCGGCTGCGTTGGTGATGGAGCGCAGGCCGAAGAGCCAGTCGTACCCCCATCCGGCCGCAGCGATGCGGCCCTTGGCTTCCTCGGCGGGAACCCAGTACCAGGGGTCCGGGTCGTAGGCTGGGTCGGCCAGTTCGGCATCGGTGGGGCGGGCGACGGGTGCGTAGTTGGGGCGCCCCGGGAGGCCGGCAAAGGTGCCGAAGCGGTGGTCGAACTGGTGGATCATCTTGGCTTCGTAAAGGGGGAGCCAGCGCTCGCCCCGGGCGCCGGCCGGGGCCAGTTGCGCGGCCGTTCGGAACAGGCCGCTGTCGCCCGACATATCGAACATCCGGAGAAAGCGGATGCCCCAGGGGTTGGTGCCGGCCTGCTTGTCGATCAGGACCGGGACCCGGGCGTAGATGCCCTTGGTAATCTCGGCGTCGGCCTTGGAGCGGAAGAGCGGGCAGGTCCCGGTGTTGGGGTTGATCAGCCGGATGTCGGAAGGTGCGAGGGAAAAGACCCGCCGGTGGTCGGCCACGTCGGCGATGTTGTCGATCTCGAAGCCATAGACAGGCTCGCCGGTTGCGTGACCGCCCAGGGTGAGCAGTGCGAAAGGCTTGCGGTCTTCGGTGCCGGGGAACCAGCGGCGGATTTCATAGAAGCTGTATAGGCTGATTAGCTGCCGTTCATTCGTGATATGCGTAAAGAAGCGCTTGGTGGAGTCGTCGGTGGCGATGCCTGTGGGCAGAATCAGGCCCGCCCGCCCGCCGGGGCGGAGCAGGCTGAGGACGGTTTCGGCAAAGAGCGCGTAGGTGTTCACATCGCCGTTGCCGGTGAGCGGGAAGCGACCGCCTTTGCGGATGAAGAGGCTGGCGGCTTCTGCGGTGCGCTTGGCTTGAACGAACGCATCACGGAGGAGGCGGTCCGCCGCCGACGCGTTGTCGCCTCCCAGACGCTCGATCAGTTGCTCCCGTGCGGCCTTGTGGCGGGCGCCCGCGATGGCAGGGCTCCGGGAGGCGAAGAACTCCTGCTCCTGAAGCTTAAGCTTTTCCCAGGGCGGATTGGTCAGGACCACGTCGAAGCCGCCCCGGGCCATGGCGGCCGGGAAGGCCAGGTGCCAGTGGAGGAACCCGTGCTGGGCGGCGGTGTGGCGGGCGGCCGCGAGCACAGCCGGGCGGGCGCCGTCTGTGAGGTCGCAGTTGTGCGGGATGAGGTCAAGCGTGCCGAGCCGCTTGGGCAGGAAGAAGGCAGCGACGTACAGGTCGGCGGCATCGGCCGGGGCCGGCTTCGCCAGGACGCCCGGTGTGCTGCCGCCGCGCCCGCTGCCGGCCCGGCGCCGCAGCTCCCGCTCGGCAGCCGGCTCGTCGCCCGTCAGGGCTTTGTACGCATCCACGGGTATGCCACCCGCCAGCACGGCAGGATCACGCAGGCCGATCAAGGCGTCGCCGCACTGTATCTGCGCGTCCAGCGCCGAGAGCGGTGCCCCCGCATTCCCCAGCTCCAGCCACAGTGCGGCCCGGCAGAGTTCCACAGCCAGCGGGTTTTTGTCTGCCCCGTGAATGGCGTTGCTGATCACCTCGTGCAGTGCCTGAGAGCGGGCCTGCTCCGGCGAGGCGCCACGAACCGGTGGCGTGAGCCGTACGATCTCGGCGGCCATACGGCGGGCCGCCGCCAGCAGAAAATGGCCGCTCCCGCACGCAGGATCGATCACGGTCAGGCCCACAATGGCCTGCCGCGGGCACTGCGGGCGGGCCGCTACCGCCTGTGCGATGACCGGGTCCAATGTCGAACGGATCAGTTCTGCCACCAGTTCCGGAGGCGTGTAGTAGGCCCCGGTTGCCTTGCGCTCCGAGCCCCGGGCGCCGGCATCGCTGAGAAAGCCAAAAGTCCCCTGCTCCGCATCAACAAAGGGCTGCAATTGAAGCAGCCCATCGTACACGGCGCCTAGCTCCTCGGATGCCATCTCCCGGCACTCGGGGGCGTGCAATGCCCGCAGGACAGCCTGAGCATCGGCGTCAGCCAACCGGGCTTCATCCAGGTCCGGGCACCGGCCGCGGGCAAACAGACCGCCCGGCCCCGGCAAGCCCAGCAACGCCTGCACACCAGGCTGGCGCCCCTCCGCCGCCGCACGGAACAGCACGCCAAAGACAAGCCACAGGAGCTGCTGATAGTACGCCTGCGGCGAAAGCACGCCGGAAGCCACCCGCTCCCGCAGGCCGACGTTCTCGGGGAGGGCGAGATACCCCGCCCCGAGGATGCGGCACGACTCGACAACTCCGTCCCGCAGGCGGGTCAGAACGGAGGGACGGAACGAAAGGAGAGCGCTCACGCGGCTGGTCACCTCTTCGAACGGGGACTTCGCCGCCTCAGCCGTTCAGCCCTGCGCAAATCGCCCGATGGCTCCGGTACAGCGCCCGGAACGCCCCGTACATCCGGTCATAAACGCCCCGGTACTCCGGCCGGGGCGCAAACGTGCGCGCCACCTCGACAATCCCCGGCACCTGCTCGAAGCTGATGTACCCCAGCCCGGCCGCGGCAATCAGACCGGCGCCCCGCACGTTGGCCTCCACCGGGTCCCTGACCTGCTCGATCCGGCGGTTCAGCACATCGGCGTAAATCTGGCACCAAACCTCCGACCGCGCCCCGCCCCCGATAAACCGCAGCGACTCCAACCGGCGCCCGGTGAACCCTTCCACCGCCTCCAGCAGCCAGCGCCCGTTGCAGGCCACGCCCTCCAGCACAGCCCGCACCAGGTGCGCCCTGGTCGCCCGCAGTGACATGTTGTGGAACCCGCCCCGAATCGTGTGATCCTCCACCGGCGTCCGCTCTCCGTAAAGCCAGGGCGTGAAGATCACCCCGCCGGCGCCCGGTGCCACCGCGGCGGCGCACTCGTCCAACGCGGCGTAAAAGTTGGCCGGCGGCGCCCCCGACCCAAGGCCATCATCAGGAAAGAAGAGGTTGTCGCGCAAAAAGGTGAGGCAGGCTCCGGCCGTCTCCTGCTCGTTGGCGATGAAATACCGCCCTGGAATCGCCGATGGCAGGGTTGCCATATTCCGCAGCAGGTCGGTCTTCTTGAAAGGCACGTGACACGTCAGCCACGACGATGTCCCAACATACAAGTGCGCCTCGAAGTCCCGGGTTGCGCCCGACCCCACCGCCGCCGAGTGCAAGTCGGGGGAGCCGGCCACCACCTGCACCTCCGGGCTGAGGCCCCACTCCGCCGCCACCTCCGCCCGGAGCCGGCCTACCACGGCCGTCGCCGGCACCAGGTCCGGCAGTTTCGCCGGGTCGATGCCGGTGAGAGCCAGCAGTTCCTCGTCGTACCGCACCCGGGCGGCGTCCCGGTTGTCGGTCACCCAGTGCAGGGCGATCGAATCGTAGGAGGCAGCGAACTGCCCAGTCAGGCAGAGGTTGAGGTAATCCTTCGGCTCCAGGAACTTGTGGGTGGCCGCGTACACCTCAGGCAGCGCCCGCTTCAGGAAGAGCATGTGGGCCAGCGAATCCTTCCCGCTGGCGCCCGGAATGCCGCCGGTCTTCCGAATCCAGCGCCACAGCTTGTCGACGCCGTACCCCGACACCCGCACCGGCCCGCCGGTCACCCGCCGAATCTCGGCCGCGCCCCGGCTGTCCATCCAGATGATCGCATTCGTCAGCGGCCCGCCGTGCCGGTCCACCGCGACGGTGCCCGACCATTGCGCCGTGCAGCCAACGGCCACCACCTGATCACGGTGGGGGGCGCCGGCCCCATCCAGCAGACGTCCCACCGTCCGCCGGACCGCCGCCCACCACGCCTGCGGGTCCTGCTCGGCACCCCCATCCGGCAGGAGCTGAAGCCCCACCGCCTCCGTCTCCAGCCCCAGCACCCGCCCGCCCGTCGATACCAGCGCCACCTTCAGCGCCGACGTCCCCAAATCGATGGCCAGAATATATCTCTCTTCCGCCACCCAGGCCCACCCCCGCTATGCCTTGAACATCAAGTCCAGGTAAGTCCGGAGCATCTCATCGACCATCTCCCCCGGCAACTGTGCCGCCATCCCGTACACCGGCGCCATGCCTGACAGCGCCCCCGGGTTGGCCCGCACCTCGGCCACGGCGGCGCCCAGGTCGGCCACGAACCGCTCCACCACACCGGGCTGCGTATGCCGCAGCGTCAGGGCAATGTGGACCGCCGCCGGCCGCTGCAGCCCGTTCAGGCTCCACCCCCGGCGCCCCATCTGCTCCATTACCTGATAGATATTGAACGCCTCATCATCAACAGATGCGAATGCCACCACCCACAGCGGGTCGCCGAGGATGCGGAGCCCGTCGATGCGCCTGATGCCGTCCTTGAGCGCAGCGGCCGCAGTCAGGATGCGCCGGGTCGCCTCCAGATAGCCCTCCTCGCCCATCGATACCATCGCTGCCCAACAGGCGGCGCTGAGCGCCCCGGGCCGGCTGCCGGCGAAGGTAGGCGACATGTAGAGCCCGCCCGGCCAGTCCGATATCGTGAAGTATTGATGATGCATCAGTTCGGCCCCGCGATAGAGGATGACCGACGCGCCCTTCGCCGCGTAGCCGTACTTGTGCGTATCCGCCGACATCGATGTGACGCCGGGCAGGCGGAAATCGAAGGCCGGTACCGGGTAACCAAGCCGCTCGGCCCAGGGCAGTACGAAGCCGCCCAGGCAGGCGTCCACGTGGCAGCCGATGCCGTGCTCCTGCGCGAGGGCCGCCAGTTCGGGAATTGGGTCGATGATGCCGTGGGGGAAGGCCGGCGCCGAGCCCACAATCACAGCGGTGTTCGGGGTGATGGCCGCCCGCACGGCAGCCACGTCTGCCCGGAAATGCTCGTCGACGGGCACCGGCACCAGCTTGATGTCGAAGTACTGCGCCGCCTTCCAGAAGGCCGCGTGTGCGGTGACGGGTACGATCATTTCCGGTGCGGCGATCGCCCTGGTCGCCCGCGCCCAGTCCCGGTAGGTTTTCATGGCGAGCAGCAGGCTCTCGGTGCCGCCCGACGAGACGGTGCCCACCACCTCCCCCGGCGCCCCGTGCAGCATGTGGGCGGTCATGGCGATGATCTCGGCTTCAAACTTCAGGGCGCTGGGCCAGAGGTCGGTGTGGAGCGGGTTGCTCTGGGAGTGGAGCGCGTAGACCTGGTTGAGCGTCTCGATGTGCCCGTCGGCACCGTGGTAGACGGCGCCCGACGAGTAGCCCGCCTTCCAGCGTTCGGCTTCCAGGTCGTGGAGGCGGGTGACGTCGGCCAGGATCTCCGCCCGGGGCCGGCCGGCCGCAGGCAGCTGGGTCAGGGTCGGCATGATGGTCCGGTAGGGCCTGAGCTGCTTGTCAAGCATGGCGCCAAGATCGAAGGCGTCGATGGGGCATCCCTCCTGAAAAGAAAAGGCCACCGAGCAGTGCGGTGGCGTAAGGTGGTTGATGTCGTAACATTCTAGCTACCGTGGCGATATTCCTTCGCAGCGGGGCAGAGGAGCGGCCGGGGCCGCTAGAAAGCCCCGCCCTGCCCCAGCAGCACCCGGCCGGTGCCCCCGTCCACCAGCACCTCCTGCCCATCGGCAATCAACCTGGTCGCCCCGGGCACCCCCATCACGGCGGGAATCCCGTACTCCCGGGCCACAATCGCCGCATGGGCCCCCGCTCCACCTGTCTCCGTGACAACCGCGGCGGCCGCCGCGAACAGTGGCGTCCAGGCAGGGTTCGTATACGGACAGACCATCACTTCACCGGGCGCCAGCCGATGCCAATCCGCCTCGCTGGCGATAATCCGGGCCTTCGCCCGCACCACGCCGGCGCTGGCGGCAACGCCCCGTAAATCTGCCCCGCCGGGGGTCGCCCGGAACTGGCGCCCCTGCCAGCGACCGTTGACCATCTTGTACGTCTCCCGGCGCCGGCCGATGTGCCGGCGGGCCGCCTCAGGCCCGGGCGCCGTCTCCGCCAGCCACCCCTGCACCTCGTCGAAGGTCAGGTAGAAGATGTCATCAGGCGCCCCCAGCAGCCCGCGGTCCGTCAGCCGGCGCCCGCACTCGGCCACGGCCTCCTGCAGGCTGGCCAGGGGCCGGGTCAGGTCAAAGTGGCTGTTCTCCCGGAACAGGGTCAGCGCCCGCACGCGTTCCAGCAACCACCAGAAGCGCCGCCGCAGCCACGGAAACCACTTCAGCCGCCCCTCCACCAGCCGGACCGCCGCCTCATAACGCCCCTCACGGGCCTTCGGCGGCGCCTCCACCGCGACCAGCCCCCGGAGCAGCCGCCAGAACTGAAGCGGCTCCTGCCGCCAGGTCGGGGTCGACAGGTACCAGGTCGTCCCCTCCCGATGCCCATACTCGGCCAGGAATGCGCCCGCCCTCGCCCGCAGGGCCGGGCTCACATCACCAAACCGCCCGGTCGCCACCGCAGCCCAGTCATCCGCATCCGCCCGCACCTCTTGGGCAATGCGCCACAGCGCCTCATTCGTCTCCCCGGTGCGGGTGCGCAGGCCGGCCATCAGGTCATCGAACACCTGCCCTGACAGGCGGCGGCCCACCACCAGCCTGGTCAGGCGCCTCAGCAGGTTCGGCGTGAAGAGCGCCGGTGCAATGCCGAACCGCCCCACAAATGCCTCCCGCCAGATCGCGAGCAACGCATCCACCCGGTCCAGCAAGGCACGGTCACTCAGACCGCCCACTGCCACCGGGGCTGTTACCGCCAGAATCTGCTGCTGCGGCCCCTGCTCCCACCAACCCTGCCAGTCGAAATCGAGCGTCCGCACCATCAGCCCGAACATGCCCGCCATACTCCGCAGCGTCATCTTCACGGGCGGAAACGCCACGTAGACTGTCCGCCAGAGTTGCTGATGGAGCCGTTCCTCATCCGTCGGGCTGACGGTGAAACCGGCCTGCCGCATCGACCCCGTTACGGCTGACACATTCACCGACCAGAAGAGATTGTCGAGGGGCCGGGGCGCCAGCGGATACCGTTCCTGTCCTTCGGCCAGCATGCGCCGCTGGAGCCAGTCCAGTCTCTCCTCCGGCACCGGCTCGGGTTCCACCGCCAGCGTGGTAATGGGCCGCGCCTGGAGCAGGTAGAGCCGCCCGCCGGCCACCGCGAACTCCACGTCCTGGGGGCAGCCAAAGTGGGCTTCGAGGCGCAAGCCCATGGCGGCCAGATCTGAGAGCCAGGCGTCGCTCAGCACCGGGCGCCCCGCCCGGCGGACTTGCCGTTCCACGACCGTCAGCGGCCCGGTGCCAGACCCGGCCTCACCCGCACGCGCCAGACGGTACAAATCCCCTGTCACATCGCCCGACACCACGGCCTCGCCCAGCCCCGGCGCCGCCTCCACCAACATCCGGTCCCCTCGCCGGGTCACGGGGTCCACCGTAAACAGCACGCCCGCCGCCTCGGCGTCCACCATCTCCTGCACCACCACAGCCATCGACACCTGCAGATGATCGATCGACCGCTGCTCCCGATAGTGCACCGCCCGCGGCGCCCAGAGCGATGCCCAGCAATCTCGCACCGCCCGCAGCAGCGCCTCGCCGCCCCGGACATTCAGGAAGGTCTCCTGCTGCCCCGCAAACGAAGCATCCGCCAGGTCTTCCGCCGTCGCCGACGAGCGCACCGCCACGGGCGGCTCACCCATCTCGTGGTAGGCCTGCAAAATGGCCGCCTCGGTGGCAGGTGCCAGCGGCTGCTCCCGGAAGATGCCCGACGCCACCGCAGTCACGCCCGCCCAGTCACCCCGCGCCAGGACCGGCACCAGCGCGGCCGCCAGCCCCCACGCTTCAACCTGGGCGGCGTAAGCCGGGGCCGTCACGCAGAACCCCTGCGGCACCGGCAGCCCGAGGCCGATCATCTCTCCGAGGTTGGCCCCCTTGCCTCCCGCCACCGCCAGGTCCTGGCGCCCAACCTCACTCAGCCGGACCGTCACCATGCCTAATCCCCCCCAATACGATGCGCCAGGCGGATTCCATCAGGGGGGCCACCGGCTCCCCGGCCATCACGTGAATCCCCAGGGCGTTGTAGAAAATCGATGTCGTATGGATCGCCATATGCACCGCCGATAGGTCGCGCCGGAGTTCGCCCGCCGCCTGCCCCTCCTCGACCAGCCCAACCAGCAGCCCCATCAGCACTTTGCGCGCTGGAGTCAAACCGGTCAGGTAACCGGGCTCCCGGCCGCTGTACAACTGCACAATCCGGGCGTGCTCCCGATTCTCGGAAGCATAGGCCGCCCAGGCTTCTATGAAGCGGCGAAGCCGCTCCAGGGGTCGGGCGCCCCGGGCAACTTCCGCCGACAGGGCCGTGAGCCGGTCCGCCAGGCGCTCGCCGTAGAACCTGAGCACCCCGGTCTTGGTGCCAAAGTAGTTGAAATAGGTCGCCCGGCTCACCCCGGCCCGAGTCGCAATCTGCTCGACCGAGGTCTCGTCAAACCCCTGCTCCGCAAAGAGCGCCATGGCCGCTTCGAAAATCGCCTGCTTGGCTTGGAGTTGCTTTGTCTCCCGCAGACCTGGTTGCTTCATCGCCACTTCCCAACTCTCGTTTTAGACTATGGTCCAAATATAGACCCGAGTCTACAAAAATGCAACACCAATCTTCAGCTTTACGAGAAAGATAGGGGTGCCGGCACCCGGCTTGGCAAGCAAGTGGGATGCAAGCGCGACCTCGTTGTTGCCACGGATTTCACAGACTGGCACGGAATGGCCAAGATCATCAGTCAGGCTGCCGGGTGGAGGCCCGGCAACTATTGGCGCCGGCCCCACGAAAGAAAACATCGCCCGGCCCCCTCGATGGGGGCCGGGCGACGACCGAACGTTGGGGCCGGATGTTTGGGGGTGGCCAAAGCCCCCAAACCCTCACTCATCCCAACCTGAAAACCGCTCCACAAAGTACCGCTCCTGGTACACCTCCCGGAACCCCAGCCGCTCATACAACGGCCGGCCCATGGCCGTGGGCGTCAGGCCCACATGGCTGCACCCCAGCGCCATCGCATCCCGCAAAATGGCCGCGAGCACCGCCGTGGCCACGCCCCGCCCCCGGAACTCCGGCAGGGTGCACATGTTATAAATGCCCCCCATGCCGCCGTGGCAAAAGAGCATGCCCGCCCCGCACGGCCGGGTGCCCCAGTACGCGACGTAGTTCCGCGCCCCGATTTCGTAGGAGATCCTGACCCCGCGGCGCCCGGCGGCCAGAGTCTGCTCCGTCGCATGCGGAAAAAAGACCCGGCGAATCAGGTCAAACACAAAGCTATCCTGGCTCGCCGGGGCCACCTCCACCCGCAAGAACGGGTTCGTCTCGGCCACCGGCGCCCCGTTCCAGACCATGACCGGGTTCGTCTCACTCGTAAAGCCCAGCCGGTAGAGCCGGGCGCCCAGATCGGCGGGGGTGGTGGCGGGCGTCACCATCAACGTGCAGAGCGGCAACCCCTGCTGCCGGAAGAAAAGCCGGGAAAAGGCGATCAGCTCATCGACCTCGCCCGCACCGACCCGAATCCGGCTGACGTGGTTAAACCGGGGGAAGGGCGCCTCGGGCATCAGCACCCAGCGGGCGCCGAACTCCTGCGAGATACTCACCCCAAGCTGCTGCTTGAGGCACTCCTGGTTCTCCTCCCACAGGTCGGCCACATGCGCCACGTCCGCCACCGGCTCTCCCCCCGCTCTGGTTCATCCTCCCAATGAACTTCGAGCAGCGGCGGCCGATTCCTCTAGGCACCCTCAATGGGTGCCGTAACCCGTCAGGCGTGGTCTAGCCGATCGGTTCGTAATTCTCGCCACGGGTGCCCGAAGGCAGGCCGGACGGCGGCTCCCAGGCCGTCACCTTCTTCTTTCCGGCCTTCTGCTTGCCCCCGCCGCCCTGCTGCCCCTCGCCCTTCCCGACCAACTTTTCCGGATGGATCAGGAAGATGGTAACCGCCAGCGTAATCGCCGCCAACCCGCCCGAGAACCAGAAGGGGACCGACTCGCCGTTCTTCATCAAGGCGCCGTACAGCGGCGGCCCAAAGGCGACGCCCACAAACCGCACCGCCCCGTAAATCGACGTAATACCCGCCCGCTGCTCGGTGCCGGCTGATGAGGTGATCAGGTTATTCAGGCCCGGCAGCTGCAGGCCCGTCCCGACACCGCCGACGATAATGCCGGTAAAAAACGCCCAGTCCTGCGGGATGATCGCCACCAGCGCCATGCCGCCCGTCACAATCGCCAGGCCCGCGACCACTGCGGGCTTGAGCAGGTTCTGCCGCTTCTGCAAAAAGAGCCCCGCCGCGAACGACGTCACCGACATGGCCAGCACCGGCCACATAATCAGTGCGCCCTTCGGCACGCCGTCGATCTCATGGGCATTTTCCAGATGTTCGGATAGGAAAAAAAGCACCCCAAACAGGAGGAACAGCGCCACCGTACCCGCCCAGAAACAGGCCAGCAAGGCGATGCCCTTCTGCTTGAAAACCTTCATGACATCGCCGAAGTACTGCTTGGCGCTGCCGGCCTTCTTCCGTTCCGGCTCCTTGGTGAAAAACCAGACAAGCAGTGCAAACGGCACCGACACCGCCGCATACGAAAAGAAAACGCCCCACCAGACAAAGAGTTCGCCCACCAGGGCGCCCAGAATGGGCGAAACCACTTTGCCAACGCCGTTGGAGGCCTCCAAAATGCCCAGGGCGGTGACCCGCTGGCCGCCCTTGAACAGATCGCCCACAAAGGCCATGGCGATGGGAGCCGTGCCGGCGGCGCCCAGGCCCTGAATCACGCGGCCGACCATGACCATCATGAAGCCGTTCTCGGCCAGCCACCAGCCCGCCAGGCCCGATATGACACCGCCGAGCCCGTACAGCAGCAGGCTCGGCACAATCACCACCTTGCGCCCGTAGCGGTCAGCCAGAAAGCCCGCCAGGGCGATGCCGACGCCGGCGGCCAGCGAAAAGAAGGTGACTGCCAGGCCGGTGACCGACTTGTCCAGCCCCATCACCCGGCCCATGTCGGGCAGCACCGGAATCAACATCGAATTCCCCAGCACCATGATCAACGGAACCGTACAGAGCGCCGCCAACTGCAGCCACTTGTTCGGCCCCTGATTCGACTGAGACGCGGCCACGCTACCCCTCCGCTCATCGTAACAATTCTCACGGTTAGTCTCTCCCACGATGACCCGACCAACGCCGGACAAGGCATTTTTTTATGGTCAAGCCATAGAGTTAGTCCCAGGAGGGATGAGTCATGGGGAGCGAGCGGATTATTCTGCTCACGTTGATGGCGCTGGGCGTAGCCGCTCGTAATGCGCTGATCGTCACGTCCGCCGGCATTGTGCTGATCATGCAGGTGATGCGGCTCGACCGCTTCTTTCCCACGCTGGAGAAGCGCGGGCTGGAGGTCGGGTTGATTTTCCTGCTGGTCTCCGTGCTGGTCCCCTTCGCCACCGGCGAGGTCGGCATTCGGGAGATCAAGTCGAGTTTTACCTCTGTCACCGGGCTGGCCGCCATCATCGGCGGCATTCTGGCGGCGGTCCTGAGCGGTTATGGCGTCACGCTGCTCAAGGTCAGCCCTGAGGTGATCGTCGGCATGGTTGTCGGCACCATCATCGGCGTAATCGCGTTCCGGGGCATTCCGGTGGGGCCGCTGGCCGCCGCCGGTTTTACCGCCGTGCTGCTCGCCCTGCTTCGCTGGACGTAATCGGAGGGAACCTATATGGAAGAGCACATGATGACGGGCATTCGCATCGCCCGCGGCATCTCCGCCGCCGTCGAGGTGACGGCGCTGCTGCTTTTGCTCCGCATGGACAAGATCGCCGATATGTTCCGGCTCAACGCATTTTTGGGCATGGTTGGGCCGATCATCTTCATTACTGTCAGCGCCCTGGGCCTGGCCGGCAGCGTCGGTGCGGTCCCGTGGCCCAAGCTGTTGTTGATCGCCGCGGGCATCGTGCTCATTGTGCTGGGTACCCGGTAGGTCCGGCGCCCGCAGTTTTTTCATCTGGTTGAAGGGTTGCCTCCAAAACCACCGTCAAACCGACATGTAAAGACACAGCACCTGGATATAGAGGAGGAGCAATCCCTATGAACGGATTTAAGGTCGGGCGGGTAACCGTCGCCGTGGGCCTTGTCGCATTTGGCGTCGGCATGCTGCTGGACAACCTCGGCTTTTACGAGGGGGCCATCGGCCTGGTGGCCAAGCTCTGGCCCCTGCTGCTGATCGGCTACGGGATCGAGTATCTGGTGCACACCATTTTGGGCCAGCGCAGCGGCGAAGAGCGGAAAATCCGCTGGGATGTGGGCGGCGGCATCCTGCTGATTCTGATTGTGCTGCTCAGCGTCGGCATTACCGCCTTCCGCACGTACGTGCTGCCCGAAGGCGGCAACATCGGCCTGAACATCGGCCCGTCTGAAAGCCGGGCCGAAACGAAGCAGGTCGCCCTGGGCAACGCCAAGGAGATTGTGGCCGACGTGCGGGTAGGGTCCGTCTCCCTCCGCCCGAATGTGAACAGCAACGAAGTGAAGGTCGAAGCGACCTTTACGACGATCGGCATTCTGGTTGACCGCGATGCCATCCGCAACATGCTCGATGAGATGAAGCTGCAGATTTCCGAAGGCGACACCATTCGCATTACGACCGATGTGCCGAACCGGCTGCACAACGTGCAGATCGCGTATGTGATCTACGCCCCCGAAGGCCTGAAGGTCCGGGCCCAGACCGGCACCGGCCGCATCGATGTGACGGGCTACAAAGGCGACCTCCAGCTCACCAGCAACGTCGGTCGGATCGACGTGGAAGCCGGCGCCGGCACGCTGACCGCCTCCAGCGGCTCGGGCTACGTTGGGGTGCAGAACTTTGAAGGCCCGGTGGAAGCCAAAACCAACGTGGGCAGCGTCGTGGTGAACAACACCATGGGCTCGCTGCAACTGGAGTCGCGCACGGGCTCGATTGAGGTGCGCGAGTACCACGGCGGCAGCCTGGTCGCCGAGACCGGCACGGGCCGCATCAACGTGGATACGAACGTTGTGCTGGAAGGCAACGTCTCGCTGAAGACGCAGACCGGCTCCATCAGCCTGACGGTGCCGAAGGAGAGCGGCCTGCGGGCCACGGCCCAGACCCGGACGGGCTCGCTGACGGCGCCCGACTTCATGAACGTCAGCCGGAGCGGTCCTGCCAGTTCGGCATCGGGCACTACGGGCGACGGAAAGCACACGGTTACCCTGGAGGCCAGCACGGGCGGCATCCATTTCGTAACCCGATGATCTTATGAGGGCGGTTGGGTCAGTCACTGGCTGCCCGTCGGGCACATACCCTGAGCATGAACTGTCAGAAGACGGGGGTCAGCATTGTGCCCAAGTTTGAGGTAACGGTTGAGTTTACCGGCCGGCTGAAGGTCGATGTGGAAGCGGAGGACTTGAACGCCGCTGGGCAGAAGGCGCTGCAGGCGTACGAAGCCGATGTTCCGCAGGTGCGCGTGACCGAAGGGCAGATCGTGCGGATCGCTATGGTCGTCTGAGGGCGAGTGCTTCGGGGGCAGGGCGCGACAAAGGGGGGCGTTGAGCGCCCCCCTTTCGTCATTGCTTCACAAGTGGGTCGTACCAGCGGGGCTGGAGCTTGCGCAGCAGTTCCTTGGCCCGCACGGCTTCGGCGCCCGTGTCGACCAGCGCCAGGGCCATTTCGCCGGGCACCTCGGCCCGGGTAATTCGGGGGCGCATGGGCTGGTAAACGGCACCGCCCGCGCCCGCCTCGGCCACCACCAGGGCCGTGTCGTTCTCCAAGGCTCTTTCTTTGTGGACGAGGCGTTCCAGGGCCTCCGCCGGGCGGGAGGGCGCCGCAATCAGGTCGGCGCCCCGCTTGGCGAGAATCCGGGCTGCTTCGGGGACTAGCAGGTCGGCGTCGAGCAGCAGGCCCAGGCGGCCCCAGGGCAGGTCGATGACGGCAAAGCCGTCGCCGCCCCGGGCGGCGTGCACCTGGCGGTACCGGTGGGCAATCCCGGAAGGGCCCGCCAGCCAGGCGGTGCTGTACCCGCCCTCCTCGGGCGCCCCCCAGACCAGGTAGCAGTCCAGGGTGCGGGCCAGTTCGGCCAGGGCGCCCGGGTCGGGGGCGTCGTCGCACCAGGGAAAGACGGCAAGGTCCAACTTGGGCCAGCCCCGGTCGCGGGCCCGCTTGTCGGCCCAGCGCACCTGGTCGGCCATGCGGCCGGGTTCGGTGGCGTCGCCGGCGGCCACCACCGCCGGGCGCCCCGCCGGGAGGCGCCGGGCCTCCCGCCAGTGCCACAGGTAGCTGCTAATCAGGAGCTCCTGGTACTGCTCGGGCCGGCGCCGGGCCAGGGCGACGGTCCGGGCCGCCCGGGCCAGGTCCGTCTCGACCTCGGCCAGCACCAGGCCGTTGCCGGTTGCCAGCAGTCCTATGTCACGCCCGTTGGGATCGATCACCGCAGAGTTCCCGCAGAACTTGGTCCCTCGTTCTTCGCCCCAGCGGTTCGCCGAGATCACATAGACCCCGTTCTCCAGCGCCCGGGCCCGCCAGGCATCCTGGTTGCCCAGCCAGTTGGTTGGGAAGGCCAGCAGATCGGCCCCGGCCAGCGCCGCCACCCGGGCCGGCTCAAAGAACGAGTTATCCATGCAGATGACGATGCCGATGCGGCCCAGGTCGGTCGCGAAGACGGGAATGCCCAGGTCTCCGTCGCGGGCCCAGCGGGTCTCATCGATGAAGGAGTGCGTCTTGCGGTACTTGCCGATGTACCCCTGCGGCCCCACCAGGGCAGCCGTATTGTAAAAGGCCCCGGTCGCGGGCTCCACTTCAGGCATGCCGACCACGATGTAGATGCCCTGGGCGGCGGCGAGTTCGGCAAATGCCCGCACGGTCGGCCCGTCGGGAATCGGCTCAACCAGGGGGGCAATTTCGGCCCGGTCCGCAAAACAGTAGCCGGTGGTAGCCATTTCAGGCAGAACAACCAGGCGGGCCCCGGCCCTGGCGGCCTGGGCGGTCAGGTCACGTAACGCGGTCAGGTTATGGGCCTTGTCTCCGAAGCTGGGCTCGTACTGGACCGCAGCAACGATCACACGCATTCGTGCAGCACCCCCATGAGTGTCGTTTCGTGCTGCAGTGCGTTTGGTCCTGCATGCTCCTTCGGGGCGCCTGTGGGGGCGGGCAGGGGATTCGTTCTCAGGGTTGTTCGTTCGGGGTTCGCTTCGCTCTCCCGATCTCCGGCACCAACGTTCGCTCACCCCTGCCCACCCCCACAGGCTGACGTGGTCCGCACCCACCACCCTTATTCAACGGTCGTCTTTCGGAGACCA
>JARBUG010000170.1 GCA_029239785.1 Symbiobacteriaceae bacterium | reverse complement strand
AGGCTGACCAGAATATCGCTGCGGGTGTGCAGGGCGTCGGAGACGAGGAAGTCGCTGCCGAGCTTTTTGCCCACCCGGAATTCGTAGGTGTATACGCCGATGTTCACGGCCAGGGTAATCAGCATCACGACAAAGCTGGCGGCGGAGATTTGCGGTGTACTGGCGGCGGCGCCTCCGCCGATGCGCTGGACGGCGCCCAGCACGACTTCGAAGCCGACAAAGAGCAGCAGCGCTGCGATGCCGACCGTGGTGAAGGTCTCGAACTTTTTGTGTCCGTATGGATGATTTTCGTCGGCAGGGATGGATGCGATCCAGACGCCGACCAGGCCGATCAGGTTGGATGCGCCGTCGCTAAGCGAGTGGAAGCCGTCGGCGGTCATGCTGAGTGAGCCCGAGAGCCACCCGTACGCGACCTTGGCGAGTGCCACTGCGAGGTTGAGACCGAGTATAACGAGGAGAATATGGCGGACTCGCCGCATCTGCTCCATGACTGCCACTCCTTCGTGGGGCGCAGTTATCCTTTTTCGCGTAGATGGATGCAAAATCCTTCGAACCTTCTACAAACAAGGTATGCGAAACTGCCCCTGTCCGACCAGATGGACTTCGCCGGCCACGTCGACCCGGTGGGTCGTGCCGCCGCTGCGCTCGATTGTGATTTCCAGGCGGCTTGGCCGCCCGACTTGGATGCCCTGTTCGGTTTTCGTGCGGGGGCCCTGCACGACGCCGTGGCGGACGAGGTACTCGCCGAGGGGGCCGTTGGCTGAGCCGGTGGCGGGGTCCTCGGGGACCAGGTCGTACGGGCTGAAGACCCGGCAGGTGGCGTCAGTGTCGGGCGCCAGGCCGCCCGGTGCGAAGACGAGGGTGCAGAGGCCGGCACGCCCGAGGAGGCCGCGCAGCCGGGCCAGGTCGGGGCGGGCTTGCTGCACGGCCTCCAGAGAGGCCAGCGGTACGATGACGGTCTGCATGCCGTTGTCGACGGCCTCGACTGGCAGGCCGGGGGCCAGGGGGGCGCCGCCCAGGGCGTCGGCGAGTTCGGCCCGCTGCTCGATGACCCGGACGACCCGGGGCAGGGGCTGCTGCATGCTGGCCCGCCAGGGGCCGGGGGCGTCGAGCTCGCCGCCCTCGCCCGTCGGCGCCACCGTCACCGGCACGATGCCCATGCCGGTCTCCAGGCGGACCAGCCCGCCCTGCGGGGCCGCCACGCACGCGGCGCCCAGAATGGGATGGCCGGCAAACGGAATCTCCGCCGCCAGCGGCAGGGTGGGAATGAAAATGCGCACCCGGTGATCGGCGCCCGCGGCCCGGGCGGGCTGCAGAAAGACCGTCTCAGAATGGTTCAGCTCCCGGGTGACCCGGCGCAACACTTCATCCGGCAGATCCGGCGGCGTGCGAAACACAGCCAGCTGGTTCCCGGTGAACGGAGCGGCCGCAAAGACATCGACCCAGGTAAAGGGCAGGAAGGGCACGAAAACTCACCCCCGGTAAGGGTACTGATACTCACTATAGATCGCTCAAAAAGGCGAATGAGCCAGGGGTTGCCCCTGGCTCACGTGGTTTTACTTGTCGCCCTTCTCCAGGCTGTTGGTGATCTTCGCCTTGTCCTTCAGCTCGGTCAGCCAGGGCTGGAGCAGCTCCTGCACCTTGCTGTCGATGTAAAGCTCGGTCGCTTCAGCCTTGCTGCCCTCGAAGGTCGGGGCGGTGCCGGTGGTCTCAAGGACCTGAGCCACGTGCCAGCCGTAGTCGGTCTGGAACGGGGCGGAGATTTCGTTGACCTTCAGGTTGAAGACCACGTTCTCAAAGGCGGGGAGCATGGCGCCGGCACCGAAGGTGCCGAGGTCGCCGCCGGACGTAGCCGCGGCCGGCTCGGTGGACTTCTCCTTGGCCAGGGCCGCAAAGTCGGCGCCGCCTTGGAGCTGGGTCTTAATCGCCTTGGCCTCTTCCTCGGTTTCAACGAGGATGTGGCGGGCGTGGACCTTCCGCTTGTCGAACTGGCTCTTGTTCTCTTCGAAGAAGGTCTTCACGGCCTCTTCCTGCAGGGTGATCTGCGGCTTGAGCAGCTTGGTCACCTTCACCCGGAAGTCCTGGTACTCACGGAGCTGCTCCAGGCTGATGCCGTTGGTGGTCAAGGCTTCCTGGAACTTGACTTCGCCGCCCATGCGCTCCCGGATCTTGGCGATCTCTTGATCGATTTCGGCCGGGCTGACGGTGACGTTGTTCTTCTTAGCTTCCTGGTCGACCAGCTTGTTCTGGATGATCTGGTCAACAATCGAGGCGCCCTGTTCGGCCACCATCAGATTGTAGATGTCGAGCTTCGTGATGTTTTCACCATTAACAGTAGCAACGGCGGCGGTGTCGATGCTGGCGGCCTTCTCGCCGGAACGCTTACCGAGCATGTACCCGCCCGGAGCGGCGACGATCAGGGTGATCAGGACGGCCGCGACGATACCGGCGCCCTTGTTGGCATTGGACAAACTAAGCTCCTCCTTTTCGAATGTCAGACCGTAATCGATTCGTATTTTATCATGTTTTCCCCTGCTGTGGGGCATCATGCAGTTTCCTTTATCAAGCTGGATACGGCTTGTACCCTCGGGCATCAGATGAAGGGTATGCAGGAAGCGTTCACCCCATGCCTGTGCCCGAAGGACAGAGAAGGCGTGCAGCCGTTTTGGCCGCACGCCTTTTGGGTATCATCTACCGCACACCGAGCCGCTTCTTGCCTTCGTCGGTCATGCGCTGGGGCGTCCACGGCGGATTATAGGTAATATCCACTTTGATATCTTCAAAGCCGAGCGGTTGCAGCGCTTCGTACACGCCGTTTACCATGGCCCCGGAGATGGGGCAGCCCATGGTCGTGAAGGTCATGAGCACCCAGCAGCGGGCGCCTTCGACCTTCAGTTCGTAAATGAGACCCAGGTCCACGATATTCAGCCCCAGTTCGGGGTCGACGACGTTTTTGAGGAGCATGCGCGCCTGATCAACCTTATCCATCTTCATGCACTCCTTCTGCGGCGATGATGCTATAGCCTGGGCGCCAGGGTGGCGAGAACGGCCAGGGGTCCGTCCGTGGCCCGTACGCCGTGGGCCTCGCCGGGCGGGTAGAACCTGATGCTCCCGGTTTCGACGGGCGCCCATTCGTGACCAACCAGCATAAGCCCGTTTCCCTTGAGCACCTGCAGGCAGACGCTCGATGAACTGGTGTGCGGCGCCATTTCCTGGCCCGGCTGCAGACTGAACAACACCACTCGCATATCCTGGCAACTGTGCAGAACCTCACTGACGACGTTGTCGTCCGAAAAGCGCATGTGCTGCGCAAGTTTCACTTCCACGGCCGGCCCTCCTTCGCGCGCCTCTTTGTATGGGACCATCATAGCAGGTGGGGAGGTTGGTGGCTGGTGCCGCGGCGCGCTGGGGGCGAGTGATATATGTCACAACAAGTATGCCCTGAAGTTGGCGGGCGGGTCCGGTCAGGGGCGTCGTCGCGGCGCAGTTGGATGGCCATCGAGGCCATCACGAGGCGTCGGTTGTTGGGCCTGCGCCTTGGGGGGTTTAGAAGTAACGCAGAGCGGTTACAATCACCCACGCCAGGGCGGCCAGCCATATGGCTATGATCACCGCAGCGGCGGCCCAACTGGTGCGCCGGTCGTGCGGTGCGGCTGCGCGGGCCCGGCATTCGGCCATTACTTCCGGGGGAATCAGCCGGATTGCCAGGGCGATGCCAACCGGGACGAGGATGATATCGTCGAGGTAACCCAGGATTGGAATGAAATCCGGGATGAAATCGATCGGACTGAGGGCATAGGCCACAACGCAGGCTACCACTACCTTGGCGTACCACGGGACCCGGGGGTCTCTTGAAGCCAGGTAGACGGCATAGGTTTCGGACTTGAGCCGCCTGGCGCGCTGCTTGAGCGACATCTTTTCGGTAGTCATGGGGATCTCCTCCGTCGCTGCAGGAGTTAGTAATACGGGGCGATGCACGTATGCATCGCCCCGTTACATTCTACTGTTCGCCCATCCACTCGCGAAGCTTCTTTTCATTTGCGATTACAATCTCTTCGCCTTCGACCTTGATGCAGCCCGTGCGCCGGAAATCGGCCAGCACCCGGGTGACGGTTTCGCGGGAAGTGCCGATCATGCCGGCGATGTCCTGGTGCGTCAGCCCCAGGTTGAACCGGGTGCTGCCCTTTTCCTCGGAGGTTTTGAGCAGCAGGCTGGCCAGGCGGCCGTGGGTGGTGTGCACGGCCAGGTCGTGCGCCGTGTCGCGGGCGGCCCGGAGCCGCTGCCCCACCAGGCGGAAGGCGTTGGCTGCCAGGGCACGGGAATCGGGCATGAGGCCGACCAGGTCGTCGACCCGCAGGGCATACAATACGGCATCTTCAGCGACCTGGGCCGAGGCCGGGTAGGGCGCCTTGTCGGCCAGCACGACCAGCCCGATGGCCGAACCGGGCCCCCAGACCCGGAGCACCTGCTCCTGCCCGCCCGCCGCCAGCCGGGTTACCCGCACCTTGCCATCTTTGATGAAATACATGGTTTCGCCGGGGTCGCCTTCGTCAAATAGAATGGTGCCCTTTCGATATCGCCGTTCCCGGGCGATGGCCGCAACCTGGGCCAGCTCTTCGCCGGAAAGGCCCTCGAAGAGGGGAAGACTGCTCAGAAAAGCCATGTCAGACAGCCTCTCCACCTCCAAACGCTTACAGTTTCGCATCCACCAGTATACGACGACCAGACGGGCTAAACCTCCTTATCCTATACGCTCGGTGCGCCGGTTATCCAATTGCGCGCGGAAGGTTATTCCGCTATAATTTTGAGGGTGTTTTGGGTAAAGAGGAGGACGCGCCGTGGGACTTGAAATCGGGATTGTTGGGCTGCCGAACGTCGGAAAGTCCACCCTGTTTAATGCGATCACCAAGGCCGGGGCTCAGGCGGCCAATTATCCGTTCTGCACGATCGAACCCAACGTGGGCGTAGTGGACGTGCCGGACCACCGGCTGCCGGTGCTGGGGAAAATGTTCAAGTCGGGCCGCATTGTGCCGACGGCCGTCAAGTTCATCGACATTGCCGGCATCGTGAAAGGCGCCAGCAAGGGCGAAGGCCTGGGCAACAAGTTCCTGGCCAACATCCGCGAGGTGGACGCCATCGCCCACGTCGTGCGCTGCTTTGTCGACGAGAACGTCACGCACGTGCACGGCAACGTCGACCCGCTGCGGGATATTGAGATCATCAACCTCGAACTGATTCTGGCCGACATGGAGACCGTGGACAAGCGCTACGACCGCATCGCCAAGGCGGCGCGCAGCGGCATCAAGGAAGCGCAGATTGAGTATGGTCTGCTCTCTCGCATCAAGGAAGCACTGGATGCCGGCAAGCCCGCCCGCACCGTGCAGCCGCAGAACGAGGACGAGGCCAGGGTGATGAAGGATCTTCACCTGATTTCGGCCAAGCCGGTCATGTACGTCGCGAACGTTTCCGAGGCGGATGTGGCCAATCCGTTCGCCGTGGAGGCCGTGCGCCAGGTGCGTGAGCTGGCCGAGTCGGAGCACAACGAAGTGGTGCCCGTGAGCGCGCAGATTGAGGCCGAGTTGGCCGAAATGGGCGATGAGGAGCGGGAGGTCTTCCTGGCCGATCTGGGTGTGACCGAGTCCGGTCTGGACCGGGTCATCAAGTCCGGCTATCATCTGCTCAACCTGATGAGCTTTTTGACCGCCGGTGAGATGGAGTCGCGCGCCTGGACGATTCGCCGGGGCACCAAGGCGCCCCAGGCGGCAGGCGAGATTCACTCCGATCTGGAGCGGGGCTTCATTCGGGCCGAAATCGTCTCATTTGATGATTTGGTTGCCTACGGCTCGATGGCCGCCGCCCGTGAGGCGGGCAAGGTCCGGCTGGAAGGCAAGGAGTACATCATGCAGGACGGCGATGTCGTCCACTTCCGTCACAACGTGTAGATTTTGCTGGGCCGGGTTTCGTCCTGTTGTGGACGGTCCCGGCCCTTTGTTTTTGTGCGCGGATGCTCGCGGGAGCTCGCGGGACCGCGCTGGAGCTCGCGGATGCTTGTATTTGCTCGCGGGCGCTTTTGTCCATCCATTTTGTGCGCTAGGGAAAGCCCGCCGGTGCTACGCCGGCGGGCCTTTTGTCGTTTGCTGCAGATTTTTGTGTATCAGCGCGGAACCGCGCGGGACGTTGTAAGAGGTTTTTGAACGAAATCGTGGCACGCCAGCCTCTTAAGGGTGTAGTGGAAAGGGGGCGGCTGTTGTGGTTACCATCATCCGAAAAGCCGTCATGCATCCGGTAGAACGGTTGACCGTTGCGTGCGGACTGGCCCTGTTCGGGCTGGGCGCCGTCGCTGCTTCTTACATGATGGGGAGCGCCGCACCCGCGTTGACCGCCGTCTCGTTGGTCAGTACATTGGCCGTTACGCTGAACCCGGCGGGGCGGTTGGAGTATCTTTGTGAACCGGACGGCCTGCGCATCGGGAAGATGTTCCTGCCCTTCGCCGACATGGTGGGGGCACGCATTGTGCGGCTGGATGGAACGTGGCTGTACCGGGGCGTGCCCTGGCCCGGGTGCTGGAGCGGGAAGGCCTGGTCGCCCCGGTTGGGGCGGTTTGAGCTGCGGGGCAGCACAGGGCTGGGCCAGGGCGTCATGTTCACCATGGCCGATGGGCACCGGATTGTGATCACCCCGGCGAACCCGGTGGGGCTGGTGGTGCATGTGCATCTGGCCATGCGGGGCGCCCGGGGCGGGGGGCGCAGGGTCTCGCGGGGGTGCTAGCTGTGTGCCTTGAAGGTCGAGGTCTCACGGGTGTATTTGCGGAGTTGGGCCAGCACCACCTCCACCCCGATGCCGGGGCGGGTTGGCACCGTGAGCGTGCCGTCCGGGTTGAGCACCGCGGGCTCGTCGACGATATCCTCGTGGTAATACCGGTCCGAGGCCGATGTGTCGCCAGGCAGGGTGAACCCCGGCAGCGTAGTCATGTGGATGTTGTGCGCGCGGCCCACGCCGGACTCGAACATCCCCCCGCACCAGACGGGGAGGTTGTGTTCAGCCATCAGGTCATGGATGCGCTTGGCGTTACTCAATCCGCCGACCCGGCCAACCTTGATGTTGATGATGCGGCAGGAGCCCAGTGCCAGCGCCTTGCGCGCATCTTCCGGGGAATGGACCGACTCATCGAGGCAGACCGGTGTCTGTATGTGTGACTGAAGTTGCGCGTGATCGATGATATCATCCTCGGCCAGGGGCTGCTCAACCATCATCAGGTTGAGTTCATCCATGCGCCGGAACAGGTCGATGTGGCTGAGCGAGTAGGCGCTGTTGGCGTCGGCCATGACGGGCAGGTTCGGGAAGGCTTTGCGCACGGCCAAGAGGTCGCCGTAGTCGCGTCCCGGCTTGATTTTGACCTTCATGCGCCGGTAGCCCTGCCCGGCGAAGCCGTCTACCACCCGCACCAGGTCGGCGGGCGTCGCCTGAATGCCGATGCTGACGCCAACCTCGATGCGCGCCTTCGCGCCGCCCAGGACCTGGCTCAGGGGCTGCCCGAGGCTGCGGGCCCAGGCGTCCCAGACGGCGTTCTCCAGGCCGGCCTTGGCAAAGTTGTGCCCGCGAATTTCGTGGTACAGGGCGCGCACATCGGAGGGATGCCGGAGCTCCTTGCCGAGCACCGCCGGAACGAGATAGCGCTCCAGGACGTACCAGGCCGTTTCGGGGGTCTCGTATGAGTAGACGGGGTCGTTCAGCGCCGATACCTCACCCCAGCCGTGCACGCCTTCGGCCAGCACTTTGACCAAAACCATGCGGCGCGAGTACATGACGCCTACGCTGGCCTCAAATGGTGCCTTCAGCGGCAGGTCGATCAGGTGAAGTTCAACCGCTTCTATGCGCATGGTGCTTCCTCCTTGGTCAGCAGGTAGTGGCCGAGTTCATCATCGGCGATGTCAAAGCCGGTGATGACGTAACCGGCCGCAAAGGCGGTCTGGAGCCGCTCACGCACGTCGAGCCGCCAGCGGAGGGCCGCTGCCGGGTCGGTTTTTTTCAGTTGTTGGACCCCGACCGGGACGGGGCAGCGAAGCACCTCGGCAGAGGCGGGGTCGGCCCGGGCGGTTGAGGCCGCGCCTACGTGCCACTCCACAAGGAGCCGGTCGCTGGGCAGGCCCTGGTTGATGCCGTCGGACATGGTGCCGTAGTAGTCGACCAGGTACTCCCGGGCGATGCCGCCCAGTCTGGCGATGTTGAGCCGGGCGTTGACGGCCTCCAGCGGGTCAAAGGTCCAGGTGATCAGGCTGTAGCCGTGGGCCAGCGCCCACCGGCCCTGGGCCAGCTTCAGCCGGGCGCCCAGGTCCTGGCCGCGGTATTCCGGCAGGAGACCGAGCATGTGCGAACAGATGATGGGCCGCCCGTCACGCTGACCCGCGAAGCCGTAGCTGAAGCCGACTACCCGTTCCCCAGCGACTGCGACCAGCACCTGTCCGCCCCAGGCGTGGGCCGCGTGCAGTTGGTTGAAAGGGACCACGTCCCGTGGGTCCAATCCCCAGATCTGCTCCTGCAGGCCGACACACTGGTGCAGCTCTTCGTGGGATTGGGCCGGGCGGATTTGCGCATCCATCGCTTTCACCTCCTCAATCAGTGAATGGTCGATCTTCGCTAATTCTTCTATTTTCCGGGGATCCCTTCATTCAAGTACAATAGGAAAAGGACGAACGCATGCCCATGGGCAGCGTTCGTCCATTCAGGGGCACCTCCTCCGGTTTCGGTGTTCATACGAGATGTATAGACCCGGTCGGTCTCTGGGCGCCGTTACCGCATAGCGGAGACGATTGCCGCAAAGAAACCACGCCGAAACTTGTCGAAGTTTCGGCGTCAGGTTGCTGACAAAATGTTCGAGCGTGCATAAGGCCGTATCGATATGCAAGCCCAGGGTGCGCTGGTGCGGGATTCCGGACAACTTTTTTGCCGCTGATGACGCAGATAAACGCTGATACTTAGGGCTCTTCGACAAGTTTCGTGTACGATGCGCCCGCCCCTGTAGGCTTCACTTGGCTCCGGACCCCGTTGCCCTCGGCCCATCCGCACACGGGTTTGCGAGGGGCCAGCGTGCAAATGCGGGCGGGCACCGGCTCCGGCCGCCGGACCCTGGCGCCGGCTCCGGCCGCCGGCTCCGGGCGCCACCCGCCAGGACGCCTGCCTCTGCGCCCACTTTTGCATGGTAGCACCGAGGTTTCTCGTGCGCCGATGGTCGGAGCCGGCGAAAACCCCCGTTTGCGGGGCGCAATCGAGCTCTCCGCCCACCCACACACGAGTTTTCGAGGGGCCAGCGTGCAAATGCGGGCGAGCCCCCAGGGGCGGGCGCAATTCGCTAGTTGGGCGCCCTTCGGGCGCCGGCCGCCCGGGTAGGCAGCTTCGGCTGCGCATGCTCCCGCGGTGGGCCATGTGCTTGGTGGCCGGGTTCACGCAACCTTTGCATGGCAGCCCTCCGAAGAAGCTTGCGCGGATGGAACCAACGACGGAAGTACTAGGGTTCCAGGGCACGACCGACCGCTAACTCCATCCGTGCACGGGTTTTCGTTGGTCTCGTGTGCAAAGGTTGCGTGAACCGGGTCCGTGCCAACGGGGGCGGTCGCAAACAATGACTTTGGCTCCCTTCGGCCGCCGGCTCCGGCCGCCGGACCCTGGCGCCACCCGCCAGGACGCCTGCCTCTGCGCCCCCTTTTGCATGGTAGCACCGAGGTTTCTCGTGCGCGGATGGCCGGAGCCGGCGAAAACCCCCGTTTGCGGGGCGCAATCGATCTCTCCGCCCACCCGCGCACGGGTTTTCGAGGGGCCAGCGTGCAAATGCGGGCGAGCCCCCAGGGGCGGGCGCAAACAACGAGTTGGGGCGCCCTCCGGGCGCCGGCAAGGCCGCATAAGCTGCACGGAACTTGTCTAAGAGCCATACTTAGCTGATTGTTCGAGCAAGGCGTTTGTGATCAAGGCGCTTCACGTCGCGGTTGTTTTACCTCAGGTACGAGACCAAGGTATACGAAGTTCGAAATCCCTCACGGTTTGGGCCAAAACTTCATCAGCGTCATCAGCGTCATCAGCGG
>JARBUG010000021.1 GCA_029239785.1 Symbiobacteriaceae bacterium | reverse complement strand
ACTTCATAATAGGTGCCACCGATCTGGTGGACGTCAAAGCCGTCCTTTGCCTTGTGTTCGTCGGACATGATCCGGCTGAGGTTGGAGCCCCGTGCCACGCACTGTTCGACGACCTTCCGGGCAGCCTTCGTATCGATCAGATCCTCCAGGTCAGGCAATACGGGAATTCCGTCATGGGAGTCCAATTGCGTGAACTGCTTGCTCGGACGCACTTTCAGGTACTGGGTCAGCCGCTCGCTCGAGGCGTTCGAGAGCGCGTCCAGCACGGTATAGGGCAGAATGAAATCGTAGATCCAGAAGCCGCGCTCCGCCAGCTTATACTGGGTTTCGTACTGGGCATGAACTTCGGGAAGCAGTTCGATGCCATTCTCATCAGCCATGTTCTTGATCCAGTCCAGAAACTCGTAGATTTCCGGCTCCACGAAAAAGCAGCTGGTGCCCAATTTCTTGATCACGTAACCTACGGCGTCCAGCCGCACGATCTTGACGTTGTTGCGGCTGAAGTTCTCGAAGAAATCACGGAGCAACTGCTTGACCTTTTCGGACTTGACGTCGAGATCGATCTGTTCCGAGGGTTCTTCCCTGCCGAATGTGGTCCAAACCTTCACCTTCTCGCCGGTCTCTTCGATGGTGAAGGTAGAATAGGGCCGCTTCCGCCGCAGGAAGATCTTGTCGACATCCGCCTGAACGGGCTCGCCGCCTTCCCAAATCTTGTCCAGCGTGATGAAGAAGTCGGCATACTTCGATTCCCGCCCGTGCTTTAAGAAGTCCTGGAAATATGCGGACTTCTGGGAAATGTGGTTGACCATCAGGTCGACCAGGATGTCGAAGTGTTCCCCGATTGCCTTGACATCCTCCCAGGTGCCAAACGCCGGCTCGATTTCCAAGTACGTAAGCGGCGCAAAGCCCCGGTCGCCAGACGAGGGAAATGGCGGCAGCAGGTGTATGCCGCCCCCAAAGGCCTTTGGAAAGTACGTCAGCAGCACATGCTTGAGCGCATTTAAGTCTCCGCCGAGCGAGTCTGGGTACGTAATGAGCTGGACTTGGTTATGTAGTGGCATCAAGGTCGTCCTCCTGAAGCTTGGATGATGAGTACTCGCATTTGACCTTATCAGCTTTCCCGGCAGACGCCAAGCATCTCCTGCAAGATGCAGGGCCTAACTACACAACCGCCTTGCCGGGATAGCCCCAGAGCCCCAGCCGTTTTTCGTTAGCCCCCACTGGGATCACAGTGGTGGAACGCAGGACATGCTGTTACGATAGGTGTGAACTTTACGGCGGGAGGCAGAGGGGAATGTCTAACTTTCTTCTTCACACGAAGCTATACATGCCACCAGCCCGTCCAGACCTCGTGCCTCGTCCGCGACTAACCGCCCGGCTGTGCGCAGCGCTTTCTCATCCGCTCACGGTTATCTCAGCGCCGGCTGGCTTCGGTAAGACTACGCTGCTGGCTGAATGGCGCACCACGGCAACCGGGCGGGATTATCCGCTCAGTTGGCTCTCCCTGGAGCCTGAAGACAGTGATCCACAGCGTTTCTGGACCTATGTCGCAGCCGCCATTGGGGCCCTGCCCGCCTTTGCGGCGGCCGAGAGGCTTGGCCAGACAACAGTGGAATTGCTGCGCACCATCCCGGGTCAGCAGCCCCAACACTATCTCCCTCCGCTGATCAATGAACTGTCTGCCGTTCCGACACCGTTCGCCCTGGTTCTGGACGACTACCATGCCATTACGTCGCCGGCTGTACACGCCGCCGTTCAGTTTCTGATCGATCACCTGCCGTCGCAGATGCACCTGGTGGTCCTGACGCGCGCAGACCCACCCTGGCCGCTGGCCCGCCTCCGGTCGCAGGGCCGGCTAGGCGAGTTCCGGGCCGCCGACCTGCGCTTTACTGATGCCGAGGCTGAAAACTTCATGGGACGAGCACTCGATGGCGGGCTGCCCCCTGAGGACGTGACTCTGCTCCAGCAGCGGACCGAAGGCTGGGCTGCTGCTCTCCAGATGGCAGCTCTCTCCCTGGCCGGTCAGCCGGGCCAGGAAGCCCGGCATGCGTTCGTGACCGCTTTTGCCGGAGAGAACCGCTACGTCGCCGACTATCTGGCAGAGGAGGTCATCTCCCGCCAGCCGGAGCCGGTGCAGAGATTTCTCATGCTCACCTCCATTTTGGAGCGGATGTCTGCTCCGCTCTGTGCGGCGGTCACCGGCCAGACTGATGCCGGCTCACTGCTAGCGCAGGTCGACCGGTCCAACCTGTTCCTGGTGCCCCTGGATGAGGAGCGTCGCTGGTTCCGGTACCATCACCTGTTTGCCGACCTGCTGCGGGCCAGGCTCCGCCGCTTTTCTCCCGACCTGCTGCCAATCCTGTTCCGGCGGGCGTCGGAGTGGCACGAAGCAGCGGGTCACACGGTCCCTGCAGTCACCTATGCCCTGGCAGGCGAGGAGCACCAGCGGGCTGCCCGGCTGGTGGAGCAGAACGTGAATGGTTGGTGGGGGCTGGCAGCCCACGATTTCATCCGCCTGCTGGCCCGTCTCCCGGACGCCGTGATTCAGAGCCGTCCCACCCTGTCGATATATCAGGCGTGGGTCGGCATTCTCACCGGCCGTCTGGAGGAGGCACAGGTGCTGGTGGCGGCGGCCGAACATCAACTGGGCGCTGACACTGCCGACGCCGGCACCGGCACCGGGTGCGGTGCCCAATGGGCCGCAATGCGCAGCTTTGTCGCCCTGATTCGCGCCTACATCAGGGAACTGACGGGGCAGCCCTATGCGCTCTCCGCTCAGGTGATGGAGGCGCCGGCACAGATACCGGAGACGCAGGTGGCCATGCGCAACAGTGCCGACGTGACCCTTTCCTTTCTCCTCTACATGAACGGCGATCTGGAGCAGGCCGCCGCCCTTCTAGCTGGCGCCGCCAGACGCGATGCTGCTGCACGGCTGACCGAAGCCGTGCCCATCGCCATCTCGCGCCTCGCGCGCATCCGCATGCTGCAGGGCCGGCTGCCCGAGGCGGCAGAACTCTGCCACCGGCACCTGTCGCTCATTGCTGGCAGCGGAGCAACCCGGCACTTTGTGAACGGCAGCCTGCATGCCGTCCTGGCTGACGTCCTACGGGAACAGAATGACCTGGAGGGCGCCGCAGAGCAGGCACGGGAGGCAATCGCCGCCAATGCGGTTTGGCAGGTTCCCGACGCCCTGGCCAACGCACTCATGGCCCAGGCGGCAGTTCTGCTTGCCAGGGGCGACACCCAAGGTGCGGCCGCCAACCTGGGTGAGGCCGAAGCGGCAGGCCGTGGCCGAACGCTCGCCACAGACTTGATTCACCGCCTGCAAACGCTTCAGGTCCGGCTCTGGCTCGCTCAGGGGAACCTGACTGCCGCTCGTCAGTGGGCAGAGGGCCGGGGGATGCGCACCGACGGGGCGCCTGCGTTCCGGCGGGAGTCGGAGAACCTGGCCCTGGCCCGCATTTTGCTGGCGGGCGGCTGCTGGACCGAGGCGCAGTCGCTGCTGGCTCGGCTGGCCCCGGCGGCTGTGGCCGGCGGACGGACCGGCCGCCTGATCGAGATTTTGGTGCTACAGGCGCTGGCCCTGCGTCAGGCCGACCGGGGGCGGACCCTGAAGCTGCTGGAGCAGGCCGTGGTGCTGGCTGAGCCGGCCGGATACGTCCGGACCTTCCTGGATGAAGGCCAGTCGCTCGCGGAACTCATCCATGAACTGACCCGCCGCGGCGGCCCGGCGCAGGCCTACGCCGCCCGGTTGTTGAGCGGCTTCAGCTTTGCTGCGGAGCCGGGCGCCCATCTGGCCACGCCGCTGCCGGAGCCCCTCACGGACCGAGAGTTGGAAGTGCTGCGTCTCCTGGCTGCAGGCCTCTCCAACGAGGAGATTGCCCGCCGCCTGCAGGTGACCTACGGTACTGTCAAAACCCACGTTCACAACATCTACGGCAAACTGGGGGCCGACAGCCGCGTCCGTGCGGTGGCGCTGGCCAGGGAACTGCACCTGCTCTAATCCCACAGATCTATCTGCAGATAGATGAACGCAGCGCGGCGGCACGGCATAATCAGGGCAGTCGATCGCGAAAGGAGCTTCTGCCCATGCCCGCTACGTCCCTCACAAATCCCCTCCTGATCCTCCTGGGCCTGCTGTCAGCCGGCGTTGTCACCGGCACGCTGACCGGAACCCGGCTCCCCCTCATCCACAGCGACCGTTCCGCACTCATTGCGTTGGTCGTCCTGGGTATGTCCATGTGTGCCCTGGGGATGCAAACCGTCACCTATGGGTGGACGAACCCGTTCAACCTGGCCGGCACCATCCTGGGTGCGCTGGCACTGGCGCTGGCGGCGGCCGTGCTCCTGGGCGCCCGAGTGCCGTACATCGGCTCGGACCGCTCGGCCATGATCGTCCTGGCCGCGGTCATGGCGGTGAAGGTTGTGCTGGCCGTGATGCGTGGGATGGTGGCCTGATCGTGGATACATCGATGATCTACGAAATCCGCATCCGGGGAGAGTTAGACGCCGGCTGGTCCGACTGGTTTGCCGGCCTGACCTGCACCAATCTGTCCGGAGGGGAGACGCTCCTAGCGGGCTCCCTGCCCGACCAGGCTGCCCTGCACGGCGTGCTTACCCGTATTCGCGACCTGAATCTGGTACTCATCTCGATCCGCAGTGTGGGAGGTGACGCATCATGATGTTCAAGACTCCGGCAGGCGAGGCGGCATTCATGGCCTGCTATGACGCTGCACTGACGGCGTGGCCGGTCGCCTATCAGGCGCTGCATCTGCCCACGCGGTTCGGTACCACACACGTGATCGCCGGCGGCCCGGCCGACGGGCCGGCACTGGTACTCCTTCACGCGTCAGGCACCAGTTCTGCTGTCTGGATTCGCAACGTAGCCGCCTTGAGCCAGACGTACCGGACGTTCCTGGTCGACATCGTCGGCGAGCCCAATAAGAGCGTCTGGTCGGCGCCTTTCCGCTCCCGGTCAGACTGTGCGGCCTGGCTGGCGGATGTCATGGGCGGGCTCGGGCTGAAGCGTGCACATCTGGGTGGCATCTCCTACGGCGGCTGGCAGGCGCTCAACTTCGCCCTGGCGGCGCCGGAGCAGGTGGAGAGCCTCGTGCTGCTGGCGCCCGCCGCCTCCTTTGCAAAGTTCCGCATGGCATTTTTCCTGCACTTCCTGGGCCCCATGCTGCTGCCCAGCAAGGATCGGGTGCGCGGCACCTTCCGGTGGCTGTCGGCCAACGGACAGGTCGTGGATGAACGGCTGGCCGAGCAGATGTACCTGGCGGTCCGGCATTTTCGGTTTGCCAAGGGCGGCGTCTTTCCCACGGTCTACACAGATGACGAGCTGAGGAGGCTGCGTCCACCCACCCTGCTCCTAATCGGCGACCACGAAGTGATTTACGACCCATCCAGGGCGCTTGACCGAGCAAGACGGCTAATCACGGGGATCGAGGCCGACCTGGTTCAGAGCGCCGGCCATCTCCTGAACATGGAGCAGCCGGATGTGGTGAATGGCCGTATGCTGGCCTTCCTGAACAGACAGGTGGGAACCCCGTGCTGATCGTAAGTGGCGGATTGATGCTGGCGTTACTGACCGCCGGCTTTGTCTATGAGCAGGTTGCACGGTTGAAGGCGAAGCGGCGCCCACTGCCCGGTCGTCTCGTGGAGATGGGGGGCCACCGAATCCACCTGACGGACAGCGGAGCGGGTGGCCCGACAGTGGTGGTGATCCATGGGGCAGGTGAGTCTTGCTTCTCGTGGGTCCATGTCGCGAGGGAGGTTGCGTCGTTTGCACGGGTGGTGACGTACGACCGGCCCGGCCTGGGCGGGAGCGATCCCGGTCCGGGGCCGGATGCGACTCGGAGCCCAGCGGAACTACATATGCTCCTTGCCAAAGCCGGGCTGCCGGGGCCTTACGTGCTGGTTGGCCATTCCCTCGGTGGAGTCATTGCCCGACTGTATGCCATCCGCTACCCTGACGAAGTGGCCGGCATGGTCCTGGTGGACTCCACCCATGAGTTTCTGAAGGATGACCGCAGCTTCCGGCAGAGCTTTGCCGTGATTGGTTTGCTGCTCAGGGTGTTTCGGTTCTGTTCTGCTTTTGGGCTTCCACGGTTTCTGGGTGAAGTGTTTGGCTTCTTTCCTATGTATCCCGAGCGCCGGTTCTTCGCGCAGCAGGTCACCCGTGACGAATATCGTGACTGGACAGGGGCGGTTTGCCGGAACCTGAACGGAGAAGCGGGGCTGCGGGAGTTCGCAGCCGCCATGCCGATACTTGAGGAAGCTTCCCGTCAGATGCAGAGCGGAGCCGGCGGACCGCAGTTTGGTGATATGCCGCTGGTGGTCCTTACGAACCCCGGCAACGGCGAGGGATGGATTGAGATGCAGCGGGAACTTGCCAGCCGCTCCGCCAACAGCATTCACCGTGTCAGTGACCGACCGGGCCACAACCTGCAGATGGTGCGGCCTGAGCTCGTGGTCGAGGGGATCGGGCACGTGGTGGAACAGGTGCGCAGCTGGCTGTTACCTTGATTACGTGCGAAGACGCCTGCGACTCATCCTAGAGCCGCAGGCGTCTTGTGGTCGTTGCACTATCGAGTATTCTGGTGGTCGGAATGTCAAGGATATCGCTTAATCCCTATCGGCAAGGGCATTCGCACCAACCAGCACGTCCTCTCGCAGAATCAGTCGCATTCTTTCTGGTTCTTCGAATAGCGGGCTGTGGGCTGAGTGTTCAAACGTATAAAACCCCTTGAGCGGTGCCTGCAGTTTGTCGAAGTAGTCCTTCGTTAAACTGTAGTTAACCGTATAATCATAGACGCCGTGAAAGAAATAAACAGGAAGGTTCAGTTTTGGCACCATGGCGGTTATATCTGTCTCAAACGTCTTGTTCCACAGATCGAAGCTTGGGCTACTGGAAAACGACTTACCGCGCCATAGGTTTATCTTTTCACCGAACGTGTACTCGCGGCATTGCCACGTCCCCAAAAGGACACCACTGATTATTGATTTCATATCATGTGTCGTGCCAATTCCAAGACGGTGCATTGCATCGTCCCGCAGGAGTGAACGCATATATGACAGCGGCAGAGGTCCCGTTGCGGGCACCGCTTCCTCAAGTTTTCGCACCATTCTTTTGTCCCCGACCTCTTCGAAGCGCTTAAGCATATATTCGTATGCCAACTGTTCAGATTTGGGCTGATACGCCATCTGAGCGATGCCAATATAGGCGTGGTACAACTCCGGGGCCCGTGCCGCCACCTGAATGCCAAAAGATGTTCCCCCTGAGTGCGCCATAAGGTATATCTTTTCCTTACCGAACCGGTTGCGGAGATAATTAGTCACTTCCAGCGTGTCGGAAATGTACTACTCCACCGACATCGTCTCTGGTGGAATGTCGGCACTGTAAGAAAGTCCTGAACCACGCTGTTCCCACCAAACCACGGTAAAGTAGTCCTCAAGACCTGTAGGGTACCTTTGAGTAAGGAAGTACTCAGGCATACCGGGGCCTCCATGAAGGAAAAGCAGCACCGGATTCGATATATCTTTGCTCTTAACAAACATCCCCTGTTGCACACCGTTGATGCTCACATGGATTTTCTCGGAAATGCTGCCCGCCCGGAAACGTCCGTTCTCATCGAGGAAAGGTTTTGGTTTTCCGGGGCTCCATGCCAGCAGCACGGCCAAAAGAACGAGTAGGCAGGCTAAAAAGATAGAGAGCGTCATTAACATAATTCGCCCCACCTTTCTTGTGAGGGATTGAATAGAAAGCCTATCTGTCATTTCGCTTCCTCCCAGCTTATTTTCAGTCATCGTGTCGCAGGCCTCGTTGGTCTTCGACCGGACGTGCCCTGGTTTTCCCCGGCGTCTGAACACCTTCACATGTGAATTTTTTCGCCTCATTTCCACTCCGATCTTAGCAAGTCGCTACGGGTGAGTTCATCCCTCGAACGAGGGACCCCGCAGGGGATGGTGAACACAAGCAGAAACACCCCGCGCTGCACGGCAGTGCGGGGGCTTGTTTGCACATGAGCCCACGCCCCTGACAACCATTTCTGGGCAACGCCGACACCTTGGCTCCAGGACTTGTACTCTGGTGGTTGCATGGGACATACCTTATGTGGCAAGCCCTTTCGAGGACTTGCCACATTTCGTATGGAGGTGCCCTATGCGAGGCAAGATATCGGCCTTAGTGTGGGCGGCAGCCGCAGTACTGCTCACGCTGTCGCTGGTCTGGTCCCCGGAGACGGCTCTTGAATCGGCGAAGAATGGGATGAATCTGTTCCTGAACGTCGTCTTCCCGTCGCTCCTGCCGTTCTTCATACTGTCGGAGCTAATGTTGGGGTTTGGCGTGGTTCACTTTATCGGGGTCCTGTTCGAGCCCCTGATGCGTCCTCTGTTTAACGTCCCCGGGGAGGGGGCCTTCGTCCTGAGCATGGGACTGGCGGCCGGCTACCCAATGGATGCGGTAATTACGGCCCGGTTTCGCAAGCAGGACATGTGCACTCGGGTCGAAGGCGAACGCATGCTGGCCTTTTCTAACACCGCAGACCCGAAATTAACTTGGTTAAGTGTAAAGACGCCTGCGGCTAAGCCCAAGAGCCGCAGGCGTCTTGCTTATTCTGTGCCCCTCCGAGTCGAACAGGCACACCATTAGTTCCGGGCCCGGGGCCGTGAACGCGGCCTAGGGGCAAGTCGTGGCCAAGATGACCCCATCGGGTACTCGGATTAGTCCATCATATGAATATGTTGCGGGCCAGGGCCCTCGTACAATGGGAAGAACTCCAGCGAACGAGGGGGAAGCAACCCGTGCGAGAGCGCCGACTCCAGACCTACTTACTGCTCGTGCTCCTGGTTGCGGCCACCGTGCCCTCCATCATCGTCGGCGGCTCCGAACTGATGGGCGTTCACGCCGCCTACGAGCGAGCGCTCAACGAGCAACACGCCAGAGCGAAAGCACTCAGCGATGACGTTGGCAACTACGTCGCCGTTCACGCCCGGGCGGTACGCACCCTGGCCCGCCAACTCGAAACAGCGCCTGACCCGACCACGCTGGACGTGCAACGCATTCTCGACACCATGCGTGACGAATACCCAGGCATCGTCGGCACCTTCCTGGGCGACACTCTTGGCAACACGCTGGTCTTCTCGCCGCAGTTTGACCTGACTGGCAAGCCTCTGGCTGGCCGGAATGGGAAGGCGGCGTACTTCGAGCCGCTCATGAGGACCAAAAAGATGGTCTACTCGGACGTCATTCCCGGCATCGTCATCAACAACGGACCGTTAGTAACGATGGTCGCGCCCCTCCTGGACCAGCAGGGCGAAGTTCGGTACTTCATCTCCGGCGGACTTGACCTATCCAAGCTTTCGGCATGGCTCGCGGCGCACCAGGTCCATCAGGACGAAGAGATTCTCCTAGTTGATAACCGTAATACCCTCATCGCCCACGCCGGACCGGTGCAGTATGAGCCGTTTGCCAACCTGGGCCAGGAACTGCACATTCAGCAACTGCGCACCGGCAGCCCATGGTGGGAGAGCGACAGCCACCTGGGCGGTTACGCCACCACTGCCGAATTGAACTGGGGGGTCGCCATCATCACGCCGCGGGCGGCCTTCTATGCGGACGTTATCGATTCGCTGGAGGACGCAGCTCTGACCATAACCCTGGCGCTGGCGCTGGGATTGACGTTGGCCTGGCTGCTTGCCCGCACCATGAACGCGCCCATTCTCGCCCTCATGAAAGCGGCCCAGGCCGTGCGAAATGGCAATATGCAGGCCCGGGCCGAAAGCCCCCGCATCAGCATGCCCAAAGAGATGGCGGAACTCCACGACGGCTTCAACGAGATGGTGGGCGTCCTGCAAAAGCACCAGACGGACCTGATGCAGCTCAACGCCACGCTCGAAGAGCGGGTCGAGGAGCGGACCCATCAGGTGACCCGGCGCAGCGAGGAGTTGGCCGCCTTGAACGCAACGGCCACCGCCATCACGGGTATCCTTGACCTGGGCGCACGAATGGATGAGATCGCCAGGGGCATCCTCCGGCTTGTCGGAGCGGATGTGGGCCTAGTGGTGCTGCGAGATGCCGCAGGAGAGTTGAACCTCCAGGCCCTTGAAGCGCCCGGCATCAGTTGGCGGGTACCAGCCCGAGAGGAACTCAACCGCAGCATGTCCGCTCGAATTGTTGCGGAGGGGCAGCCGGTGCTTGTGCCTGATGTCGCGGTGCAGCGCCAAAGTTTCGGCCGCTGGGCGGACGATTACCCCCACGCATCGGTGTGCGGGGTCCCCATCCGGGCCGACGGTTCCGTGGTCGGCGCCCTTGTCGGCATCAGCATGCACTCGAACTACTTCAATGAACACTCGGTTGACCTGCTCTCGACGCTGGCCGGCCAGGTCGGTCCAGCGGTATCCAGCGCCTGGCTTTTTGAAGAGCTGCAGGACCAGTGGTCGACACTGCGCTCCATCACCAGCTCCATGCACGAAGGCCTGTTACTGGTCGCCCCGGACCATACTGTACAGTTTGCCAACCCAGCCGCTGCTGCGCTTCTCGAACTGGGCGGTCTGCCGCCGTCCGGTACCTCGCTGCGGAGTCTATTCGCACACTGGGCGGGAGACAATCCGGCCGCTGTCCTGACGCCGGCTACTGAAGATCTGAGCGGAGGCGCAGCCATCTCCCTTGCCGACTTGGAACTGCCCGGCCCTACCCGCCGTACGGTGGCCGCCAGCGCCTTTCCGGTATTCACCGAGGGGACGAACCCTGGCTATGGCATCCTCCTGCGCGATGTCACTGAAGAGCGGCAGCTAGAACGCTTTAAGGATGAACTGCTGGCCAATGTCTCCCACGAGCTGCGCACGCCCCTGACAACCATTTTGGGCAACGCCGACACCTTGCGTAACCTTGGAGACGGGCTGGAGCCCGAGGAGCGGAACGAGTTCCTGGAAGGAATCGCCGAGGAAAGCCGTCGGCTCAAAGAGCTGATCGAAGGCGTGCTGGATATGTCTCGCATCTCCAGCGGGGCGCTTCAGCTCGATCGCACCGCCGATGCCTGTCAGCCCCTGATTCGCCGGGCCCTGAAGCGGGCCCGCGGACGGTGGCCCCAGCATCAGTTTGCGGCCGAACTGCCGACTAACCTGCCACTGGTCCATGTGGATTTCCGGCGTATTGACCAGGTGCTGGACAACTTGCTCAACAACGCCGCCCAGTATTCGCCGACCGGAAGCATCATCACAGTATCGGCTTCAGTGCGCTCAGGGTTCGTGCAAACAGAGGTCTGCGATACGGGCGTCGGCATTCAGCCTGAGCAACTGAGCCGCGTCTTCGACCGGTTCTACCGGGGCAGCAGCGCCAGGGCGGGGCGAACCCGCGGCACTGGCCTGGGCCTGTCGATCTGCCGCGGCATCGTCGAAGCTCATGGCGGAAAAATTTGGGCAGAGTCAAGTCCTGGGCAGGGCGCCCGTATTACCTTCACCGTACCGGTTGCCGCCCCCGTCACGGAAGGAGCGAACTCGTAATGACAGGCAGGCAGGTCATTCTGGTGGTCGACGACGAGCCCCGCATTCAGCGATTCGTGCGGGCCAACCTCAAGGCGGCCGGGTATGACGTTCTCCTGGCAGCCACGGCAGCCGAAGCGATCGACGCCTGCGAGCAGCACGACCCCGACTTGCTGCTGCTCGATCTAGGCCTACCCGATATGGATGGGATGGATCTGTTTGTACGGCTGCGGAGCTTCAGCGAAACCCCGGTAATCATGCTGACCGCCCGTGACAGTTCGCCCGCGAAGATCAGGGGGCTGGATCTGGGAGCCGACGATTACATCGTCAAGCCCTTTGATGTGGACGAACTGTTGGCGCGCATTCGGGCCGTGCTGCGGCGGTCGATAAAGGGCGGCGGCAACCACAATCCCGTGCTCGAAGTGGGCGCCCTCAAATTGGACGTTGCGCACTATGAGGCTTGGGCGGGAGACGAGCCCCTGCACCTGACGCCGACCGAGTTCAAACTGCTCGCCCACCTGGCGGCCCATGCCGGCAAGGTGGTGCTTCATGAGGATCTGCTCAGCCACGTATGGGGACCGGAGTACCGGGATGCGGTGGAGTATCTGCGGGTCACGGTCCTGCACATTCGGCAGAAACTCTCGGGGAGCGCTGACTTGAAGCAGATGGTGCAGACCGTACCGGGGGTTGGGTATAAGCTTTCCCTGCTTTGAACTGTCTGCGGAATAACCGGGTTTTTTATAGGATTTTTATGGGCGCCAGCCATGCGTTTATGCGATTCTCACGGGGCCACCTGTATTGTATAGACAGGAGCCCAAGTGAGGAAGGGGTAGAACGCATGGCTGGAAACCTGTCTCGAAGGGAACTGCTGGCGGCCATCGGGCTGGCCGGTACGGCTGTCGCCCTGAACGCCGGTGAAGCGGCGGCTGACCAACTGGACCCGCGGCCACAGTATGTTGACCGGAGCCGCCTCTGGTGGGTCAAGGAGACCAACACACCGACCACCGAAATCGACTGGCAGACCGTCCAGCGGTATGACGAGACCAAGACAACCCGCAAGAGTATGCCGACCTATGTCGGCAAGGAGAAGGCCGATGAACTGAACGCACTGAACGCCCGGGTCCCGAAGGAAGCCGAACTCGAGGGTCGGCCCGGCTACACCACTAAAGATATTGCCCTGAAGGAAGCGACCAACGCCGGCCGCGTGCCCATGAGCTTCCTCGGGCCGAATAAGGCCACCACCCCGAAGGACCGGGGCGTGCCCATCTACGAAGGAACGCCCGAGGAGAACACGCAGATCGTCATGGCGGCCCTGCGGCACATGGGTGCAGCCACGGTCGGCGTCGTCGAGTTGGACAGCAACACCGAGAAGCTGATCTACTCCGTCGACCCGGACGGCAAGGCGATCGTTTTCGGCGACGACGAAGTCGGCTCGGAAGATGAGAAGAAGCGGGTCCTGCCCAAGAAGGCGCGCTGGGTCATCGTCTATACAATTCAGATGTCCACCGAGACGATGCGCCGCTCCCCCACCGTGCTGGGGTCGCAGACCACCACCCTGACCTACACCCGCCAGACCCAGATTCAGGCCCAGTTGCAGGAGTTCCTGCGGGCACTGGGCTACCACGGGTACGGCGAGGCGGCCACCAACGCCCTCGGCATCGCCCCCGCCTTCGGCGTGCTGGCCGGCCTGGGCGAACTCTCCCGCCTGAATCGCCTGGTGACGCCGGAGTACGGCCCCATGGTCCGTGTCTTCAAGCTGGTGACCGACCTGCCGATGGCGCCGACCAAGCCGATCGATGCCGGCATCATGGAGTTCTGCAAGAACTGCAAGAAGTGCGCCGAGGCCTGCCCCTCCAAGTCGCTCAGCTTTGACCGCGAACCGAGCTGGGAGACCAAGGGCGGCTGGAATAACCCCGGTCATAAGGCCTACTTCGAGGATTCTACCTCGTGCCGGGCCTACTGGGCAGCAGTCGGCACCAACTGCGGCATCTGCTTTGCGTCGTGCCCGTATGCCAAGAGCGACCTTGCTTCGGTCCACACCCTGGTGAAGGCCACCGCATCGATGACCCCCGCCTTCGACGGCATGTTCCGGAAGCTGGACGATGTCTTCTATGAAGACTACAAGGATCCGGAAGAATGGTGGAAGGCCAACCTGCCCGAGATGGGCATCGACACCACCCAGGGTCACAAGAAGTAAGGAGGGTGAAGCCATGCTGTGGATGCTAATCGGCCTGGTCGCCGGCCTGGGCGTCACCTTGCTGGTGCAGTTCTTGAACAAGCATAACATCAAGCTGCGCTGGTACGAGTGGTTACTGGTCGGAGCGGGTCTGCTGTTGATTCTGTTCAACGTTGACACTTACATTAACTCGCTGGCCGAGCTGGAACCCAAGGCCGCCAACCTCTCCTTGCTCTTCCTGGGGTTGCCTGGCCTGGTGCTGCTGGTTCTCGGCGTCCGCCTGGGCTACTCCCGTAAGGGCGGTCAGCCCAAGACGACTTCGAAGGCCGCCTAGAGTCGGTGATGCGGCCCGCCTCCCCGGCGGGCCGCAACTGCTTTCTCTCCGACATCGCGTTTACGAGAAGGGATGTCGCCGTGAAAAAACGATTGTTCGTCTGGCTGGCGGTTGCCAGTCTCCTTGGCGCCTTTGTCTACGCACGTCTGGCACCGGGGCCGGATCTGGCGCCACTGGTGGCGAGGACCCTCCAGGCTGGCGAGCGGCTGGGCAAGGAAGGTCCATCTGGCATCTGGGAACTGACCGATGGCGGCGGAAAAATGCTCGGCTACGTGGCGCTGGGGAGCGCTTCGGGCTATGGCGGACCGCTGACCGTAGCCACCCGGCTGGACCCCGCCGGCAAGGTGGTCAGTGTGCATCCGATCACGCAAAAGGAGTCGCCGGGCTTCTTTGATACCGTCATTCGCGGCGGGTATCTCAAGCAGTTCCATGGCAAGAGCGCGGGCAACGCCTTTGCGGTCGGTCAGGATATTCAGGCCGTAACCGGTGCGACGATCACTTCGCGGGCGCTTGCGGGCGCCGTTGCGGGGGGCGCACATACGGCAGGCCGTAAGCTGTTCGACCTGCCGATTGCCGATGCGCCGCTGCTCGGCGTCATGGGTATCGAGGAGTGGGTGCTGATTGGCATGCTGGCCGTGTCGGTCCTGCTCCACCTGCGGAATTGGACCAAGCTGCGGCTGCCCTTTCTCGCTATCTCCACCGTGGTGATGGGGTTCTGGCTTGGCTCCATGTTCGCGGTGCCGCAGTTGACGTCGCTCTTCCTGGGATACCTGCCGCCGTTGCAGGAAAGTCTGCGCTGGTATATTCTCGTGGTTGGCGTGCTGGGGCTGACCATCTGCTTCGGCAAGGCGTGGTACTGCTATTGGCTCTGTCCGTTCGGCGGCGCCCAGGAGCTGCTCTCTTTTGTCGGGAAGGGAATGGTTCAGCCTTCGCCCCGGGTGCGGAAGACCTTTGCCTGGGTGCGCTGGGTCGTCCTCTGGGCCAGCGCGTTGGTGGGCTTCATCACCCTCAGTCCCGGGGCAGGGAGCGTGGAGCCATTCGCCACCCTCTTCCTCCTGAAGGGGTCGACGATGCAATGGGCGTTGCTGTTAACAGTTCTGGTGAGCGGCATGTTCCTGCCCCGGTTCTGGTGCAACTACCTGTGCCCGGCGGGGGCAGCGAGGGACCTGATCGATTTGGGACGGCGGGAGGTGATGCGGCGATGGAAAACTCGTCGAAGCACAAGGGCAGCGACATCATCACCGGGGCGCTAGTGATTCTGGGTGTGTTCCTGATTGCCGCAATCCTGCTCGAAGCGTTCTGATAACGTGTTGGTGAGGTGATGCGGGTGTCGCGTCGCATGGCAAATGCACTGCCCGTGATGGGGGCAGCGCTGGTGGCTCTGATCAGCCTGGGTGTCAGCGCTTGGCACCGGACACCCGCAGTATATGAAGAGACTGTCTTTGAACTGGACACCTTTGTCCAGTTCAAAGTCGTTCATCCTCGGGCCGAGGAGCTGGTGACCACTGCGGTCGCGACCTTGGACGAGGTGGAGGATCGGCTCAACCGGTATGATTCGGAGTCGGCGGTGGCCCGTGTACAGGCAGCGGCCGGGGACTGGGTGGAGGTTGATGGGGTTACGGCTGAAGCTTTCCGGTTGGCACGGTCATGGGGAGAACGGACCGGGGGAGCGTTTGACGTCACGCTGGGTAGCGTGGCTGATCTGTATGACTTTGGTGGCGTGGGCCGGGTGCCGTCGGCGGGGGAGTTGGCGGAGGCGATGGCCCATGCGGGGGTGGCGGCGTGGGAGTTGGAGGGTGCAGCCGCCGGTGGGGCGGGCACTTTTCCGACCCGAGTCCGGTTGGTGGATTCGAAGGCCGTGCTCGATCTGGGCGGCCTTCATAAGGGTTTAGCTGTGGACCTGGCGGCAGCCGGTCTGCGGGAGGCTGGGGTGAAACACGGTCTGATCGATGTGGGCAGTAACATGGTGGCGATCGGTCCCCGCCCGGATGGCAAGCCGTGGCGCATCGGGATCGCCCACCCCCGGGCGCCAGGCCAGATCGTGGCGACGGTTGCGCTTCAGGATGATGCGGTCTCGACGTCCGGCGATTATCAGCAGGGGTTCGATGTGGGCGGTGTCCGATATCATCACATCATCGACCCGAGGACGGGCAGCCCTGCGACGGGATGGTCGGGGAACGCGATGCCCCGTCTCGCTGCGGTCACGGTACTTGCGCCCACGGCCGCTGAGGCCGATATCCTCTCAACCGCCCTCTTCGTGATGGGGCTCGCGGTTGGCCAGGCTTGGCTGGAAGCCAACCCCGAGTATGGCGCCGTCTTCGTGACGGAAGCAGCGGAGGTGATCCTCTCCCCTGGCCTGGCGGGCCGGGTGGAGGTGCTGCCATGAAGGTGCAGCGCCTGACCCGCATGGCGATGCTGCTGGGACTGGGATTGGCCCTGCATCTGGCCGAGAACGCGCTCTCCCTTCCCGTGCTGCTGCCCGGTGCGAAGCTCGGGTTGGCCAACCTGGCCACCCTGCTGGTGCTCGCCGAGTTCGGCGCCCCGTCGGCCGCCCTGTTCGGACCACTCCGCCATCTGCTGGGGGCAGCGGCATCGGGCACGCTGTTTCTGCCCACCTTCTGGCTGGGGTTCGGCGGCAGTGTGGCGGCCGGGCTCGTGCTCTGGCTGCTCACCCAGGATCGTCGCGTCCACACAGCCGGGGTGCTCGCCGGTGCAGCGTTTCAGGCGGGCCAGAGCGCGGCGCTGGTGGCCCTTGCAGGTGCGGCAGGCGCGTGGGCCTATTTCCCGCCGTTGCTGGCGCTGGGCGTGGGCGCCGGCTGGCTGACCGGTTTGCTGGCGCAGTGGCTCTGCCTCAGGCTCGGCTACCCAGTTCCCGCCCGCCGGGATGCCCCCTGGATGCTGGCAGCCGGGTTGTTGCTCACGGCGCTGGCAGCCGCTGTGGTAATGGCCCTTGGGTCTCCGGGTGGTGCCGGTGATCGGGCGGTGGTGCGGGTCGAGGGGCAGGAGCGCCTGGTGCTGCCCCTGAACAAGGATGGCCGACATGAGCTTGACCTAAGGGACGGGCGCATGGTGTTGGAGGTAAAAGACGGCGCCGTCCGGGTGGCGTTCTCCGACTGTGATGACCTGGTCTGTGTCCGCACGGGTTGGATCAGTACTCGGGGCAGGCCCATTCTCTGTGCGCCGTACCGGGTGTTGATCGAGGTGCAAGGTCTGGCAGGAGACCTGGATGGCACGGTCCGTTAGGGGCATACCCTTTGAGAGTCTGGTGAGGCTACGGGTGGACGCAGCCCCTTCCGTCGGGGGAAGAGCAGTCTCGACGAAATGGGGGAGATAAGATCGCCAAAGCGTCGGATGTCGCCCAGAGCCTCGCGGGGTAAACTAAACATGTGAACGGTTTACCCAATACCCCATGTGAGCACCAAAGACGTCTTGCGGGAGGCGTCTTTGGTGGTTTCTTGTCATGGGCGGGGTGTCCTGTTTGGTATTCACGATCTCGGCTCCAGGACTTGTACTCTGGTGGTTGCATGGGACATACCTTATGTGGCAAGCCCTTATGAGGACTTGCCACATTTCGTATGGAGGTGCCCTATGCGAGACAAAATATCGGCCTTAGTCTGGGCCGCGGCCGCGGTGCTGCTCACGCTGTCGCTGGTCTGGTCACCGGAGACCGCTTTGGAGTCCGCCAAGAACGGGATGAGTTTGTTTTTGAACGTCGTTTTCCCATCCCTGCTGCCGTTCTTCATTTTGTCGGAGCTCATGTTGGGTTTTGGTGTTGTCCACTTTATCGGGGTCCTGTTCGAACCCCTCATGCGCCCCCTGTTTAACACCCCCGGCGAGGGCGCCTTCGTTCTCAGCATGGGCCTGGCGGCCGGCTACCCGATGGATGCAGTCATCACCGCTAGGTTCCGTAAGCAAGGTTTATGTACACAAATTGAGGGGGAGAGAATGTTAGCATATTCTAATACTGCCGATCCCCTATTTATCTTTGGTGCTGTCGCTGTGGGCATGTTCGCCATACCGGGCATCGGCAAAACCATGGCCATCGCACACTACATCGGGGCTTTCCTGGTCGGCATCATTTTCCGCTTCTACGGCTACGGCGACCGGGTCGAACGCCCTGAAGCTGCCCGCTCCGGGAACATCATGGGCCGGGCCCTGGACGCCCTGGTAAAGGCCCGCCAGGAAGACGGCCGGCCCTTTGGCCAGATGCTGGGCGACGCTGTAAACGACTCCATCAAAACACTGCTGATGATCTGTGGCTTCATTATGCTCTTCTCCACCATCGTCAAAATCGTCGAAGTGGTTGGCCTCTATGCCCTCCTCGCGGCGCCCCTTTCGGCCTTCTTCAAGCTGCTTCACATCTCCCCGGAATTGGTGGAAGCGACCATCAACGGGCTCTTCGAAATCGACCTGGGCGCCCTCGCTGCCGCCAAGGCTGCGGCCCCCCTCATCCAACGGGTAGCCATCGCCGGCGCCATTGTTGCCTGGAGCGGCCTCTCCGTATTTGGTCAGGTCGCCAGCGTGCTGACCGGCACGGACATTCGCATGCGGCCTTACATTCTGGCCCGCCTGCTGCATGCGGTCCTCGCTTACCTCGCCACCCTGATGCTCATGCGCAACGTGAGCCCGGCCATACTGGAGATGCTTCCCGTGGTTCCGGTACTGGGCGGCATGCCGGAAGGGTTGGCCCAGCCGGCCTTCTGGGAGCTGTTTGCCCGGGGGCTCATGTGGTCGCTCGGTGTGCCCCTGGCGCTCTCCCTGGTCGGTGGCCTCGCCGCACTCCTGACCGGCCGCATGCGCTGGACCACGCCCCGCAGCTAAATACATGCCCGACCTCAGTTGCATCTGGGGTCGGGCTGATTCATTTGCACTAGGCAAAACAGTCCTCTCTAGTGATGCCGGTGGCGAGGGGGGCTCGCTTATACTTTAGACTAGTAATGTTTCTGAAAGGGGTGCCGCTCATGCTGCGGCGGAAGCTGACGGTTCAGTTCATGATCGGCATTACCCTGACACTGCTTTTGATGCTGGGCTCCAACCTTGTGCTGCTCTGGCGGCAGCAACAGCACGACCTCCAACTGGAGATGCACAGCAAAGCCAAGGTCATGACCCAGGAACTGATTGCAACCCGCCTCTTCATCGCCCGGAATCAGGACCGGATCAACCGGGATCCAAAGTCGGGTCATGTCGAGTTTAAGGGGTTGAACCCCGCCGCGGTCGGCCGTGGCGTCGGGTCGATTTTCAACGAGATTACTGGGTATGAATTGAAGCAGACCCGGTTCGAAGTGCGCCGGCCCGAGAACCAGCCGGACGCATTTGACCGGGAAGCGCTTACCCAGTTCTTGCAAAACCCCAATCTTACGGAATACTACCGGCGGGTCGATGATGGCGGCGACGAAGCCACCTTCCGTTACGCCGTCCCCCTCAAGGCGGAGAAAGAGTGCCTGGTTTGCCACGGACAGCCGGCGGGCGAAATTGATATCGCCGGCTACCCGAAGGAAGGCCTCAAGGAAGGCGACCTGGCCGGCGCCATCAGCGTGAAGGTGCCCATGGCGGAATCGATCGCCCGCATTCAGCGCAATACCATGGTCCAGCTCTGGGTGGTAGTTGGGGTTACGGTGGCGTCGCTCCTTGTGATTTATCTGCTGTCGCGCGGGCTTGTGATTATTCCGCTCGGCCGCCTGGCCAAGGTGGCCCGCAGCATCGGCCGCGGCAACCTGGAAGTGGCTCCGACCGACCTGGAACTGCTCAAACGCAGCGAGGAACTGGGCGTCGTGGCTGACAGTATGGACTCGATGGCCCGCAGCCTGCACGAACTTTACACCAGCCTGGAGGAGAAGGTGGCCGACCGCACCCGGGAACTGGCGCAGGCCAACAAGGTACAGGCACAGTTTCTGGCGACGGTCAGCCATGAACTGCGGACGCCGCTCACGTCGATTATTGCGTTCACAGAGTTGCTGATTAAGCGCTCAGATGGGCAGAATCGAGAGTATCTGGAGGATGTGCTGGAAAGCAGCCGTCGCCTGCTGAGCATGGTCAACGATCTGCTGGATCTGTCACGGCTCGAAGCGGGCCGGGTGCAACTCTTCCATGACCTCCTGGACCTGCCCGAACTGATCATTCAGGTGGAGCGCTCCGTGCGCCCGCTGGCAGACCGCAAGCTCATTTCGCTGCAGCTAGAGCTGCCCGGGGATCTGCCGCCCGTGCTGATCGATCCGCTGCGCATCAAGCAGGTGCTGCTGAATCTGTTGAGTAATGCCATCAAGTTCACGCCGGAAGGCGGTTCGGTTACCGTATTCGTCGCGATGACCGGGGAAGCGGTCGAAGTGGTGGTGCAGGACTCGGGACCCGGTGTTTCGCCCGACCAGCGCAAGCTGATCTTCGAAGCGTTCCGTCGGCTGGAGGCGCCCGGGAATCAGCATCCGGGCAGCGGCCTCGGCCTTGCCCTGGCCCGGAACCTCGTCGAACTGCACGGCGGCCAGATTTGGGTGGACGATGCACCCGGCGGCGGCAGCCAGTTCCATTTCACGCTGCCCGCCAGACTGGCGGTCGAGGAGGAGGAGGAATCCGCCGATGGGGACGACTAAAGAGATCCTCGTTGTCGATGACGATACCAAAATTCTTAAGGCTGTGGGCGAAGCGCTGCGGCAGGAAGGCTTCCGGGTGCAGACCGCTGTTGACGGTGACACCGCCCTTACCCTCTGCCGCAACGCCCGCCCCGACCTGATGATTCTCGACGTCGGCCTGCCGGGGCTCGACGGGTTCGAGGTGTGCGGGCGGCTCCGCATGAGTGGGAGCCAGGTGCCGGTCCTGATTCTGTCCGCCCGCGGCGAAGAGACCGATAAGCTGGTCGGCTTCCGCCTCGGCGCCGACGATTATCTCACCAAGCCGTTCAGTGTGGGCGAGCTGATCATGCGCGTCCGGGCGATACTGCGGCGCACTGCCCCGGCGGCGCCCGCCGAGCCGGCCGACCGGGTCGTGTCCGGCAACCTGGAAATGGACAAGTCCACCCACCGCGTCACGGTCGACGGCCGCCCGGTGGAACTGACGCCCCGTGAGTTCAAGATGCTCTGGCTGATGGCGACCCACCCCGGCCACGTCTTCAGCCGGGAGACGCTCATGGAGCGTTTCTGGCCAGATGAGAATGGGGCTGATCAGTCGTCCGTGACGGTCTATATCCGCCGTTTGCGGGAGAAGATTGAAAAGAACCCCAGCGATCCCGATCATTTGAAGACTGTCTGGGGCATCGGGTATAAATTTGAGCCCTAAGATAAGGATTTTGTAAGAAACCTTAAAGCAACCTTAAATCTTTGCCTGCTACCATGGCCCTAGGTCAGTGATCTGACCCAGGGCCTTTTGTATTTGTTCGTTCGGTATTGAACTTGCCGACCAATCACATGGAAAGAAAACGGGAGGGGGTGAAGCGATGCCCAAATGGGGCAAGCGCCTCTTGTACACGGCAGTCGGGCTCTTTGCAGCATTCATGCTGGTGGCGGTGGTGCTCCAGGTGCCGGCTGTCGGTCAGACCATCGGCTCCCCGGACATGTGCGCAACCTGTCATCTGATGACCCCTGAGGTCAAAACGCTTCAGGCGTCGGCACACCGGGATTTGTCCTGCCTGGACTGCCACAGTTCGCATGGATTCTTCGAGAAGCCCATCGATGAGGTCAAGTCCAGCGCCCGCCACATCTTTGTGACGCTGACCCAGACGGAGCCTAACGTGGTCACCATCACGGAAGACGGCAGACGGATCGTCGAAGAGAACTGCCAGAGCTGCCACGCCAGCCTGGTGCGGGAACTGCACGGCGGCGGCCCGGCCCGCAACTGTACGGACTGCCACCGGACAACTCCGCACGACACGGCGACCGGCCTTAAGAACTGAAAGGAGAACAACACACTATGAAGCGTCTATGGACGATCATCGGCGGTGTGGTGCTCGGCGTAGCAATCGTGGGCGGTGGCGCCTTCTATGCCGTATCCACTCGTGAAGTTCCGGTTGAAAAGGCCTCCGCTGCGACCGGCCTGCCCATGACCACGACCGACCCCGCTGCTTGGAAGAACATCTTCCCGGCCCACTATGATTCCTATATGAAGAACGCCCAGATGCTCGAGCCGGCCCTGAAGTATGCTTCTTCCGAGAAGAAGAAGAGCCGCCTGGAGCAGTTCCCCTACATGACCACCCTGTGGAACGGCATGGCCTTCTCCAAGGAGTACAACGAGGCCCGCGGCCACCTGTTCGTGCTCGATGACGTAATCGGTGGTAACGGCACCGCTGCCACGAAGCGTATCGGCGCTGCCACGAACCTGACCTGCATGTACTGCAAGTCGGCCGAAGTGCCGCAGCTGATCGAGAAGATGGGTAACTCCTTCTACAACACCAAGCTGCTGGAAGGCAACAACAAGGACCAGTTCGTCCACCCGGTCTCCTGCTCTGACTGCCACAACCCCGACACCATGGAGCTGCGGATTACCCGCCCGGCTCTGAAGGAAGCGCTGACCCGCCAGGGTGTCAGCCTCCAGTACCTGACCCGGCAGGAGATGCGCTCTCTCGTTTGCGCTCAGTGCCATGTGGAGTACTACTTCAACCCGAAGGATGCCAACAAGGTTACCTTCCCGTGGGATAACGGCTTCGAGCCGGAAGAGATGTACGCCTACTACCAGAAGCAGGGCTTCTCTGACTTCAAGCACGGCCTGACCGAGGGCCAGATGCTGAAGGCTCAGCATCCTGAGTATGAAATGTTCCAGGGCTCCGCTCACCAGAAGGCCGGTCTCTCCTGCGCTGACTGCCACATGCCTTACATGAAGGAAGGCACGACCAAGATCTCCTCGCACTGGTGGACTTCGCCGATGCGGACCTTCACTGAGTCCTGCACGACCTGCCACAAGGAGAGCCAGGAAGAGATGGAATCCCGGGTCCTGCACACCCAGGACCGCGTGAAGGAAGGCCTGGACCGGGCTGGCCGGGCGAACGAGGCCGCCATCAAGGCCATCGAAGCTGCCAAGGCTGTGGCCGGCGTCGATACGAAGATGCTGGACGAGGCCCGGGCCCTGCACCGTGAAGCCCAGTTCTACTGGGATCTCGGTTCCGCCGAGAACTCGATGGGCTTCCACAACCCCCAGAAGTTCCTGGAGACCATCGCCGACTCCATCGACCTGGCCCGCCAGGCCGAAGTCAAGGCCATCCAGGCCGGCGCCAAGAAGTAAGCGCATAAGCGAAGGCGCCCCGACCTCTTGCAGGTTGGGGCGCCCTTTTTTGTGCCCGCTAGAACGCCGGCATCTCTTCGCCTTTGAGAACTTGCTGCTGTGTGAAGGTAACGACACCCGGATCGATCTGGCGACCGAGGAGGGCGCCCAGGGCGCCGGCCTCGGTGCGGGTGATCATGACCGCCTCCGTGTCTGGCTCGGCGGCGGTGGCCGCTCTGCGCTCGCGGGGGACGGTGACAAGCGGCAGGTTCGGGGGCAGGGGCACCTCTGTGTCCCAGACGGCGGCGTCGATTTCGCCGGCGAGCAGCCGGGGCACCGCCTGTGCATAAGAGATATCCACAAGCGTGACGGCCTTCCCTTCGCACTCGGCCTGGGTCAGGCGGACATGGTCGTGCGAGGAGGGGTCGACGCCGACCCGCATGCCGTCTTCAATGCCCCGGGCGCCGGCCCGGGAGAGGAGCAGCACGTGGTCGCTTACGTTAGTGCCGGGACCAAAGGAATGGACCAGCGCAATGTCGCCGGCGGGCTCTTCTTGTTGCCAGGCCAGCCGCGAAACGACCGCAAAGTCGCAGCGCCCGGTGCGCAGGAAGTGGATGCGGTTGCGCCCGCCCCGGAGCTGGGCCAGCACCAGGGGCAGGGCGGCCTGCTCAAAGGCCCGGGTCAGGCCTGTGGCCAGGCCCTGAAAGCGTGTGGAGTATATGACCGGCATCGCCCCGATCAGCGGAAAGATGCCCGCCTGCGCCAGCAGTTTCTGGCGGTCGATTTGCACGACGAATGAGCCACGGTGACCGTGGCTTTCCAGCACGACAGCCCCGCCGTCGGACAGGAGCTTCAGGGCAGACTGCACCGTGCCCCGCCCGGTCCCGAACTCGGCGGCCAGTTGGTGAACCGGCGCCAGCCGCTCTCCTTCGTGCAGGGCGAGCAACCGCAGGGCGAGGGACTCCGCCACCGATCCGTAGCGATGGAGCATGCCGACATTCCCCCCTTTCGAATCGGTGAGTATTTCGTGACACGTGACAGGTAATCCTCGCAGGAATATCGCCCCACTTGGCGGAATATTGCATTGTACAGGTTTCTGTACAATGCCCGAACAGAGGGGGACGCCGAAATGAATGACGCCTTGCTCCTGGAACTTGCGGAGTTGCTTGGTGCTGACCGGGTGTTGACCGATAAAGCGACGCGGGCGCAGCGCGCTGTAGATACCTGGCCCTTGCGCCTTGTCCAGCGTACTGTTGGCGCCGAACTGCCGGGTCCCCGGTGTGTGGTCCGTCCGCACTCGGCAGATGAGGCGGCGGCGGCCCTCCGGGTGCTCCATGCCCGTGGCGTGCCGGTGGTGCCATATGGCGGAGGCTCAGGTGTCGTGGGCGGGGCCCAGCCCCCGGCCGATGCCGTAGCGCTGGACCTCGGCGCCCTTGACCAGATTCTGCATATAGATGAAGAAAATCTGACGGTAACTGCCCAGGCCGGGGTGATGCTGGGGAAATTAGAAGTTTGGCTGGGCAAAAAGGGATACACCACGGGCCATTATCCACAGTCCATCGACCTGGCGCAGGTGGGCGGATTGGTTGCCACCCGCAGTGCCGGGCAGTTCTCGACCAAGTACGGGAACATCGAAGATATGCTGGTGGGGCTGGCCGCCCTTCTGCCGGATGGAACCCCGGTGCGCCTTGGCCCCGTGCCCCGCTGGGCCGCAGGGCCGGATTTGCGCGGCCTCTGGCTGGGGTCGGAGGGTGCGTTCGGGGTCATCACCGAGGTGACGCTCAAGATCGTACCCAAGCCCGCCGCCCGCCGCCTGCAGGCCTTCGCCCTGCCCAACATGCGCGACGGGCTGATGGTGATTCAGGGCATGCTGCGGGAGGGTTGGCGGCCCGCCGTGGTCCGCCTCCACGATGCGAGCGAGGCAGAACGGAGCTATCCCGGCGTAACCAACGAGGGCGAGGCGCTGCTCCTGCTCCTCTCCGAAGGACCGAATACCTACGTCATCGCCGAGTCCGAGGCGATTGCCGCCATCGCGTCAGCAGGCGGCGCCCGCCCCCTGGGCCCCGGACCGGTGGAGAAATGGCTCGAGCATCGCAACGATGTGCACCTGTTCGATCAGTTGATCAGCATGGGCATCATCGTCGATACGATTGAAGTAGCCGCCGGCTGGGACCGCATCGGGGAGATTTACGACCGGGTGACCGCGCAGATCCGCGCAGAAGTCCCCGAGCTGTTGGTCATCTCCGGGCACTCGTCGCACAGCTATCCGCAGGGTACCAACCTCTACTTCATCTGGGCGGCACAGCCGCCGCAAGACCCGGCCGAAATGGAGCGGGTCTACTGGTCGGTCTGGAACCGGGTAATGGAGACGACCCTCGCCCTCGGCGGCAGCATCGTCCACCACCACGGCATTGGCCGCCTGCGGGCGCCCTGGATGGCACGCCAACTGGGCACCAGCTTTCCCCTGCTGGCCGCGCTCAAACAGACCCTGGATCCCCGGGGCCTCATGAACCCCGGCGCCCTGGTGACCGACACGGGAGGGAGGGAGGAGGCGTGACCGCCCATCCCTTCAGTCCAACGGGCCGGCGGGCCGCTCTCGAAGCGATGGCTGCCGGCCCGGTCGACCTGCTGATCATCGGCGGGGGGATCACCGGGTGCGGGCTGGCCCGCGAGGCAGCGCTGCGCGGGCTCTCCGTAGCCCTTGTTGAGCGCGATGACTTCGGCTGCGGCACCTCAGGCCGCTCCTCCAAGCTGGTGCACGGCGGCCTCCGCTACCTGGCCTACGGCGATTTCCGCATGGTGCGGGAGGCGGTGCGGGAGCGGCGGGTGCTGCGCCAAATCGCCCCGCACCTGGTCCATCCCCTGCCCTTTGTCATGCCAATCTGGAAGGGGCAGAGCCTGGCCAAATATCGGCTGGGCCTCTGGCTCTTTGACCGCCTGGCGGATGCTGACCAATTCGAGCGCCGCCGGCTGCTGAGCCCTGGCGAGGTCGCCGCCGAACTGCCTGGCCTCCGCCCCGGTCTCAAGGGCGGGCTTACTTACGGGGAATACTTTACCGACGACGCCCGCCTCACCCTGGAGAATGCCCTGAGTGCCGCCGAACTGGGGGCGCTGGTGGCCAACCATGCCCCGGCAGTGGCGCTGACGCAAGAACGGGGCCGGGTGACCGGAGCCACGGTGCGCGACGAGTTGACCGGGGAGGCGTACACAATCCAGGCGAAGGTGACGGTCAACGCCACCGGTCCCTGGGCCGCCCGCACCCTCGAACTGAGCGGTCAGCCGGCCCCCAAAACCATTCAGCCCAGCAAGGGCATTCACCTGATTTTCTCCGCCGACCGCCTTCCCATTGGCGGCGCCGCCACCCTCATGGCGCCCTCAGGGCGGGCGGGCTTTGCCATTCGCCGCTGGGACTGCGTCTACCTCGGCACGACCGATGAAGCCTATCATGGCCCCCTGGACCAGGTGGGGGCCGACAGCCGCGCCGTGGACGACCTGCTGGCCCTGGCCCAGGAGTGCTTCCCGGCCCTGGAACTGACCCGGGCCGACGTGCTGGGCACCTGGGCCGGCCTGCGCCCGCTCATCGCTGAGCCGGGCAAGTCGCCCCGGGACACATCCCGCCACGATGAGGTCTGGGTGGGCCCGCAGGGTCTGCTGACCGTGGCCGGGGGCAAGCTGACTACCTACCGGCCCATGGCGAACCGGGTGATGGCGCATGTCGAGCAGGCCCTGGGGCGCGACCGCATCCCGGGCCGGGCCGGCGCCCCGGCCGCATTGCTCCCCGGCGCCGCCAGCCCCGCCCCGCCCCGGGCCGACCTCGCCGCCGCCGGCATCGCCCCCGAGGCCGCCGAACGCATCGCCTGGCTTTACGGCACCTTCTCCCACCGCCTCCTGGCCTACGGCCGCGAAAACCCCGCCTGGCTCGCCCCGGTCGTGCCCGGTCACCCGCTCCTGCGTGCCCAAGTGCGCCTGGCCGTTGAGCAGGAAATGGCCCTCTCGCTGACCGACCTCCTCGACCGCCGCACCTCGCAGCTGCTCTTTACCCCTGACCACGGCACTGCGGTCGCAGCCGCCGCAGCGGCCCTCATGGGGCAACTGCTCGGCTGGTCCGACGAAGAAACGGCACGCCAGCTCTACAACTACCGAAGTATCGCGCAAATACACGTACCTGTGTAGCTGGTAATCAGACCGTGCATGCTACACGCGGCATGCAAAAGCCGCTATAATGATCCTATACACAAACAGAGTCCCTGCCAGGGAAAGGGGTCACAAGAGTTGGGCGAGCTGATTGTCGAGGCGTTAATTGAGATCCCGGCGGGTAGCCAGAACAAGTACGAATTTGACAAGGAGAAAGGTCTCCTTCGCCTTGACCGGGTGCTCTACTCACCAGTCCACTATCCACAAGACTACGGTTACATCCCTGAAACGCTGGAAGATGACGGTGACGCCATCGATATTCTGGTGATGATCTCCAACCCCACAGTGCCGGGCTGCATCATTGACTGCCGGGTCGTCGGCGTCCTCTCCATGCAAGACGACAAGGGCATCGACAACAAACTGCTCGGCGTAGCCATTCGCGACCCCCGCTTTGCCCAAATCCACGATCTCTGTCACGTGCCGCCCCACGTGCTGCGCGAAATCGAGCACTTCTTCCAGACCTACAAGGACCTCGAGAACAAGGCGGTTACCATCCGCGGCTGGTACGGGCGCGAAGAGGCTGCCCGCATGTTTGAAGAGGCCCGGGCGGCCTATTTGGCGGTGAAGTAATGCGCAGGCTCATGACCGGCAGCCCCTGGGTTGCGGCGGCCATTTCCTGGCTCCTGGCCACAGGGCTCGTCAGCGGCGGATACACGCTCTGGCTCCTCAAGAGCGGCAAACCGACCGACTGGACGATCCTGCGCGACGCGGCCCTCATGGCGGCGCCGCTGGCTCTGTTCCGCGCCTGGCGCGACGCCCGGGACCGCCGGTAGCAACAGGAACGAACGGGTCCGGCCTGACCGTTTGCGGTTGGCGGACCCGTTTTCCACATGATATCCCCTGTTTAGCGCATCATATACCGCAAGGAACGTGTCGAACTTGCTTGACAGCGCTCCGGTGTGGTACCTTAAAGACTTGAAAGCCCTTTTCCACAAGGTGGTAGCTACGTGAAGGAACGCATTGCCAAGTTCATCCGCGAGAAAGCATATAAGCCCATGACGTTCGAGGAGCTCTCGACCGCACTGGGTGTGGCTGAAAAACAGCACGTGCAGTTGAAAAAAACGCTGGAGCAAATGGAAGTCGCCGGCGAGGTGGTGAAGACCCGCCTGGACCGGTTCGGCGCTCCCGAGCGCATGAACCTGGCCGTCGGGCGGCTGCAGGGGCATCCCAAGGGGTTCGGTTTCCTGGTGCAGGACGACCCCGAAGCTGACGACATCTTTATCGGGCGCGAGTCGCTGAACGGCGCCTGGCACGGCGACCGCATCATGGTGCGCCTCAGCCCGCCGGCCCGTACCGGAGGCCGTGTGGAAGGCGAAGTGATTCGCATTCTTCACCGCGCCACCACCCGCGTGGTCGGCACCTTCGAGGCGGCCAAGCATGCTGGCTACGTCACGCCCGATGACCGGCGCATCGCCGACGACATCTTCATTCCCCGCGGCGCCACCAACGGTGCCAAAGTCGGCGAAAAGGTCGTCGTGCAGGTGGTGCAGTATCCCGAGGCGCGCCGCAATGCCGAAGGCAAAATCGTTGAGCGCATCGGCATGAAGGGTGCCGTCGGCGTCGACATCGTCAGCGTCATCCGTAAGTTCGGCCTGCCCGAGGTCTTCCCGCCCCGGGTGCTGGCCGAAGCAGAACCGATTCCCGATACCGTCACCGAACAGGCGATTCGCGAAGATGGCCGGCGCGACCTGCGCGGCTGGAACATCGTCACCATCGACGGTGAAGACGCCAAAGACCTGGACGACGCCGTCAACGTCGAGCGAATCCGGGACGGTCACTGGCGGCTCGGCGTACATATCGCAGATGTGTCTTACTATGTGCAGGAAGGCACTGCGCTGGACCGCGAGGCCTACGCCCGGGCCACCTCCGTCTACCTGGCTGACCGGGTGGTGCCCATGCTGCCGCCCAAACTCTCCAACGGCATCTGCAGCCTGAACCCGCAGGTCGACCGGCTCACGCTCTCCTGCGTGATGGAGATCGACGCCCACGGCAAGGTGCACAAGTACGAAATCTTCCCCTCTGTCATCAAAACCGCCGCCCGTATGACCTACACCAAGGTGAACGAGATTCTGGCGGGCGACGAGGATGCCATTGCGGCGTACAGGCCGCTGGTACCCATGTTCCGTGAAATGCACGCCCTCATGGAAGTGCTGCGGGGGCGGCGCATGCGGCGCGGCGCCATCGACTTTGACCTGCCCGAAGCCAAGGTCAAGCTGAATGAGAACGGCTGGCCCGTCGAGATTCGCCGCGTTGAGCGGGGCGTTTCCGAGCGCATCATCGAAGAGTTCATGCTGGCGGCCAACGAAACCGTGGCCGAGCACTGCCAGAAGCAGGGCGTGCCGTTCATGTTCCGGGTGCACGGGGAGCCTGCGGGCGACCGGCTGGCCGGGCTGCGCGACTTCCTGGCCCTGTTTGGCTACACCCTGCGCATCCCGACCGATGGCGCTGTGCCGGCCAAGCTGTTGCAGACCATTACCGACTGGGTCCGCGGGCGCCCTGAGGAGAACCTGATCAGCCAGGTAATCCTGCGCACCATGCGCCAAGCGATTTACAGCGCCGAGAACTTCGGCCACTTCGGCCTGGCGGCCGACTACTACTGCCACTTCACTTCGCCCATTCGCCGCTATCCGGACTTGGTCGTGCACCGGGTGCTCCGGGCCATGCTCACGGGCGGCATGAACGCCAAGGTGCGCGGCAAGTGGGAGCGCTGGATGCCCGAAGCGGCACAGCACTCCTCCGACCGGGAGCGGGTGGCTGTCGAGGCCGAACGTGAGACGATCGACCTCAAGAAGTCGGAGTACATGTCGGAGCGCATCGGCGAAACCTTCCAGGGTCTGATTTCGGGCGTGGGGCCGTTCGGATTCTTCGTCCAGCTGCCCACCACGGTGGAAGGTCTGGTCCACATCTCTTCGCTGACCGACGACTACTACCACTTCCACGACAACTACTACGCGCTGATCGGCGAGCGGACCCGGCGCCGCTTCCGCCTTGGCGATACCGTGGTTGTGCGTGTCGGCCGAGTCGATGTGGACAACCGCCAGGTCGACTTCATGCTCGAAGCCGACGAGACGCCGGTGGTAACGGTTACTGCGGTGCCCGGCGAAACCCGGCAGCGCTCGGCTCACAAGCAGGCCCTGCGGGGTGTCCCGAAGCAGGTACAGAAGGAACTCCCTGCCCCTGCCCAGGAACGCGAAGATGACCGCAAGGGCGGCAAGCGGCGCCGCCGTGGCAAGCGCGGCACAGGTGAGGCCGCCGAACCCGGGCTGGCCGCCGCCGTAGCACCGGCGCCGCCGCCTGCACCGCTCGCGGCGCCTACCCAGCGCCGCCCGGTCAAGGTCAAGCTGCAGCAGGTGGAAGAGGTCCAAAAGCCGGCTCCTCGTGAGCGGTCGCAGCCCCGCACCCGCATTCGCGATGTTGACCGCGAAATCCGGGTCCGCCCCGGCGACAAGGTCGACATGTGGGGCGTGCCGGTGCCTGAAACCCGTGGCCGCAAAGGGCTCGACGAAGATCCTTCCGTGATCAACCCGTACGCCCTGACCCCGCCTCCCCGTGACGGCGGCGGTGGCGGCCGGGGCGGCGGTCGGGCCTTTACCGAGGCGCCCTTCTCGCCGGCGCCCGGCACCGCCGACGAATCCGCCGGTCTGCCCGGGCTCACCGCCGGCGGCACCGCAGCCCGGGGCGCCCGGCGCAGCGGTCAGCGGGTCCGCCGCCGCCCGCGGGCGGCTCAGCACGACGGCGAAAAATAGCCAACACTGCAGCGAGGGGGGCGACAGCCCCTCTCGCACTTTTTTTGCCACTTGACTTCGCCCGTCCCACACCGCATAATCAGATATCCGAGCGAGGTGATCAGCAGTGGCGCAGAAATCAGCAGCAGCAAAGACGGACGAAAAAATCATCGCCGACAACCGCAAAGCACGGCACGACTACTTTATCGAGGAATCCTACGAGGCGGGCATCGCTCTTGTAGGCACCGAAGTAAAGTCCTGCCGGCTTGGCCGAGTCAACTTACGCGATGGCTATGCCGCGATTCAACAGGGAGACATGTTCCTGGAGAACGTGCATATCAGTCCTTATGAGCAGGGAAACCGGTTCAACCACGAACCGCTGCGCAAGCGCCAGTTGCTTATGCACAAGGGCGAAATACTCCGCCTGCTCGGCAAGGTCAAAGAAAAAGGTTACACGTTGGTTCCACTTCGCTTATACTTTAAGAAGGGCCGGGTCAAAGTTGAAATCGGGCTGGCGAAGGGCAAAAAGACCTACGACAAGCGCGACGACATTGCGGCCCGCGACGTGGAACGCGAAATGGCCCGGGCCATGCGCAGCAAAGGCCGGGACATCGACTAGCTTCGGGTACAGGCCGGCACTGCCGGCTTTGCCATATAACCCGGGGGTGAATTAGTTTCGACGGGGGAAGCAGCGTTCAGGATAGCGAGCCGAGGTGCGGTTGCCTCGTAAAACTGGCCGCAAGGCATTAACTGCCAACAACGATTACGCTGTAGCTGCGTAAGCAGCGGGCGGCTGAAATGCCGCCTTACGCTCCTCTGGCGGTAGGCACCGCGCACCAGGGTTGTAGCGTCAAATAGCGGGCTGTTCCTCCCGGGGCTGTCTCGGACTCGGGGGGCGAGGAACTTTTCGGGGCTGGCCCAATTCGAAGCCCGCCTACTGGCGGCGATGAGGGCGAGAACTAAGTAAGTAGGATACGCTCGTAGAAGTCCTGTCTGGTGCTCTTTCGGACGCGGGAGGCAGAGCCCGCCACCTCCACCAATTACCTGAAAAGCCCCCGTGACCCCACAAAGGTCACGGGGGCTTTTCCATCGAAACACAGACGGAAATCTCGTTTGGCTCTACGAATTTTTTTCGTGATATTTTTACCGGTCCTATCGAACCTGATCGAGGAGGACTCCGTATACGATGATAGAGATACAAAACATCAAGTTTCCTAAGATCTTGCTGCTCATGCTATTGGGCATCCTGACTGTATCTCTATGGGCGCCTTCGGCCCGTGCAGAAGTTCTGGCCCAGATTCGTGTCACTGTAGAAGGACAGCCCCTCGAAATGCCGGTTCCGCCGGTCATCGTCGAGGATCGGACGCTGGTGGGGCTCAGGTCGGTGGGCGAAGCGGTCGGCGGTGAACTCACCTGGAACCAGGCCACGCGGCAGGCCACGGTCACGAGGGGATCCGACACCATCGTCGTCACGGTGGGCAGCAAGCAGGCCCTGGTCAACGGCCAAGTCGTCGAACTGCAAATTGCACCGCAAATTGTGAACGACCGGACCATGGTGCCGCTTCGGTTTATTGTGGAAGCGCTCGGCGGAACGGTGGAATGGGATCCTGCCACCCGCACGGCCCATATTCTCCGCAAGCCGACGGCCATTACCGGCATGACCTACACCAACGGTGCCGACAAAGGCCGGGTGGTGCTGACACTCTCCGAACCGCTGCTATCCGTCATGCCGAAGGTGACGGGCAACGACCTGACGCTCGACCTGTACCCGGCGACCATTACCGCCACAGTAGCCGACCGGCAGGTTCTGGATGGACTCGTCAGTGGGCTGCGGCTCGCTGCCGACGGGCGGACCGTCCGCCTGACAGCACAACTCTGGAACACGCCCATGTACCGCTACCTGCTCTCCCCTGACGGCAGGCAGCTGACGGTTGAATTCGACCATACCGTAACAGGCTACCAAGTACAGCAAGACAAACGCATCGCCATGGTCAACATCGGACTCACCGGCAGAGTATCGTACACGCATTTTCCGGTGAACAGCCCTGCGCCGGCCCGGATCGTGCTGGACCTGCCCGACGTTCATCTGTCGGCGAATGCGCCGGAACTGCTGGAACTGGACAACCCCTACGTTTCCCGAATCAGGGCGGCCGACAAAGGGGCCGAAGGCGTACGGATTGTCCTTGATCTCAAGGTCGCAGCCTCCTACGAGGTGATTCCCACCGACGGCGGGCTGCGGGTTCAGATTCTCCCCCGGATTGAAACCATCAGAACTGAGCAACTCCAGGGCGTTACGCGGCTCTCCATAAACGCCTCACTCCCCATGGATGCGAAGGTCACGGCATATCCCGAACTGAAGCTGATCCAGGTGGAGATTCCGCAGGGGCGGAGCGCCCTGCCCGCCAACCTGCTCACTTATCAGGATGGCACCATTAACACGGTAACGGTTTCGCCCGGTGCCGCACCCAATTCCAGTCTCGTCACCATCGCACTGCCCTACTATCTGGGGCATACGCTGGTCTCCAAGGCGGGTGATCCCAGCGTCATCATCGACCTGGTCTCTTCGCCGATACTCGGAAAGCGCATCTGGATTGATGCCGGACACGGCAGAATTCCGGGCGCCAAGGATGACCCCGGTTCCATTGGCAAGACGTACGGCACCTACGAAAAAGTCGTCAACCTGCAGGTCGCCCTGGAGCTCCAGAAGCGGCTGCAGGCGGCGGGGGCCATCGTTTACATGACCCGCACCGGCGACGAAGGGCTCGACTTTACCCAACGCCCGGCGCTGGTCAATGCCGTCAAACCTGCCGTGGACCTGTTCATTTCGGTTCACCACAACTCGTCCACCAACGCCACGGTGCGCGGCATCGAGACCTATTACTGGACCACCAACCCCAAGAGCCGCCTGGTGGCCCAGAAACTCCACCCGGCCATTCTGAGGGGGCTGGGGTTCCCGGACCGGAAAATCCGGCAGGATGCATTCTATGTCATTAAGGAGACGAAGGCGCCATCGGTCCTGCTGGAGCTGGGGTACCTGTCCAACGCCGCCGAGGAAGCAGCTATCGCAGAGCCCGGTGTGGTCGTCAAGACCTATCCGGCCAAAGCCGCAGAAGCTATTAAGAACGGGATTTTCGACTATTTCTGGCAGGAAATCAAGGCGGCGGTCGCCAATTAGCATCCATCCAATTTCCGCTACCCTAAACACTCGGTAGCCGCGAGATTGATGGGAAAATATTAGCCCTTATAGAGGCTAATAAATCCTGTGGAGGTGACTGGGTGTGCTGACGAAGACGAATGTTGATCGGCATGTGGCGGAAATTGAGGAGCTGCTTCGGAACGTAGGCACGATCCTCAAGAAGCGCGGGCGGGACATCCTCAGCAACTTTGACATCACGCCCCCGCAGTTGGATGCATTGCTCGTACTGCGCGATCATGGCGAACTTACCATGGGCGAACTCTGCCAGAAGATGTATCTGGCTTGCAGCACTGCGACCGACCTGATTGACCGTATGGAGCGGAACGGCCTGATTGAGCGGGCGCGCGACACCAACGACCGGCGTGTGATCCGCCTGAAGGTGCTGCCCAAGGGCTCCTCGGTCATCGAAGAGGTAATGGAGGCCCGGCGGACCTACCTGGCCACCATTCTGGCGGAAATCGACCTGGCCGACAAGGAGCGCCTGATTCAGTCGGTCGAGCAGTTGAACTACCTCATGTCCCGCGAGGTATAGCCGATTTCCCCATCGAAGATATTGTACAAGCCCGGGACGCCGCCCAGTTTGGGTGGCGTCCTTTGCGTATCGTTTGGCATGGGCGGGCCGTTATCGCCGTAGACTATACACCCAGGCTTGCCCGCAGCACAGGAGGCGAGTGGTTTGTGCCCGCGCCCCATCGGCTTTTTTGATTCCGGGGAAGGCGGCTTGACGGTCATGCGTGAAGTTGCCCGTCTCCTTCCCGCCGAGGACTTGGTTTATGCTTGCGACACCGCACATTTCCCCTACGGTCCCCGTCCCATGGCCGAGGTGCGCCGTTACTTCCTCGGGTTCATGGGCTTTTTCGCCGCGCAGGGCTGCAAGTTGGTGGTTGTCGCGTGTAATACGGCCACGGCCGCCGCACTCGACCTGCTGGAGGGCGGGAACCTCCCCGTGCCGGCGATTGGCGTAGTCCACCCGGGCGCCCGGGCGGCCGCTGCGGTCTCCCGCTCCGGTCGCATCGGGGTGGCCGCCACCCAGGGCACGTGCAATTCGGGCATCTACCCGCGCACGCTCATGCAGTACCGGCCCGACGGCGCCATCACCCAGCAGCCCTGCCCCATTCTGGTGATTCGGGCCGAGGAGGGCGTCATTTCCGGGCCCGTGGTGCGGGAGGAAGTGGAGCGCTGCCTTTCCCCGCTTATGGCAGCCGGTATGGATACCCTCGTGCTGGGCTGCACACACTTTCCGCATATGGAAGCGGTCATCGCTGACGTGGTGGGGCCGGGCGTCACGCTTATCGACCCCGGTCTGGCCACTGCCGCCGAGGTTGCCTACCGGCTCCAGGCCGACGGCACCGCAGAACCGGGCGGGGGCGTCGGCCGGCGCACCTTCTACACCACGGCTGACCCCGGCCACTTTGTTGAAGTCGCCGGCCGGCTCTGGCCGGGCAGCGTAACCCACGCCGAACAGATTCACCTAGACTTTTACCAGGAGTGATCTCCCTTTGACTCGCCAGGACGGTCGCACCCCCAATGATCTTCGCCCGGTCACCATGCAGCGCCAGTACATAGAGCATGCCGAAGGCTCCGTTCTGATCGAAGTCGGCAAGACCCGGGTCATCTGCACAGCCACCATCGAGGACCGGGTACCGCCCTTCATGAAGGGCAAGGGCGAAGGCTGGATTTCCGCCGAGTACGGCATGCTGCCCCGGGCCACGGGCCAGCGGAACCAGCGCGAGGTAAACCGCGGCAAGCCCGGCGGCCGCACCATGGAGATCCAGCGCCTGATCGGGCGGGCCCTCCGCTCCGTCATCAACCTGAAGGCGCTGGGGGAGCGGACGCTGCTGATCGACTGCGATGTGATTCAGGCCGATGGCGGCACCCGGACGGCGTCGATTACCGGTGCGTTTGTCGCGATGGTAGATGCTTGCGACCTGCTGCGCCGAAACGGTATGATAAATAAGTTACCGATTACGGACTTCCTGGCTGCCACCAGCGTTGGCATCGTCGATGGTGTGCCGCTGCTGGACCTTGCCTACACCGAAGATTCCCGGGCCATGGTTGACATGAACCTGGTCATGACCGGGGACGGCGGCCTGGTCGAAGTGCAGGGAACGGGCGAGTCGGGGCCGTTTTCTCGTGATCAATTAGATCAGCTCCTGGCGCTGGCCGAAAGCGGCGTGCAGCGGCTGGTCGCCATACAAAGGGCCACGTTGGGCGCCCTGGGAGCAGAGGTAGATGGCAATGTCAAACAGGCGGTTGGTGCTCGCTAGCAAGAATCCCGGCAAGTTACGTGAACTCCAGGCCCTTTTGGCCGGCTCTGGCATCGAGGTGGTCGGGCTTGATCCCGCCGCACGCGATGTCGATGAGACGGGGACCACGTTTGAGGAAAACGCCCTGATCAAGGCCCGGGCGGCGTGTGCGGCCACGGGCCTGCCCGCCCTGGGCGAAGACTCCGGCATCGCCGTTGACGCCCTCGGCGGTGCGCCGGGGGTTCACTCCGCCCGCTGGGTGCCGGGGTCCGACCTGGACCGCCTGAACGCCCTCCTGAAGCGCATGGAGGCCATTCCGGACGGGCAGCGGACGGGGCGGTACGTCTCGACCATCGCGATCGTCACGCCGGACGGGCGGGAGCGGGTGGTGCGGGGCGAGCTTGAGGGTGCGATCGGTCGGGAGCCGCATGGCACCGGCGGATTTGGCTACGACCCTATCTTCGTGCTAGAGAGCGGCAAAACCACCGCAGAGATCACCATGGAAGAGAAGAACGCCATCAGCCACCGGAGCCGGGCCCTCGCGAAGGTGATGAAGCTTCTGCCAGAACTCCTGGGGAGTTGAGCTGACATGGTGCGCGTGGGCATTGTGAGCGACACGCACGGGGACATCAGCAACCTGTGCCGGTTTCAACTGGGCAAGGTCGACTGGCTCCTGCACGCCGGCGACTTTCTGCGCGACGCACAGCCCATGGCCCAGCAACTGGGCGTTGACCCCGGACGGGTGCGGGCGGTAATCGGCAATTGCGACCACCGCCTGACCGAGCCCCTGCAGGACCGCTTCGAGATCGAAGGGGTCAGCTTTCTGCTGGTCCACGGGCACCATGACGGTGTCAAGTACACCACCGACCGCATTTACTACCGGGCCAAGGAAGCCGGCGCCCGGGTGGCCGTTTTCGGGCACTCACATATTCCTGTCTGCATCGACGACGGCGGTGTGCTGCTGCTAAACCCGGGCAGTTTAACGGCGCCGCGCCTGCATAACCACCCTCCCACCTGTGCCATGCTAGAGATCGAGGGCGGCGTCATTCACTCAGCCAGAATCGTTGCGGCAAGCGGATAAGAACGTATCCAACAGCAGAAATTAACTTTTGACAGAGCATCTGGCGGTGAGATATACTCAGTCGTGCAGGATTCGAACGGGGTGTGGCGCAGTCTGGTAGCGCGCCTGCTTTGGGAGCAGGATGTCGCAGGTTCAAATCCTGTCACCCCGACCAATTGTGAAACAATTGGTCGCCCGACAGTAGGTTGCGAAGCAACCACGAAAGGGCCGACCGATGGCGAACCACTTGTCGCCCGACAGTAGGTTGCGAAGCAACCACGAAAGGGCCGACCGATGGCGAACCACTCGTCGCCCGGCAGTAGGTTGCGAAGCAACCACGAAAGGGCCGACCACTTCCCGACGCCGGCAGTTCACATGCGGGTGTAGCTCAATGGTAGAGCCCCAGCCTTCCAAGCTGGCCACGTGGGTTCGATTCCCATCACCCGCTCCATACGTCCCTCTGCGGGCGACACCAAGTGCCGCCCGTTTTGTATCGCCTGTCGGCGCCGGATGGTTCCTTTGCCAGTCGATCCCTGCTTGTCACCCGGTGTTCCTTATGCTAAGATAACCTCTGCTACACAAGCGCCTGTAGCTCAGGGGATAGAGCAACCGCCTTCTAAGCGGTTGGCCGCAGGTTCGAATCCTGCCAGGCGCGCCAGACTCGTTGCACATGCTGACTGTAGCTCAGTTGGTTAGAGCGCCTGACTGTGGCTCAGGAGGTCGCCGGTTCAAATCCGGTCAGTCAGCCCACTATATTGGGGCGTCGCCAAGTTGGTAAGGCACGGGACTTTGACTCCCGCATGCGTAGGTTCGAGTCCTGCCGCCCCAGCCACTTTGGGCAGACTCCGTTTCCCGGAGTTTGCTCCATGTTGGGCCATTAGCTCAGGGGCAGAGCATCCGCCTTTTAAGCGGAGAGTCGATGGTTCGAATCCATCATGGCCCACCAAGTTCAAACGCAAAGGAGGGCAATGGCCCTCCTTTTTGCTATGATTCGAATGCGACCTGCGCAGCCAGGTGCAAATCCTCTTCGAGATACGCCAGCAGGTTGGGGCGCCGGCGCGCCGCGAGTGGGTGGTAACTGCATATGGTCGGGCGCCCGGTGTGGGTCAGTACCTGCCCGCGCAGCGCCTTGACTTCCAGGGTGGGGTCTTGGAGGACCGCTTGGAGTGCAACGTTGCCCATAAGCACCATGACTCGGGCGGCGCCTGCCTCGAGCTGCTGCTGCAAATAGGGAAGGCACGCCGCCCGGGCAGCCGGCTTATCATAGGCCCTGGTCGGTCTGCACTTAAGGACCCAGGTCACGTACATGTCGTTCAGCCCCAGGCCGGCCGCTTGGGCGGCGGTATGCAGTGTCTGCCGGGTGCCGCATACGAAGGGGTTGCCCTCGCGGTCTTCCCGGGCACCGGGGTTGTCGAGCACCACCATGACCGGTGCCGAAGGGCTGCCCTCCGCCCAGATGACCCGGCTCCGCTGGCAGGAGAGCTGGCACAGGGAGCAGGCATCGACGCCGGTTGGCGGCGGCAGTTCAGGTAGAGAAGGCCAGACAGTCACCGCGATCACCTCTCAAGGAGAGGGTACCCGCTTTCGGAGCATGCCACGCAATCTGACCTGCTTATCTTACATACATGTTGAAACTCCATTCAGGAAGGTGCATGCCATTGATCAGCGACAAGCTCCCGAAAATCTGGTACGGTGGCGATTACAACCCCGACCAGTGGCCCCGGGAGATCTGGCAGGAGGACCTGCGTCTCTTCGGCAAGGCGCATATCGACGTGGCGACACTCCCGGTCTTTAGTTGGGCACTGCTTCAGCCCGAGGAGGACCGGTACGATTTTGCCTGGCTGGACGACATCTTCGACCAGTTGGCCGGGGGCGGTATCAAGGTATGTCTGGCCACCTCCACCGCCGCCCATCCCGCCTGGATGGCCAGGCGGTACCCCGACATCCTCCGTGTCGATTTTGAAGGGCGCAAACGCAAATACGGGGGCCGCCACAAGTCGTGCCCCAACAGCCCTACATACCGGCTGTACGCCATCCGCCTGGCTGAGAAGATGGCTGAGCGGTATGCCGGGCATGATGCGCTCGTGGCCTGGCACATCTCCAACGAGTTCAGCGGATACTGTTACTGCGACAACTGCGCCAGCGCATTTCGCACCTGGCTGCAGAAGCGCTACGGAACGCTTGAGGAGCTGAACCGTCGCTGGTACACGACTTTCTGGAGCCACACATTCTACGAGTGGGAAGAGATTGTGCCCCCAAACATACTCACAGAATACTGGCAGCCGGATAAACCTCAGTTCCAGACCATCGCACTCGATTACAATCGCTTTCAGTCCGAAAGCTTGCAGGAGTGCATGCGCCTCGAGCGTGATGCGATTCGTCGCCACTCTCCTGACGTGGCCATCACCACGAACTTCATGCACGCCTACAAGCCCCTGGATTACGCCGCCTGGGCCAGGGATCTCGACGTCGTCTCTTGGGACAGTTACCCGTCCAACCGCACGCACCCGGCCGAACCGGCCCTGTGGCATGCCCTGATGCGCGGGCTGAAAGGCGGCCAGCCTTTCATGCTGATGGAGACGACCCCGAGCCAGGTCAACTGGCAGCAGTACTGCCAGCTGAAGAAACCCGGCACGATGCGGCTCCACAACTATCAGGCCATCGCGCATGGCGCCGACACGGTCATGTTCTTTCAACTCCGCCAGTCCCTGGGCGCCAGCGAGAAATTTCACGGTGCCGTCATCAGCCATGCCGGTCATGGCGAGGCCCGGGTCTTCCGCGAAGTCGCGGCGCTCGGGGCGGAACTGCACCGTTTGGGCGACAAAGTAGTAGATGCCCGGGTGGAAGCCCAGGTGGCGATTCTCTTCGACTGGGAGAACTGGTGGGCCATGGAGAACACGGCCGGTCCCTCGAAGGACTGGCAGTACATGCCTCAGATCAGCAAATACCACCGGGCGCTGTGGGAACAGAACATCCCAGTCGACCTGATTACCACCGAGACGGACTTGATGAAGTACCAGGTGGTTGTCGCCCCGTCGCTCTACCTGCTCCAACCGGGCTATGCCAGTCGCATTGAAGCCTTCGTCGCAGCGGGCGGCACCTTTGTTACCACCTTCATGAGTGGCATGGTCGATGAGAATGACATCGTCGTGCCCGGTGGCTACCCGGGTGAACTGAGGCGGGTCACCGGGATCTGGGTCGAGGAGTTTGATGCGCTGTATCCGGATGAGCGGAACGAAATCGCTTGTGGCAGTGATATCCCGGCACTCGCCGGCACCTATGAGGCAGGGCTGATCTGCAGCGTGATTCATGCAGAGACCGCTAAGGTGATCGGCACCTACACGAAGGACTTTTATCGGGGAACGCCAGCCCTGACCAGAAACCGATTCGGTGCCGGCACGGCCTGGTACATTGGCGCCGACCCGGAGCCCGGTTTCGTGGGAAAGCTTCTGGAGCACTTGTGCACAGAGCGGGGGATTCGGCCGCTGCTGGTCACCGCCGAGAACGTCGAGGTGACCTGCAGAAGCAAGCAGGGCCGGACGTACCTGTTTGTGCTCAATCACAACCCGGCGCCGGTGCGCGTCGACCTCAACGGGGCCATAGGAACCGATCTGCTGACGGAAAAGGCGCTGGAGGGCACAGTCGAGGTTGAAGGCTACGGCGTGGTGATTCTGGAGACCATAACAGGGAACCGGACATCCTGAGGAGGATGCACGTTGCAGTTGTGGATGCCTCACCGAGTCCTGTTTGAGG
>JARBUG010000169.1 GCA_029239785.1 Symbiobacteriaceae bacterium | reverse complement strand
CCGCTTCTGAAGGAGATGTGGGGAACCTTTACTCCCCTGCCTTCCGTGGAGTATCGGTACAACCGCGTTACCTATGGGCAGCGCCCGCTGCCGGCAGGCTTCCGACTGACCGCGGTCGGCCCTGAGCACCTGGAGATGCTCTGCCAGTATCGTCCCGCCTACCGCAAGGCCGGGACGATCGGTGATTTCCTTTCATACGATGACTTCTTCGCCCATGGCTTCGGTTATGCCGTTATCGACGAGGCGGCAGGGAAGATCGTCGCCGCCTGCATGGCCCACGCTGTTTCGGCCAGGCGCGTTGACCACGCCCTCCGCACCTTGAAGGGATACGAGGGCATGGGGCTCGCTACCGCCTGCGTCTATGCCACCATAATGGAAGGGGTTCGCCGGGGGCTGGACCCCGTCTGGATCACCGAGGTGGACAACCACGGCTCCCGGGCGATCGCCGAGAAGATTGGACTGAAACTGACCGCTGAGTACCTCCTGTTTGACCGGGACTGAAGGCGCGCCGTCCCAGGCACGGGGCTGCAGGTGGTTCCTTTGTTACCGCGGGCCCAGCGTCTGGACGCTGAACCCCGCCGGGGGCTCGTAGGTGAACAGCGCCTGATCGACAGGCTTGTTGATCTCCCAGTCCTCGGTCCAGAAGTACTCCTGCCCCTGCTGGTTTACGCTTCGCCCCCCGACGGGCAGGTAGGTCTTTGTGTCCAACCACATGTACTGGGTCAGACCCGACTTCATCGTCACCTTCACCCGGACCGCGGGATGACCGTTGTAAACCTCGTCCCCTTCGACCACGTAGGGGTACTCCCGAAGCAGCTTGAGCAGGTCATCCACGGAAGAGTACTGCATGCGCCCCTCTGGCAGGCCCGTCATCTTCAACACCTGCCGCTGGCTGGCGTACACGTGCCACTCGGTCCCGGCCCCGTCATAGATCATCAGGTCATCGCCTGTCTGAATGCGGTACTTACCCTGGTCGTACCAGATCTCCGTGGTCCATTCACGGACTGCACCGGTGTTCGGGTCGGCTCCGGGGTCCGTGAAATGAGCAATGGTATGATAACTGGTCAGCGCCATCAGCTTCGCTTCGGCGGCGGCCACCACATCGACCGGTTTCATGGTGATCACCAGCAGAATCACTGCGGCTACAGCCGCCACAGCCGTGGTCACCGCCAGCCAGGGGCGCCGGCGGGGGCGCAGCACCGACGCCAGCGGCGGGGCAGGCGGCACAGCCACCGCCTCGGCCGGGCGCAGGCGGCGCACGGCCCGGGCCAGCGCAAGCAGTTCGGCCTCCTCGGCGTCAGCCGGAGGTTCCGGCGACCGCTCAAGGCGCAGGGCCTCCAGGTTCCGATCGAGTTGCTCCTCCAGCTTCATCATTTCGCCACCTCCATCTCATCGCTTGCCATGGTCCGCAGCAGTTGCAGCGCCCGGTACTGCATGCTGCGCACCGCCCCATCGGTGGTGTTCAGCCGCCGGGCCGTCTCCTCCCGGGAGTAGCCAGCGATGATGCGCAGTTCCAGGACGGTGCGGTACTCCTGCGGGAGCTTGGCCAGTAGGTCGCCTACCCAGAGCTGAATCGCTTCATCGTCGGCGGCCTGCGCAAGCAGGGCCTCTTCCAGGGGCATGGCTACGCCAGTCCGCAAGCGGCGGCGCCAGCGATCACGGATCAAGTTGTGGGCCGTGGTGTACAAGTACTGGCGGGTGGGTGGCTCGTCTGCGCTGTGGTGGGCCAGGGTCCGGGAGAAGGCCTCCTGGGCCAGGTCCTCGGCGTCCTGGCGGTTCTGGACATGGTGATAGACAAAGCGATACAGGTCGGGCCAGTTTGTGCGGTACCACTCATCCAGCAGGTTGCGTCTTCGGCTTCTTTCGAACAGCTTGATCATGTGCGATCACCTTCACCTGTAACGACGCTGAAGTTGCCGGAATGTCGCGCGGTCTGCGAAAAAAGGGCTGGTGACCGGCAAAAAGAGACGTCCGTGGCACAATTGCCACGGACGTTCGTTATGTTTGAAGACCTACTCCACCGTCGCGTCAGCTTCGGCGGCGTTGGCCGGCGCATAGGCGCCGAACCACTTCAGCATCTTGTGGAAGCGGTCCACCCGCAGGGTGGGCGGGCCCACCCGGGTCAGGTCATGGTTCGACCGGGGATGCCGCACCAGCTCCGTCGGCGCCTGCTTGTAGAATTTGATCGCCATGTAGAACTGCTCCGCCTGCTCGATGGGGCACCGGTAGTCGTACTCGGAGTGCATCATCGAAATCGGCGTCTTCACGTTCTTGACGTACTTGAGCGGCGAGATATTCCACAGTTCCTCGACGCCTTCGGGCGACCAGGGATCGGTCACCTTGTGGGAGCCGATGTTGAAGAACGGGCCAAAGTCCGGCGTGCCGGCGAAGCTGACCCAGTTCGAAATCGAGCGGTGGCTGATGGCGGCGGCGAAGCGGTCGGTCTGGGTGACGACCCAGTTGGTCATGAAGCCGCCGTAGGAGCCGCCGGTGACGCAGAGCCGCTTCTCATCGACCCAGCCCTTGGCGATGGCGAGGTCGACGGCGCACATCAGGTCCTTGTAGTCGCGGTTGCCGTAGTCGCCCCGAACGGCATCGACAAACTTCTGCCCGTAGCTGGTGGAGCCGCGGGGGTTGATGAAGAGGACGCCGTAGCCGCTCGCGGCCAGCAGGTTGAACTCCTGCGAGAAGGCGTGGCCCCAGCAGGTGGCCGGGCCGCCGTGGACATCGAGCACCAGCGGGTACTGCTTGCCTTCCTGGAAGCCGACGGGCTTCATCAGCCAGCCGTGCAGGTCCCAGCCATCGGGCGCCTTGAAGTTGAGTTCTTCGATTTCCGGCCAGGCGATCTGGGCCACCAGATCGGCGTTGACGTCGGTCAGCCGCTTCTCTTCGAACTCGCGGCAGTCCATGACGTACAGGTCGCCCACGTTCCGCATGTCGCCGGCGATGAAGGCGAGCGTTTCGCAGTTGCTGTCAAAGGTGCCGGAGGCGATTTCACGGTTGCCGCCGGCGACCAGCTGCGGCTTGCCGCCCACCACGGGGAAGGCGTAGACGGCGCAGGTGCCCCGCTCGGAGACGGGCACGTAGATCATGTTGCCGTCCGGCGCCCAGGTGATCTCGATGCCGCCGCCACCGTTGCGTACGTCGGCATTGACGGTGTCGCCGATGGCCAGGTCCCAGTTGTCCAGGATACGGGGTTCGCCGCCGGTCACAGGGAAGAGGTAGATCTTCGCCTGGGTTGCGTTTTCGAACTCATTCTCGTGGCCGACGCAGGCGATGGTCTTGCCGTCAGGCGAGAAGTAGCCGCCGCCCAGGAAGCCCCGGGAGCCGGTGATGTTGGTGGGCTGGAAGGCCTCTTCGGCCTCTCGGGCGGCGCAGCCGCAGGCGTCGGCCAGGGCGGTGAGCGCCTCGCCCTTGGGCGCCTCGGCGCCGGGGACGAGAGGTGCGGGGGTCGCCTTGCAGGCCGGGCTGCCGGCCTCGGGCGCCGCCACGACCCAGGTGTCGACAAACCGGGCGTGCTCATCGTCGCACCGCTTGGCGACGAAGGCGAGCAGCTTGCCGTCGGGCGACCACTTGGGGCCGCCGTGGCTGTACTTGCCCCAGGTGACCTGGACGGGCGCCCCGGGCGCCTGGTCGGGCGCGGGCACGTCCACCACGAAGACATGGCTGTCCGCCTCAAGCATGAAGCCGGAAGCGTTGGAGCGCCAGTAGATGCGGGTGAAGGTGCGGGCTTCGTCCTTGGCCTTCTTCTCGACGGCCTTCTTATCGCCCTCGTTCTTGGGCGTGCAGAGCAACTCCCGCTTCTCGTCGTGGTTGACGAGGGCGGTGAAGGCGATGCGCTTGCCGTCCGGCGACCAGGTGGGGTTGCCGGCGCCGTTGCGCATAAAGGTCAGCTGGCGGGCTTCGCCGCCGAACCGCTCGATGATCCAGATCTGGCGGTCGCCGCTCCGGTCGCTGACGAAGGCGAGGGTGCGGCCATCGGGCGACCAGGCAGGCTGAGATTCGTTCTTGCCGCCCCGGGTGAACTGGATGGGCGTGCCGCCGGCGGCGGGCATCAGCCAGATCGAGGAGCGGGGTTCCTTGGTGTCGTTATCGATATGGGTCCGCACGTAGGCGATCATCTCGCCGTCCGGGGTGATCTGCGGGTCAGAGAGGTTTATGAACGCGTACAGGTCCTCAGCGGTGATTTTCCGACGCTTTTGCTCAGCCATGGGGCGCCTCCTCTGCGATTGACGTGATCTATCTTAGATTTATACGACAGGGAAAGTATCCCCTGCCGTTCGGGAGAGATTTCTTCACGCCACGAATTAAATCGGGGTTCGCCACTCCAGGAAGTATGTTTTTGGATGGCGAAACATCGGAGAAGAGAGACTCGGGAAGAGAAGCCAAAGAGGAGCGAATCACCATGGAGATTTTGTTCCCGATGCAGCCCATCGGTTATGTTCAGAATGCCTACACGGATGCCGGGCAGATTCCCAAGGGCTGCGGCGCCCAGCACAAAGCGGAAGGCGTGCTTCAGATCCTTCCCGAGTACGAGCAGGGCCTGACCGATATCGAGGGGTATTCACACCTCTATGTGATCTGGGTCTTTGACCGGGTGGAGGGCTTTGACCTGCTGTGGACGCCTCCCACTGACAATCGTCCCCACGGGGTCTTCTCCACCCGCTCCCCCCGCCGCCCGAACCGGCTGGGGCTCACGGTCGTGGAACTGATCAAACGGGAAGGGAACGGGCTGCATGTCAGGGGACTGGACATGCTGGACGGCACCCCGATTCTTGACATCAAGCCATACCTCTCCAGTATCCCGCAGGATGATCTGCGGCGCGGGTGGTTGGGCGAGGCTGAAAAGCGTGCGAACGAGTCAGGGAAAGCCTGACAAGACCAGTCCCCCTTCCATCGGGGATTACTTCTGGTTCACGCCGAGATCAATGCCCTTTCCATTGGAGACCAATGCCAACGCACAGGGGGATTAGTGCTCCCTTCATTGGGGATCAATGCCATTCCTCTTAGGCACCAATGCTCCCTCCAATGGAGATCAATGCCACTTCCCACCGAGATTAGTGCTACTCCCCTTGGAGATCAGTTCCACATCACACGGACATCACTGCCCATGCCGTTGGCAATCAATGCCAACACTCATGGAGATCAATGCTCCCTCCATTGGGGATCAATGCTTCCTCTATTGGGGATCAATGCCACCACCCATGGAGATCAATGCCTCCTCCAATGGAGATCAATGCAAGGCTACCCGCAGCGCCCTCGCCCGCGCCTGAAACGTCAGGCTCTCATAAGGCAACGGGTCGCCGTCTACATGCGCTCGCACCGGGGCTCCCACCTCGACCTGCACATGCTCCCCCTGCAGCACATGGACCCGGGGGCTCTTCACGTGCCCGCCCCCGTACACCTGAGGCAGCAGGCCCAGCAGCCGCAACGGCCCCATGCCCTCCGCCACGCACACATCGATCAGCCCGTCATCCCGCCGGGCGGCCGGGGCGATCTGCATCCCACCGCCATAGTACCGGCCGTTGGCGACGGCGATCATGGTCGAATCGCCTTCGTACCGGCGGACACCGTCCACGGTCACCCGCACTTCCATCGGCCGATACTGCAGCAGCGTCGTGATTGCACCCATCAGATATGGCAAAGTGCCCCCTAGCCCTGACGGATAGGTGCTGGCCTTCACCGCCACCTCCGCATCAAACCCGATGCCGGCGGCGTTCAGGAAATGGCGTCCGCCCCACGCCTGTCCCACGTCAACACGCTGCGTCTCCCGGCCCAGGGCCACGGCCAGCGCCTCCTCGGGCCGCCGGGGCAGGCCATAGTCGCGCCGGAAGTCGTTCCCGGTTCCCGCAGGCACCAACCCCACAGCCGTGTCCGAGTGGACAAGCTCATCGGCCACCGCGAGCAGCGTCCCATCGCCGCCGACGACCACCACTCGCTCGAGCCCGGCCTTCACCGCGTCCGCCGCGGCCTTCTTGGTGGCTGCCAGGCTGTCAGGAATCACCACATCGACGCCCCGCTCACGGGGCACCAGAGCCTCGATGCGCTGCCAGACCCGCAGGGCGCTGCCACGACCCGCTTTGGGGTTCACAAGAACTAGCGTCTTCATGTCGACTCCCTTTCACCCGATGGTGGAATTCCATCACTATTGGTGCTAGGAGCCATATATTCCTGCCAGACACAAAAGAGAAGCGGGCGGAGGCCAATGCGGCTTCCGCCCGACACCATGCTTACGGCCAGTCGCCGCTGGGGTAGGTCATGCGCCCTTTATAGGAATGGATCCTGACCAGGCGCCCGGTGCCAAACTCCAGGGCGTAACCCGGCGGGGGCGCCATCGAAGCCGTGCGCACGATCGTACGGGTGTTGCCTGCCGGTTCGGTCTCCTGGTCAGCCTCGGCGGACGGAGAGCTCTCACCCTCGGTCTCTGCGTCGTCCCACTCGACCGGCGCGAGGTCAATGCCAGCTTCGACGCCGGTCTCTTCCGCCACAGCGGCGACCTCAGCCTCCACCGCCGATCCATCGCCGGCTTCAAACTCCCACTCCGGCGCCGGCTCCCCGGCATCCGAAGCCTCAACGACCCGCTCCACCCGGCGCCGCCGACGCTTCGGGTTCTGATGGACGTAGATGACGCCGTCCAATGTAATCAGCCGCTGCATGCCCGGCAGCCGTTCCCATTCGTCCGACAGGGAAATCACCTCCCCTGACAGGGTATGCGCCTGGCTCCCCGAACGGCATGCCCGCGTCTGCATCTACGAAGGAATGTTCAGCGCCGTCTGCACCGTTTTCCGGTCCACCGCCAGTTGCTCCCCGATCTGATAAGCGCGGTAGAAGCCCCGCTCCATCATGTAATCGGTGACCCGGGCATGCGTATCGATCGTCTCATGCAGATGTTTGATGAAGGTCGCCTTCAACTCCGACGTCGCGGCCTCCGTCGCCGCCACAGCGTAGAGCTGAATGCCCGCCTTGACCGACACCAGCAAATCCATGGCGATCACTTGATCCGTCAGCGTATCGACGCCCATCAACCGTTCGATCAGTGGAATCATGCGTGCACCCCCCGCTCCGCTCCCCGGGTCGGCCGCGTCGTCTTCGCGATCACGTCCTGCTCCTGGGCCCGGCCCAGGAGCTCGTTCAGCTCCTGCAGCTGCCGGTTCGACAGCTCTGCCTCCGCCTGCATCAGCCGCTTTAGTTCCGGGTCTGAAACCAGAATCTGCATCGTTTTGGCCTTCGTATTGCAGACCGCCTTGAAGGCCGAGACCTCAGCCAACTCCAGCGTCTCATGCAGCGCAAACCGCTGATCCATCACCCATCCCCCTCCCGCTTACGGTTTGAGCACCACTTTGATGCAGCCGTCCGTCTTCGTATCGAAGATCTCGTACCCCCGCTTCGCCTCCGACAGCGGCAGCACATGGGTAATCACATCCATCGGGTCGATCTTGCCGCTGGCGACCAGGTCGTACATCTGCGGCATGTAGGGAATGACCGGCGCCTGCCCCGAACGGATATTGATGTTGCGCTGAAAGATGTCGCCCAGGGGGAAGGCGTTGTACCGAGCACCGTACACGCCCGTGATCTGGATGGTGCCGCCCTTGCGCACGGCCTGCGTCGCCATCACCAGGGCGCCCAGTGCGCCGCCCTGCAGCTTCAGGCCCGAGGCCAGGAACTCCAGGGGCGTCATCTTCCCGTCCATGCCCACGGCATCGATCACCACGTCGGCACCGCCCTGGGTGATCTCCTTGATGTGGTTGCCGGTGTTCTCCTTGTGCTCGAAGTTGATCGTCTCTACGTGGTTGCGCGCCCGGGCCCGCTCCAGCCGGTAGTCGACATAGTCGACGGCGATCACCCGTTTGGCGCCCTTGAGCCAGGCGGCCTTCTGGGCGAAGAGGCCCACCGGACCGCACCCGAAGATCACCACGGTGTCGCCTTCCTTGACGCCGGCGTTCTCCACGCTCCAGTAGGCAGTGGACAGCGCATCCGCAACCACCGCCAGGTGCTCATCGGGCACCTCGCAGCCTTCGGGTACCTTGAATGGGGTGAAGTTGGCGTAGGGCACCCGCATGAACTCCGCCTGTCCGCCCGGGTACCCGCCCGTCGTTTCGCTGTAGCCAAAGAAGCCACCGGTGTCACCATGCGGATTGGCGTTGTCGCACTGACTGGTCAACTGCTGCTGGCAATACCGGCACTGCCCGCAGGCCACGTTGAAGGGGATGATCACCCGGTCGCCCTTCTTCAGCTTCGTCACTGCGGGGCCGGCTTCTTCCACGATGCCCACCGGTTCATGACCGATGATGTAGTCGGTGGGCATGTTGGGAATCATGCCATGGATCAAGTGCAGATCCGACCCGCAGATGGCGGTGCTGGTCAGCCGGACGATGATGTCGTCCGCCTTTTCGATTCTGGGATCCTTGACCTCTTTGACCGCGACGTTCTTGATGCCCTGATATGTAACGGCTTTCATCCCGTATCTCCCTTATTTGTTGGGGGTTGCGAAGAGGCCCTTGCGTGCGGTGTCTTCGGGGAAGATGTCCATGTTGGCGATCTTCAGGACGGTGTCCGCCGACTTCATGTCAAGGTCGTACTGCTCGTCCAGGTGGTAGGTGCGGAGCCAGCCCTTCGCCAGCATCAGTTCCGATATCTCCTGATGGAGCGCCAGCGCCTCGGAAAGCTGCCGCCGCAGGACTGCACGCAGGTGCGGCGATGCGGTTTCGGCGATGGCGAAGGCGAGGTTGCGGACCCCGTTCTTGGCGGTCATGGCGAAGTCGAGAGCGAAAGAGGCATCTGCCAACTGGGGCATGCCTTCCGCGTTGATGGGGTCGAGGAAGTCGTTGTTCATCTGGTGCTCACCGCCTGGATTAATGGATGGGCGCGTCCTGATAGAGCGATGTCAGTTCGGCCAGGGCCCGCTTTGACTGTTCGACATCCTTCTGCATGAGCGCTTTGAGGTCAGTGTCAAAGACCATCCCCTGCATCAGCTTCGATTTGGCCAGGCAGAGGGTTTTGAAGTTGATCAGTTCGTGCAGCTCCAGCGATTCATGGGGTGCCAGGGTTTGCGTCAAGTGCTGCCACCTCCGTTTGGGTTTACTCTCTGCCTGATCTGGTCTGGTTATGCAAAGCAAAGGCGCCGGGAAATATCCCCGGCGCCAGGCTTATCATGTTCCTATACAGATTTCCAAGCCGTCCCGAGCCGCATCTTGGCGATGTAGAGCATCTGCCCCAGGTGCTCCGAAGCGTGGTTGATGGTATGGGTGATGATGTGCAGCAACGGTTCCTGCCGGTCCCGGAGCTGGACCGTTTCCAGCAGCCGCTCCGGCGTGAAGCCCGCCAGAATCTCATCCACCGCATCAAAGGTCGAGTCGACCATCCACTGGAGTTGGTCCACGGTCCGGTGCACGTCGAGGCTGAATTCCGCCGCCCGGTCCCGCACATCCGGGGCGCCGCCCATTTGGGCGACGTAGCGCTGGGTCAGGTTGCCGCACACGTGAACCGCCAGGTTCGCCACGCTGTTGGACTCGGCGCCCGGGCGCCAGTTGACGTCTGCCTCCGACAACTGCCCGAGGGTGTCAAGCATCCGCCGCCGAATGTCACGCAACTTCCGTTGCTGGTCTGATACGAAGGCCGCCGCGACCTCGTTCCCCATCGACCCTTCCCCCTCTTCGCCGAATGCTACTGTCTAGTTCGACAGTTCGGCCTTCAACTTCCTGCCGGGGGCGCCCAGATGCGTTCGACACGATCGGTCACCAGATAGACGTCCGGGTTGGACAGGGCCTGCCACTGCGCAAAGCCGTACTGGTGATCGAACCGTTGCAGCAGTAGGGTCATCAGGTTGCCATGGGTGACGATGAGCGGGGTGCGGGCGCCCGACGCCAGCGCAGCGGCGACCGCGGCAGCGGCCCGGGCAGCGGCCTCCCGGCTGGTCTCGCCGCCGGGCAGGCGCAGGTCGGGGTCGGCGAAGGCGCGCTCCAGGTGGGTGAGCCAGTCCGGCAGGTCGGCGGCGGCCAGCACCCGCTCGCCCAGGCGCCCGTCCTCTCGAATCGGCAGTCCGAGGCGCCGGGCCAGGGGCGCCACGCTCGCCCGCGCCCGTGCGAACGGGCTGCTGACGA
>JARBUG010000168.1 GCA_029239785.1 Symbiobacteriaceae bacterium | reverse complement strand
GGGCCTGCAGCTCAATCACGACAGCCACTGACGAGCACCTCGCTTATCTAGGTTTTAATTTTTGCTTCCAGGGAAAGTATACCAGGGAAAACCAGGAAACGCAAGCTGACAAATGTAAATACCTAGGAGAATTTGCTGAGCCCTGTCGCAACGTATCGTTGATTGTCGATCTTCGCCCCAAGCGGTATAATGGCAACAGGTTCCAGTCGTGTAGGTTCCTGCGGAGGTGTGCGAATGACGGAGGGGCTTGGCAGCCGCCTTGCCCGGCTGCGCACCGAGCGTGGCCTTGCCGGGCGTGAGTTAGCGATCATGACAGGCATTCCCTATGGTGACCTGGTCGCCTTGGAAGCTGGAAACCGCCGCCGTCTCCAAGCAGACACGACCCGAAAACTGGCCGAGTTTTTCGGCACTACGCCCGACTACCTCCTCGACGGGCAGGAACCGGCGCCGGCGACCCTGCGGACCGGGTTCCTCCGGTACTACGGCTCCCTGCCATCTGAGGAGCGGGAACGCCTCAAGTTCGCCCCAATTCAGGGGCGCATGGCTGCCGTGCTGCGGTTCTTGCAGCAGTCGTATCCCACCCTGCTCGACCGCCCCCAGGTTGCGGCCCGGCTGGGGTATTCGCCGGAGGCTCTTGACGATGTCCTCCGCGGCGCGGCGCCCCTGCAAAGCCGCCTCCTGAAGCTCCTTTCAGGTTTGGTCGGCCTCAGCACCGACTTTCTGGTGCGCGGCGATTTCTTCGGCGGTGCGGTGGAATCCGAGCATTCCATGAGCCCTGAGGTTCTGAGCCAGTACTATCAGGTGGTGCAGGAGGCGATTGCCGCAGGCATTTCGCCGGCCGCCCTGCGCAAAGCTGTACACATTCTAGCCATTCGAGACCAGGAGGAGTAGCCATGCACGTCGATCTGAACTGCGACATGGGCGAGAGTTTCGGCACCTACCAACTCGGGCTGGACGAGCAGGTGATGCCACTGATTACCAGCGCTAACGTGGCCTGCGGGTTTCACGCCGGCGACCCGCAGGTGCTGCGCCGCACCGTGGAACTGGCCCGCCTGCACAGCGCGGCCATTGGGGCTCACGTCAGCTTTCCCGACCTCGTCGGCTTTGGCCGCCGGGAAATGAACGCCACGCCCCTGGAAGTTGAAAATGACACGCTCTATCAGCTTGGCGCGATCGGGGCATTCTGCAAGGCGGCGGGCGTGCCGCTGCGGCACATCAAGCCACATGGGGCGCTCTACAACATGGCTCAGAAGGATCGGGCGCTGGCAGACGCCATCGTGCGGGCCGTGGTCGCCTTCGACCCTGCCCTGCTGGTGTTCGCACAGCCCGGCTCGGCACTGGAACAGGCCGCGCAGGCGGCGGGCCTGACGGCAATCGGCGAAGTCTTTGCCGACCGGGCCTATAACGCCGACGGCACGCTGGCCAGCCGCAAGCTGCCGGGCGCCGTCATTCATGACCCCGAGCAGGTGGCCGAGCGGGCCACGCGCATGGTCACCAGCGGCAGCGTCACGGCCATTGACGGCACTGTGGTGCCGCTTCGGGCGGAGACGATCTGTGTCCATGGCGATACCCCGGGAGCGGTCGACCTGATCCGCCGCATTCGGGCACGCCTGGCGGAATCAGGCGTTGACGTCGCACCGGCGGCCGCAAGATAGGATCTGGACCCAATGGAAAAACTGGACGACCTGATATGGCGAGAAGTACAATAGACACGATTGTACTGTGGAAGGGGCGGTCTCGATGTCCCCTGGTTCCGAAGAGTCTGTAGAAAAGCAGGGGTCCCAGGCGTTGTCTGACACACCGGCGGCGCAGGGAACGGACGGGGAATCACCGCCTGAACTGGCGGCAGCGCCGGAGGCGGGTCAAGATCCGGCCGCAGCCTCGGTAACTGGCGCGCCTGGTGAAACGCCCGCATCAGCCGACGAACCCGGCGGAGAGCCGAAGAAACCCGGCAAGAGCGCCGTTCGTGAGTGGGCAGAAACGCTGGTGGTAGCGCTTTTGGTCGCTCTGTTGATCCGCTCGTTTGTGGTCCAGGTATACCTCGTCGAAGGACCTTCAATGGAGCCCACGCTCCACACCTTTGAGCGTGTCTTCGTCAACAAACTGGTCTACCGTTTCCGGGCGCCCAAACCGGGCGAAATCATCGTGCTGCAGGATCCCGCACGCCCCCAGCGAGAGCTGATCAAGCGGGTGATCGCCGTCGCAGGTGAAACGATCGAGATCAGGAAGGGCATCGTATATGTTGATGGCAAGCCACTGAAAGAGCCGTTCATTAACACGGCGATCAAGAGCACCGTCGACATGGACGCACAGCCGGTGCCGGAGAATCACGTCTTCGTGATGGGCGACAACCGGGGCATGAGCTTCGACTCGCGCTCCATCGGACCCATCGAGGTCAGCAAGATCGACGGCAAGGCCTTCTTCATGTTCTGGCCGGTTGACAAGTTCGCGTACGGACCTCTCGACCAACCCCGCCAAATCGACCCGACCATCACCAGTCTCAAGTAGCAGGAGTGTAGAATCTGCCATATGCCCGAAGTAACGTTTCAAGATGTGAAGGCCGATCCGGAAGTACAGGCGTTTATCAAGGTTGCGCAGGAAGTGCTGCAGACCATCGGGTTCACCGAGCATGGGCTCAGGCACATCGGCCTGGTCGCACACCGCTCCATGAAGCTAATGGAAGCCCTGGGGCGCCCGCCCCGGATGGTCGAGTTGGTGGGCATTGCGGCACTTTTGCACGACATCGGCAATATCATCAATCGGCAGGGACACGGGCAGAGCAGCGCCTTGCTGGCTCATGCCATCCTGTCGCGCATGGGCATGCCGCCACTGGAGATCGCACCGATCATGGCGGCCATTGGCAATCACGAAGAGGAGATCGGCAACCCGGTCAACGACCTGGCGGCGGCCCTGATTCTGGCCGACAAGTCGGATGTGCACCGGAGCCGTGTCTATAACCGCGATATCGCGACCTTTGATATTCACGACCGGGTCAACTATGCGGCCACGCACTCCGAATTGAGCGTGCTGCCCGACCAAAAGGCGATCCGGCTTCAGTTGGAGGTTGATACATCGATCATCGCCATCGCAGAGTACTTCGAAATCTTCCTGACACGCATGATGATGTCTCGAAGAGCCGCGGAATTTCTGGCGTACCGCTTTGAACTGGTCATCAATGGCACGCGGTTGCTTTGACTGTCAAACAGACCAAGTCTCTTTCGTTGACAGGAAAATGGTCAGCCTCGTAGAATGGCTAGTGTGTGATAGGAGGCTCACGGCCTCCTTTTCTTTCCGCTCTATAGTTCGTGTTCCACACTATTTATGAGGAGGACGGGCCATGCGTGGCGTTTGGAACGCTGTGGCTCTCGTACTGCTGGTTGCCATCCTTGGCTTTACCGGCTGGTGGTACGGTGCGCACGATCCGATCAAGAATCATATGAAGCTGGGCCTCGATCTGAAGGGCGGCGTCCATATGGTGCTGGAAGGCGTCGACTCCGAACTGGGCGACGTCACCCCGGAAGCCATGGAAGCTGCCATGAACGTGGTTGAGAAGCGCGTCAACAGCCTTGGCGTCTCTGAGCCGTTGATCCAGCTCGACGAGGGCAACAACCGGATCATCGTCCAGATCGCCGGTGAGACCGATACCGAGCGGGCCCGCCAGCTGATTGGCAAGACCGCCGTTATTACGTTCCGTGATGAAGCCAACAATATTGTGCTGGACGGTAAGGATATTCAGGGCGCCGGCGTGGCGCCGAACCAGACCGGCACCGGTTACGAAGTCACCCTGCAACTCAAGGGTGAGGGCCCCCGGAAGTTCGCCGAGGCCACCCGCAACAACGTTGGCAAGTCGATCGCCATCATGCTCGACGAAGAGCTGATCTCTAACCCGGTCGTTCAGGGCGAGATCACTGACGGCGCGGCCCGCATTACCGGCAACTTTGACGTCGAAGGCGCCAAGGACCTGGCCCAGCTGATCAACGGCGGCGCGCTGCCCGTCAAGCTGGTCCTGCAGGAGAACCGGGTTGTTTCGGCGACCCTGGGCGCCGACTCCCTGAGCAAGTCCGCCATGGCCGGCCTGATTGGCATGGCGTTCGTGGTGCTCTTCATGTGGTTCCTGTACCGGCTCCCGGGCGTTATGGCGACCATCGCCCTGACGATTTACTCGTTCCTGACCATGGCCTTCCTGCTCTCGATCAACGCCGTCTTCACCCTGCCGGGCATCGCGGGCCTGCTGCTCTCAATTGGCATGGCGGTTGACGCCAACGTCATCATTTTCGAGCGCATCAAGGAAGAGCTGCGTAACGGCAAGGGCCTGCGGTCCGGTATTGACGCCGGCTTCCACCGTGCCTTCTCGGCCGTTATCGACTCCAACATTACCACGCTGATCGCGGGCGCCATTCTGTACTTCTATGGCACCACGGCTACCAAGGGCTTTGCCCTGACCCTCTCTGTCGGCGTCGTGCTGTCGCTGTTCACCTCCATTACGGTGACGCGGTGGCTGCTGAACACGCTGGTCGCCACCCGGCCCTGGACCAAGCGCCTCTTCGGTATCAAGGAGGTGACGCGCTAATGGGCTTCCTCACTCGCATTAACTACATGCGGAGCGCGAAGTACTGGCTCGTCTTCTCGCTCGTCCTTTCCCTGGTCAGCCTTGGCGCCCTGGGTTTCATGGGCCTTAACCTCGGTATCGACTTTACCGGCGGCAAAATGCTCGATGTGCAGTACAAGGTCGATTTGACCAACGCCCAGGTCGAAGATGCTGTTCACGCCGTCGTCGGCCAGAACGCTTCCGTGCAGGAAGCCCAGATGAAGGGCGGCGAAACCGGCAGCGAGTGGTTCATCCGCACCCCGGAACTCTCCGAAGCTGATCGCACGAAGCTGCTGGATGAGCTGAAGAAGAACGGCGAGTACACCATCATCAGTGAAGATGATGTCTCCGGCGCCGTCTCCAGCGAACTGGCCACCAAGGCCGGCATCGCCCTGGCCATCGCCGCCTTGTTGCAGATCATTTACGTGTGGTTCCGTTTTGAGTTCAAGTTCGGCATCACCGCCGTGCTGGCGCTGGTGCACGACCTGATCATCACCCTCGGCCTGCTGGCCCTCATGCGGGTCCAGATCAACTCCACCTTCGTGGCGGCCATTCTGACGGTGCTCGGTTACTCGATGAACGATACCATCGTCGTCATCGACCGTATCCGTGAGAACCTGAAGTTCCGCAAGAAGGGCGAGACGCTGGAGGAGATGACCACCCGGTCGATCCAGGAAGTGATTACCCGTTCGCTGTATACCGGCGTTTCGGTGCAGGCGATGCTGATCTCCATGCTGGTCTTCGGCGGCGACACCATTTGGGACTTCGCCATGACCCTGCTGATCGGCGTCACCGCCGGCACGTATTCCTCCATCTTCATCGCCAGCGCCCTGTGGCTGTTCTGGCATCAGTGGGAGGATCAGCGGAAGAAGAAGCTGAGCGGCAAGCCCTCGCGGGCGTAATTGGAAAACCGGCACCGCGCAAGTGGTGCCGGTTTTTGTTGATTCTGTTCCGCTAGATATTGTAAAATGATGTACATAATGACCGCAATCGGGGCAGACCTGAAGGAGGGTGGGTCATGGCGGCGCGCATGGTGTCGGAGAGCGAGGCGGGCGCCCTGTCAGGGCTGTATGGCGAGATCCGGACCCGCCTAGGCCTGAGCAGGGTGCCCGGCGTCTTCAAGGCGATGGCGGCGGTGAGCCACGATGTGCTGGTCCAGAACTGGACTGCCTTTCGGCACACGGTGCTGGAGGGTGCCCTCCCCCGGACGGTCAAGCAGATGATTGCCCTGGTCGTGGCCCGTGAGCAGGGGTGCGGGTATGGCGTGAACCTGTTCAGCGAGGTGCTCTGCGGGCTGGGGGTGGAAACGCCCGTGGTGCGGAGCCTGGCGGAGCACGGGGATTGCGCCGATTTTCCCCTCGACCTGCGCCGTTTGCTGGCCTTTGCCCGGGCCTATTGCGTGGACCCGGATGGGGTAGACCCCGATTCCCTGGAGTTCGAGGGCTTCTCGGAGGAGGATTCGGCTGAGGTAGTGGACGCCGTACTGATGACCACCGGCCTGGTCCGCTTCGCCGCCGAATGCGGCCTGGCGCCCGACGGCGACATGAAGTAAATCGTAAGGCCTGGAGGGTTGCCCTCCAGGCCGTTTTTGTGTGCCCCAGAACGCCAGCCTTACGCAGACCGCTGTGCCGCCTCCAGCCGTGCATCCAAATTCCACGAGTAGACCATGGCGACCAACACCAACCCGACCCCCATCAAGAACGGCACCTGCGGCCCGAACCAATTCCACAACATGCCGCCCGCCACTGGCACCAACACCCCGAAAATATGGTTGATCGTCGTTCCCGTCGCCAGCGACGAAGACAACTCCTCACGGGGAATAATCCGGCCGGCATGCGTCGACACGGCGATATCAAAACCTGTCATCAGGTTATCGACCACAAAGAGCGCAAATGCAAGCCAGGCCTGCTGCACAAAGGCGTAGCCCAGGAAGACCACCGCCACGACGCTGTAATTGATCGACAGCGCACGCTGCTCGCCCACCCGGTCGATGATCTTGCCGATCATGGGGCGGGTCCATATCGCCAGCCCGCTATGGACGGCCAGCAGCAAGGCCATCGTCTGTACGGACGCACCATGCAGCTTCACCAGTGCGAACGATGCAAAGGTCAGCACAATATGGCGGCGGGCGCCCTGCAACAAGGTCAGAATGTAGTAAGACCGGTATTTCCACTTCACCACGAACCGGACCTGTCGCTTTTCCTTAGCCGTCTGGTGTACCAGCAGTGAGACAACCGCCCCAGCGAGGCCCACAATACCGGCGATGATGAAGTACGGACGGATGCCAGGGACCCACCGGCCGGTCAGAGTGACAACGCCCATACCGAGCAGGGTAGCCGCTGCGGCGACGCTGTTGATGCGACCCAACTGGGCAGCCCGGTCAGACGGGTCCACCGCCTTGAGCACCATGGAATCCTGCACAACGCCCCACAGGTGAAAGCCCGTGCTCTGTACAATCGTGGCCAGGAGCAGGTCTGCATAACTATTGGATGTGGCGTACATCAAAATGCCGACGCCGGTCAGGCCGATGCTGGCCGTGTAGAGCCGTCCGTCACCAACCCGGGCAGCCAGGGCGAACATGAGGATCGTGAGCAGGCCGGGTATCTCTCGGATGCCTTCCAGCCAGCCGTACTGGGCCTCATTGATCATCAGTTCCTGGGCGGCAAAGTTGCTGAAGACGGAGCGCCACATGTTGAAGGCGAAGTTGAGCAGAAAGCTGGACCCCATAATAATCAGTAGGATGCGTGGGAGGCGGCCGCGCAGGTTCAAAACGTTCTCCCCCATATTTCGGATATGGAAATATTCGTCGGTAAAACCTGCTTCTCCTCTTCATCTGCATCTGGAAGCGCTGTGGAAGGGGAGAAGCGACCGGGTGCAGAATTGTTTCTGGGTATGCTATTGTCGAGCCGTACGGCCAGAAAGGGGTGCTCCGGGGATGTATGAGATCCGGCCCGTAAAAGTGACAGTCCGGGGCCGTGAGTTCACCCGGGATGTGGTGGAACATCCCGGTTCCGTATGCGTGCTGGCCCTGACCACGGAGGACCGTATCGTCTTTGTGCGGCAGTACCGCCCGGGCATCGGGCGGTCGAGCCTGGAACTGCCCGGCGGGCGCCGGCGCCCCGATGAGGCGCCCGAGGATGCGGCACGGCGCGAAATGGAGGCGGAGACCGGCCTCAAGCCGCTGGACCTGCGGCTGGTGGGGACCTTCTATCCGGCGCCCGGCTACTCGGCGGAAGAGGTCTATTGCTTCGTGGCTAACCAAATGGAGCCCGGATTGATGCGCTTTGACGAGTCCGAAGACCTTCAGGTCGAGTTTCTGCCCTACTTTGAGGCGATGGATGCCGTACGCCGTGGCGAAATCGTGGATGCGCGGTCCATCGTGGCGCTGCTGCGCTGGGGCGACGAAACCTATGGGCGGCTCCGGCCGCTGCCGCAAACCTGGTAATTGCGAAGCGGACCCATTCATGATAGAATACAACCCGAAGCGGAAAGACTCGCAGAGCAACAGCTCTGGCGGGTCTTTCGGCGTGTATGGGGAGTTTCCCATGGGAAAGATTCTTTCGCTAAGCCCAAATTGCCCCGGAGGGAGCGCTTGGCCGTGCAGCAAAAAGTGGCCCAGATCACTGATTTGAAGGTGAGCCAGCGCGGTGCGTGGGTGTCGATTGGCGTTTACGCACTGCTGACCGGCCTGAAATTGGGGTTTGGGTGGTGGGGCGGTTCCAGCGGCCTGATCGCCGACGGTGTCAACAACGCAACCGATGTATTGGGTTCGGTTGCCGTGCTGCTGGGACTGCGTATCGCTCTGCGTCCGGCCGACGCCGACCACCGCTATGGGCACGAGCGGGCAGAGAATGTGGCCGCCATGGTTGTTGCCGCAGTAATGGGCCTGGCGGGCATTAACGTGGCCATTTCGGCCCTGGGGGCGGTGGCGGACCAGGGGCGGCGCCCGCCTGAAGGGGCGGCTGTCTGGGTTGGCATTCTGTCCGCCGCTGCAATGCTTGCTGTATACACTTACAATATGCGGCTGGCGCGGCGAACCGGCAGCCAGGCGCTGGCTGCCGCCGCCTACGACAATCGCGCCGACGCTTTGAGCAGCATCGGCACCGTGGCGGGCGTTATCGGGTCACAACTGGGCTGGCACTGGAGTGACCCGGTGGCGGGTCTGCTGATCGCCCTGGTCATTCTTCACACGGCCTGGCGGATCGGTTTTGAGGCCGGCCACATGTTGATGGACGGGTTCGATGCCGACCGGCTGACGCAGATTCGTGAGCGGGTGGTACGGGTCAAGGGCGTGGCGGAGGTACGGGACCTGCGTGCCCGGCACATCGGCAACCGTGTGGCCGTTGAAGTAACGGTCTGCGTCTTTCCCACCCTGAGCGTTGCCGAGGCGCACCGCATATGCGATCGCGTGGAACATACACTGTCCGGGTTTCAATCGATCGGTCATGTTCATGTGCATGTGGAGCCGATCGCATAAGATGACGTAACGCAACGAGGGGGGCAACAGCCCCTCTCGTTTTTGCATAGAGTGGGGAGAAAGGCCATGGAAAAGGGTGTGACCCATGCTTCGCTGCGAGTTAGACCTGGGGGATTCCCCGTGGAGCCGCCTGGCCGATGGGCGCATCTCCGGCCGAATCCGGTGGAACGGCGGCGAGGATCTGCCGGTCACGGTCAAGATTCGCGGGGCGCACTCGCGAAAATTCCCCAAAAAGTCGCTTCAGGTAGACATGGACGGTGTCAGGCTGCCCGACGCGCCGCCTGCCGGCCACCGGATACGCCGGCTGCATTTGAACGCCGACTACATTGATCCGACGATGATGCGCTCCGCACTCAGTTTTCAGCTATTCCATGATGTGGGGGCCCCGGCGCCGACCTGCCGCCACACCGACCTGCATATCAGCGGGGATTCGCCTGCTTTGTACATGGCCATCGAATCGGTCGACAGCGATTTCTGCATCCGCCGGGGGTGGAAGCCCGGGCAGATCTACTACGCACTGAATCGCAACGCCAATTTCGGTCTGATCAGCCCCAACACCCAGGCCCTGAAGCAACCCCTGGAAGTGGGGTACCGGCGGGTGGCCAATGCCGACCCGGCGCCGCTGCGCCGCCTGATTATGGACTTGAACCTTTCTTCCGAGCGAAAGTTTCCGGCGGTGGTGGAGCGCTGGCTCGATGTGACGGGTTATCTGAAATGGCTGATGGTGGCCGTGTTCGTCGGCAACCGCGACGGGTTCGTGCACAATTACGCACTCTACCGGGATCCCGACAGTGGCATCTTCCGGATCATTCCCTGGGATTATGACGCTACCTGGGGGATTGATGTGCATGGGCGCCCGGCCCGGCTGGATCGGGTGCCCCTGGAAGGTTGGAACCGGCTGTCGCAGCGGCTGCTGGTCACTGACCTGTACCGGCGGCAGTACCGCAAGCTCTTTCTTGAGCATCTTGACGGCCCCCTGGCGCCGGATGCAGTTTGGTCACTGATCGACAAAATGAGCGCTGTCGTTGGCGCATGGTTTGACACAAACCAACAGGACCACGAAGTCCGCAGGCGGTTTTCGACAGGGGTTGCCGGATTGAAGTGGTGGGCCGAAC
>JARBUG010000167.1 GCA_029239785.1 Symbiobacteriaceae bacterium | reverse complement strand
CATCTGGATCATCGCGCGGGCGAGTTTTTCGTCTTCGTTTACGTAGGCGGTCAGGGCCTGGCGCAGCATCTCCTGGGCCAGGTTCGCCATGCGCGGAATATCGACCAGCGGCTTGATCAGCGGTTCGCCTTCAAGGCGGAGCGTCACTTCGGCGATATCGGTGGCATGGTCGGCCATGCGCTCCAGGTCGGTCACAATTTTGATACCCGTGCCAATCTGACGCAGGTCGCGCGCCATGGGCTGCTGGAGGGCCAGCAGCTGCATGGACTTCACCTGCACGTCAATTAGCAGGCGGTCGATTTCGTCATCCATCCCAATGACGCGGCGGGCCAGTTCGGAGTCTTTCCGGGCCAGCGAGAGCGTTGCCTGGTCGATCATCTCACTGACCAGATGCCCCATATGGACAATTCGCCGCCCAAGTTCTTGGAGTTGTTCATGAAACGACTGGCGCACTCGATCGGGCCTCCCCATATAGGCGATGGTGATACTGTAGTTCGCCCCGAATCGCCGGTCCCCTGCCTTTTACTGAAAGGAACAGAGGGCGGAGGCCACGGCTACGAGAAACGCCGGGGCTGCGCTCAGCAGGAGGATGACCTGCGCCAGGAGCCATTTCAGTACCCACGGCCGCTGCCCCCATACCAGCGCAACGGGAAAACCGACAACGCCCGCAAAGAAGACCGGATAGGCGGCACGTGCGAAGAAACTGGGGCCCAGGTTGGCGCCGACGCAGTCGCTGAGCAGCATAACCGTCAACAGAGATCCCCAGGCGGTGCCCGCCAGCCAATAGGGCTGTTTGCGGGGCCTTCCCGCAGCCGCGGCGGCTCCGAGTACGAGCAAACCCAGTATTCCCCCAAAGAGCAGCCCAAGGATAATCAATCGCACAGCAGACCCTCCTTTGTTTACCTGTCTGATAGTACGGCGGTCGGCTCTTCACCGTTCTTCCATGCCGGGATTTTCGCCCAACGTAGAACCAAACGGGCTGAAATCCCGTCCAAGTTGGTGTGAGCATCTGCCGTGAGCGAATCATCGGTGAAAGGAGGAGGCTGGATGAAGTATTTGCAGACAGCGCTGGCCGCCATGCTTGCCGGGGCGCTGCTCCTGTCCGGCTGCAGCCCGAAGGAGCCGGCCAAGCCCCCCGGGCAAGAGGTTGTCAAAGGTCCCAGCCGTCCGGAACTGATCAAACCCATTGAGGACAGCCTCATCGCCCTCCGTGAAATGAACGACGCCGGAAAGAAGCAGGATATTCCGGGCGCCCTGGCCAAGTTCCAGAACTTCCGCACCCACTGGGCCGCCGTCAAGCCGGCGTTGGATAAGGAAGATCCGAAGCTGGCCGTCCATATTGAAGATGGCGCCATTGAACTGGACCACGAGTTCACCAAGCCCCCGGCCGAATTCCGGTTTTATGAGTTGGATGAGGAGACCGTCAAACTCGGCCGCCTGCTCTCCACTGCTGCGAAACTGCTGGGCGTCGACATTCGGGCGGAGTTGGTCCAAAAAGATCCCGCCGTCGATGTGCCGTTCAACCAGGAGAAGCGCATCGAAATCATCATGGTCGACCACAAGTTTGAGCCTGCCAATATCACGGTTCCCCAGCACACGAAAGTCACATTTGTGCTGACCAACCGGGGTAAGTATCTGCATGAGTTCGAACTCGGCCACTATGCGGTGGAACTGGAAGAAGTCTTCCCCGGTGAAACGAAGGAGATTACCGTTGTCACGCTGGATGCTGGCGAGTTTGAACTGGCCTGCCACTATCCGGGGCATTACGAAGTCGGCATGCACGGGACACTGAAGGTGACACCGGCCGAACTGAAGCAGAAGTAGGGAGCCATACCATGTCGTCGGAGCACATCACACGCCTCCGCCGGGAGAGCCGGCCGGATGATCCTATTGGCAAGTTCGTCAAAGAAGCCGCCGCCGAGGCCGATAACCGGGTCGCCCGCGCCACTGCCGGCCCGCTGCCCACCGAGGCGGAAGCCGAAATTCTGGCCGCATCCGCCCATGAGCCGGTACGGCTCTATTCGCAGGTGCTGATCACCGACCTCGAGAGCGGCGAACAGGCAACGTATCGGATCGTACCAGAAGGCGAAGCAAGCTTCGAGCGGGGCGACCTGAGTATCTCTTCGGCGATTGGACGGGCCTTGCTGATGGAGTACCCGGGCGCCGTGGTCGCCGTGCAGGCGCCGGGCGGCCGGCGCCTGTTCCGGATTCTCCGGGTCGAAGGGTAGCTTTGCGGTCATGCAAAAGGTCCAGCCGTGGGTGGCTGGACCTTTTTTGTGCTATTTCTTCTTGCGCCGGGCATCCAGGAGGCGTTGGGTGAAGAGGCCGTCCTGCGGGGGTGCCGTTTCTTTGGTGGCTGCGGGCTGGGCTTCGGCTGGGCGCTGCTGAGGCGGGGCTGACGCTGCCTTTGGCGCAGCGGAGGCCGACGGGGCCGCGGGCGCCGGCGGGGCCGCGGGCGCTGCACTCCGTTCTTCCCGGCGCTCCCGGAGCTTCTGCACGGCGGCGCCGGCGGCGGTGGCCGGGGCCAGGGCCTGGCGCTCACGTCGCCGCTTGAGCGCCGCCGCCACCTCCACGGGGGTAACAGCCAGGCGCCGCATGGCGATGTCGACCGGCCAGAGCAGCAACGCCAGGATTAGCAGGGCGTGGTCGAGGGGCAGGCGGCCCGGGGCCTTGGGCAGGTTCCGGGCAAAGGCGGCAGCGGGGTCGCTCAGCACGGCGCCGCCCCCGGACCGAGCCAGGCGTTCCATGAAGGCCGGGTCAACGGCGCCCGTGGCAAACTCCGGGCTGTAGGGCGCCACCAGGAAGGTCTCGCCCAGCTGCACGCTCTGCCGCTGCGTGCCGGCGCTCAGTTTGACCAGGTACGGGCCGGGCATCGAGGCGGGGATCTCCCCCTCGTACTGGCCCGGGGCCGTGGCCTGCAGGGGCAGAATCTGCGTCGACCCGTCAGGCCGGATGATGCCCGCCGTAAGGTTGGCCGGCCAGGTGTTCTCCCCGCCTACGCCGCCCACGGCCAGCCCTTCGCCGGGCAGTTGCACGGTCATGTGCGCCTTGCCGCCCACCACCGAAGTAACGGTCCGAATGCCCGTCTCCTCGACAGCGGGCATCGTCCAGGTGACGATGTTGGACCAGAGGCGCTGGAAGTCTTGCCAGCGAACCATGTCGGCGGACCAGAGGCCACCGGTGTCGGACGTGAAGGCCGCAACCCGGCCGAGGCCTGCCTGCCAGGTCGCCAGCACCGGGTCAGCCTGGGCCGACTGGAGCACCACTTCGCCGGCAGGCTTCGGCGTGGTCGCCACGTAGCCCCGGAGCATGGGCAGATCGTTCAGCCCTTGCAGCACCGGGCTCCGGCTCAGAACCGTGGGGAAGAAGTCCTCCTCCACCACCCCGGGCCGGGCCATGGTCTGCGCTTCTTTCAGGAAGATCTGGGGCGTGGCGTTTACGTTGTTAGCCAGGTAGTAACGGCCGTTGCCCGTCCGGGCCATCAGTTCCAGCAGCACCCGCTCCGAGGGCTGCATGTAGTTGACATGGATGGTCGAGAGCGTAATGCCAGCAGACGCGATGCGGGCCACCCGGGATGCGTACTCGCCCATGGAGATCATCTGGGCGTCGCCGTCGCCGGCAAAGACGATGTGCTTGATCTTCGCATCGATCCCCTTCAGCTCTTCTGCCGCCGCTTCCAGGTGGTCCATGTAGTGCGGCGGATCGCAGGGCGCCGCGGCGTCGATCATCTGCTTGATCTTCGCCTTGTCCGTCACCTTTTGGGCCGGCACCAGCCAGCCGCCCACGATGCACGCGTCGCCAACGACGATGGAGTCGGTCGGCGTCAGCATGTCGACCAGCGCCTTCGCCGCTTCCTTCGACACGTTGATCTTCTCGTTGGACTCGAAGTTCTCGAAAATAAGGGCCACCGCTACCGGCGGCTTCTCCTTGCGCTGCGGCACGTCCATGTTGAGCGGCAGCAGTTCTTCGAGCTTGGTGCCGCCGTAGCCGCCCATGGCGTAGCTGTTCTCGCCGCCCACTACGACCAGGCCCTTGCCGCCCTGCTTCACGTATCCGCTCATCGCCTCCATCGCAGCGGCGGAGATGAGCGGGGCCGGCACATCCACCAGAATGACCGATGCGTACCGGGCGAGCTGCGGCCCGTGAGTAGGCAGTGCGTCGGGCGTGCGGACTTCCACCGCCATGCCCGTGGCCTTCAGCGCCGTAGCAAGGTTGGTGCCGGAGCCCGCAAAGCCTTCCACCAGGAGCACCGAGGGGGCGCCCTGCACGTTGACCATAACCGCTGCCTCGTTGTTCTGGGTCAAGGAATCCTTTTCAGCCTCAATGGTGGCCCAGAGCCTGTGATAGCCGGGTTCCAGGTTCTCCATGCTGACGCGCACCTGGCTGTCGCCGGGCGTCAGGTTGATGGTTCGCGTCTCCAACAGCGTTCGGTCTTCATATATGCGCAAGGTCGCCGGGCCCGACGCAGTGGACGTCAGCGTCATGGTCATGTCGACCCGCTCGCCGAGCCGGGTAAAGCCGGGCGCCTCGATCGACTTGATCAGCGCTTCCGGCCCGGGGTTGGCGGGGGCGAAGTTGACCACATCCACCGTAAAGCCCCGCTGGCGTAGGCGTTGGACCTCGGCCATGGCGTTGCCGACGTTTTCACGTCCATCGGAAAGGAGCACGATGCGCGGCCGGTAGCCGGTGGGCAGCAGCGCCGCACCCAACCGCAGCCCTTTCTCCAGGTCGGTGTGGTCTGGGTTGACCACGCTGGTGAAGCCACTGAACGTGGGGCGGGGCGCCACGGGCGCTTCCAGCACAGCGTTTTCGGCCATGGTCAGCACGCCCGCCACGTCGCCGGCGGGAATCTGGCTGATGCTTGACTTGACGAACTCCTCCATCTGCGGGCGGATGGCCGCCGTGGAGGCTGATACGTCGGCGACGAACATGACGGCCTGATTCCGGGCGCTGAACGTAACGCCGGTTCCGGCCAGTGCCAGAATCAGCAGCAGCACAATGAGGAGCCGCATCCAGCCGAAAATGCGCCAGCGCCTGCGGTACCACTCCCACCCGAACCATCCCAGGGCGGGGAGGAGCGCCAACAGCGCCCAGGGATGTGAAAAGCTAATACCCACGACGGTACACCCACCATTCCAGGCCCACCAGTGCCAGCGCAGCCCAGCCCAGCCAGCGCCAGATATCCATGGGCGCCTCGGTCTGGACCGCCTTGGCTTCGGGCAGCACGGGGACCTGCAGTTCGGGAACGGGAGTCAGGTCGGAGACCAGGCTGGAGAAAAGGTTGACGGCAAAGGTTGCTTCCCGGGTGCCGCCGCCGACCTGCTGCGTGACCTTGTAGAGGCCGGGCAGCTTGGTTTCCAGGTAGGGCGGGTTCATGCCGGGCGTGATCTCCCAGCCCTGGGTGGAACCGTCGGGGAGCTTGACGTCGAGCCGGGTGGCCGTGGGCCAGGGGCGCAGGGCGACCGACTCGCCCGGGGCGACCTGGGGCGCATCGACCGGGGCCGGGGGCAGGAGCCAGCCCGCCAGGTTCTGCATCAGCACCGGGAAGGCGATGCGCAGCGGCAGGTCGGACTGCTGCAGGCTGAAGCCAAAGATGGCGCGGTCGTTGCCCTCCGTCCAGAGCAGGGGAATGGAGCCCTTCTCGGTCTCCCCTTCCCAGAGGACGCGGGCGTCGGGCGAAGGCGTATGCACGTTGGCCACGTTGATGTGGACATCCGCCGTGTCAACGAACCTCAGCAACGGGTCGCTCTTCTGGGGGATGATCTTGCCGACGAACCGCTCCTCGGCGGGGCCAGGCGGGTTGATCAGCAGCATGCGGCCCGCATAGGCACCATCCGGCGGTTTGATGCGGTCGAAGACGTAGAGGTCGAAGTCGCCTTCTTTGAAGGTGGCGGATGTAGTCACTTCGGCGCCGGGGATCAGCTGCAGTGCCCGCAGCAGGAACGGGTTTCCTACGGAGATGAGGTTGATGCGGCTCCGCTGCTGGCCCGCGGCCAGGGCCCAGGCCCGGTTGTCGAGGGCGAGGGCATCGGGGGCGGGCAGGCGGACTTCAACCGCCCGGGCATCAGGGGGGACGGCCCAGGAAAAGGCGCGGCTGGCGCCCGGCTCCAGGCTCTGCCGCTCCACCCCGACCAACGTGCCATCGGCCCAGAACTCGGCCGTGGCGGGCGCCGTGGCAGGCCCGTAGTTGGAAACCTGGGCGTAGGCCATCAGCTGGCCCTCCACCAGCCGGGTCGTCAGGGTGCTGACGGCCAGGTTGGGCGCCGCCGCCCCGATGGGAATATAGGTGACGGGGACAGCTGACGGTGCGATCTCACCGGCGCCCCGATAATGTCCGCTGCCGATGATGATGATCTGCCCGTCCTGCTCACGGCCGCGCAGCAGCGAGTTGGCCAGGGCCAGCCCCTGCGCCAGATCGCCGTCGCCGGCGGTGGGCTGGGCGTTTTCGACCGCCTGCCGGAGCGCTTCGCGGCTGTCGGCGTGGGCCAGCAGAATTTCGGGGCTGCGCGTCAGCAGCACCAGCGTCATCTTGCCGCCGGCTGGCATTTGGCTGATGATGCGTCGGGCTTCGGCCCTGGCCGATTCGAAGCGGTTGGGCTCCGTATCCGTCGCCTGCATCGCGCCCGTGGCATCCAGCAGCAGCACGGTGTTCCCTGCGGTGACCGCCTTGACCGTCGCAAACGGATGGGAGACGGCGAGAATGAGTGCGGCGGCCGCGATGAGTTGGATCAGCAGGAGCAAACTAACCCGGAGCCGCTGCCAGAGGCTGTTGGCCTGCCGGTCGAGCAGCACGGGCCGCCAGAGCCAGGTGCTGGAGATCTCCCGCTCCCGGCGCTTCAGCTTGAGGAAATACAGGGCGACGATGCCCGGAATGATGGCCGAAAAGGCCAGAGCCACCGGTACGAGGAACCCCACGGGGATTCACCCCTTTGTTTTCTTTGCTTCCTACCGGGCCAAAGTTCCCCGCAGCATTCCGAAGACGGCGTCGGGCAGCGGCGTGTGGGCCGCTATCTGGAAGTATCCGGCGCCCTGCTTGCGGCAGAAGTCCCGTAGTTCCTGGGTGTAGGCGGCAATGCGCTGCCGGTAGTCGCCCGCCGTGACCGGGGTCAGCGTGATCTCGACATGACGGGCGGTGTTCTCTGCGTCGGTCAGGCGCCAGTCACCTTCGAAGGAGGGCGCAAGCTCTTCCCGGTCGAGAATCTGTACGACGGCGACTTCGTGGCGCATGGCCAGCAGGGCCCGCAGGGTAGGCGTCAGCCCCCCCTCCACCAGCCCATCGGTGATGATGATGGTCAGGCCGGGCTCTTTGAGTCGGGTGGCGGCCTCGACGGTGTGGCGGAGCAGGTCGCCCCGGCCGTCCGGCGTCAGGTTCGCCAGGAAAGACCAGACCCGGGCGGTGCCGGGCTCGCCGCTGGCGGTGGGTACGATTTGCAGGGACGGGCCGCCGAGGGCGGCCGTTTCGACCCGATCGTAGCCGATCAGGCCCATGTAGGCCACGGCCCCGGCCAGCGACCGGGCCAGGGCGAACTTGGAGGGCTCGCCGAAGGCCATCGAGCGTGAAACATCGACATAGACCCGGACAAGCAGGTTCTCCTCCGCCCGGAAGACCCGGACAAAGAGGGAGTCGAGCCGGGCCAGCACGTTCCAGTCCAGGCGGCGCAGGTCGTCGCCGGGGACGTAGTTGCGGTAATCCATGAGCTCGACGGACGAGCCGGCCCGGGGCGAGCGGCGGCGCCCGGCGCCGGGGCCGGGGAGCATCCGCTTGTTTTGCAGGACCAGCGCCCGCAGTTGGTTGAGGAAGCTAGGTGAATAGCCCAGTTGCTGGGCCAGTCTGCCCGCGCTCATTTGGGCGCCGCCGCTTTCACGATCGCGTCGACCACATGGTCGGCGGCGACGCCGTCGGCCTGCGCCTCAAAGTTAAGCCCGATGCGGTGGCGCATGGCGGGCCGGGCCACGGCCTCCAGGTCTTCCTGGGCCACATTGAAGCGGCCTTCCAGCAGGGCCCGCACCTGGGCCGCCAGCACCAGCGCCTGCAGCGCACGGGGCGAGCAACCAAAGCGGACGTACTGGCGGACCATGTCCGGGGCGCCCCCTTGGTCGGGGTGGGAGCTGAGGACCATGTTCACGGCCATCTCCTTGAGATGGCTGGCGACGGGAACGCTCCGGATGAAGGCCGGGCTGCCCAGTACTTCGGCCGCCTCCGGTACGTGCTCGATTTTCGGCCACGCCGGCTGAAGGGTGAGGTCGAGAATTTTGGTCAGCTCGTCGGCCGTGGGGAACGGCACGAGAATCTTGAAGAAGAAGCGGTCAAGCTGGGCCTCGGGCAGCGGGTAGGTGCCTTCCTGTTCCACCGGGTTCTGGGTGGCCAGCACGAAGAAGGGCGCCGGCAGCTTCCGGGTCGCATCGCCCACGGTTACCTGGCGCTCCTGCATGGCTTCGAGGAGCGATGACTGGGTCTTGGGCGTGGCCCGGTTGATTTCGTCGGCCAGCAGCAGGTTGGCAAAGACGGGGCCGGGCATGAACTTGAAGGACCGGCTCCCCCCTTCGTCCACCAGGAGGTTGGTGCCCGTAATGTCGGCGGGCATCAGGTCCGGCGTAAACTGGACCCGGTTGAAGCGGAGGCCCAGGGCGTCGGCCAGGGTGCGGACCAGGAGGGTCTTGCCCAGGCCAGGCACGCCTTCCAAGAGCACGTGGCCGCCCGCCACCAGGGCGATGACGGTCTGCCGGACCACTTCCCGCTGGCCCACCACGGCCCGGGCCACCTGTTCTTCCAGGGCCCGGACCCCTTCGACGACTCTTTCTGCGGTCAGTTCAGCCATTATTGCCCACCCTCCAGGTCGGAGAAATACTGCTCGACGACGGATTTCAGCTCTTCGGGGACTTGTGAGGCGCTCAGGTGTTCACGGGCAGTCTGGGCATACTGGCCCAGGACCTGCTGGTAGGGGAGTTGCCGGCCGCCCAGGCTGACGCCCTGCGGGCCGGTGGTCACTTCGCCCTGGGAGCCCTGGCCGATCTGGCCGGGGGTGAAGACGGTCTCGAACTGGGCGGGGTCGCCGGTCCAGTCGGTGCCCTTGCCGCCCGAGCTCATGCCCGTGCCGCCGGTACCCTGGCCCTGGCCCTGACCCTGGCCCTGGCCCTGGCCCTGACCCTGACCCTGGCCCTGACCCTGGCCCTGGCCCTGGCCTTGGCCCTGGCCCTGGCCCTGGCCCTGACCCTGACCCTGGCCTTGACCCTGGCCTTGACCCTGGCCCTGGGCCACCTGCCGTGCCGCCTCCCGGTCAAACTCGCCCGAGGCCGCCTGCTGGACCCCCTCCCCGGCCTGGCTCAACTGCCCGACCGCCTGGGTCACGGCCCCGGCCACATTCGCCTGGTTCTGGGCACTCGCCGCCGCCTGAGCAGCGGCGCCCAGGCTCTCCGCCGCCCCGCTCAGGTCACCCACGGCCAATTCCTGCCCGGCCTGGGTCAGCGCCTGCGCCAGCCCCGGGTCGCTCTTGGCCGCCTGACCCGCCCGCTGCAGCTTCTTGGCCAGCTCAGCCCGCTCGGCGGCCGACATCTCGTCGAGCCGCTCTGCCAGCTGCTCCAGCGCCTCCTGCGCCGCAGCGGCATCCTGGTCAGCAAGCGCCTCGCCCAGCTGCCCGAGCTGCGCATCGCCGCCGGCCTGCTGGGCCAGCCCTGCCAGGGCCCGGGTCCGGGCCTCGGCGCCCGGCCCCGCCAGCGAGGCCAGGGCATCCTCAGCCCTGGCCAAGGCCTCCTGGACCTTCTCGGCCGCCTCCTCCGGGTTAAACTCGCCCTGCGCCGCCGCCAGCTCCTTTTGCAGCGCAGCCAGGGCTTCTTTCATCGCCTGCCGCTGCTCTTCAGTCAGCGGGGCCTGCTCCATCTGCTTCTCGGCCTCGGCGGCCGCCTCTTTCGCCTGCTCAATCTCGGTCCGCACCGCGGCCTGCCGCAGCACCCGGTCGGGCAGGGGAATCAACGCCGCCGCAACGGCCAGCGCCACGCAAACCGCCGCCGAAGCCCACCACTTCCGCTCCACCTTCACCGGCAGACTGCGGGCGGGCTGGAACTGCCCCAGCCGACGCAGCGCATCCTGCCGCTGCGACCGCATCAGCGGCCCGTCGTTTCCGGAAAACTCCAACGCGGTCGAAATCCGGTCTCCCAAACCGAGCGCCCGGTCGACACGCCTTGCGGTACCAACCACAGTAGGCCGGGTCCAGAGCGCCCACCCAAGGGCAACCACCAGCCCAGCCCCCACCGCAACCAGCGAAATCACGAGG
>JARBUG010000020.1 GCA_029239785.1 Symbiobacteriaceae bacterium | reverse complement strand
CGCCCTGCACACCCGCAGCGATATTCTGGTCAGCCTGGCGGTCATCGGCGGCCTGGTGGGCGTCAAGTTCGGGCTTCCCTGGCTTGACTGGGTGCTGAGCCTGGTGATCGCAGTACTGATCGGGCTGTCGGCCTGGGAGATCATCAAAAACAGTGCACAGGTCCTGTGCGATGCCGCCGTGCTCGACCCCGCCGTTGTGGTGCCCGTGGTGCAGGACATTCCTGGCGTGGAGGACTGTCACATGGTCCGGTCCCGCGGCAGAAGCGATGCGGTCTATGTCGATCTGCACCTGACAGTCGATCCGGCGATGACGGTGGGCCAGGCCCATATGCTCGCCCACATTGCAGAGTGCCGGCTGAAAGGCAAAATTCCGGGTGTAGTCGACGTGCTCGTTCACGTGGAGCCCCGGGATGACGCCGCACAGTAACGGGGGAGGCGAACGGCCATGCGGTTGACGTTTCTAGGCGCTGCGGGCATGGTGACCGGTTCCTGCTATCTGCTGGAGGCGGGCGGCCTCCGGCTGATGGTGGACTGCGGCCTGTTTCAGGGGAAAGAAGAGGACTTGAACCGGGAGCCGTTCGGCGTTCACCCCGGCTCGCTGGATGGGGTCATTCTGACCCACGCGCACATCGACCACTCCGGGCGCCTGCCCCTGCTGCGCAAGCAGGGCTTCCAGGGGCCGATTTACGCCCACCCTGCCACGGCTGATCTCGCCGGCATCATGCTGCTCGATTCGGCCCACATTCAGGAGATGGAGGCCGACCGCGAGAACCGCAAGGCCCGCCGGGCCAACCGCGTCCCGGTGGAGCCGCTCTACGGCCAGACGGACGCCCGGGCGGTGGCGGCGCAGTTCTATCCCCTCGAGTACGACGAACTCCACACGCTAAACGATCGTCTGCAGATCCGCATGCAGGACGCCGGTCACATTCTCGGCTCAGCCATGGTCGAGGTGTACGAGACGGATGAGAGCGGCCACAGCACCAAGCTCGTCTTCTCCGGCGACCTCGGCCAGCCGGATCGGCCGATTCTGCAGGACCCGACCCTGATCGAAGAGGCCGATTACCTGCTGCTGGAGTCGACCTATGGCAACCGGGTCCACGAACCGGCGAAGGAGACCCGGGCGCACCTGGCCGACATCATCCGCACGACGATCAAAGGCGGCGGCAACGTGGTGATTCCCGCCTTTGCCGTGGGCCGTACCCAGGAGATTCTCTACGCCCTAAACGACCTGGTCGAGTCGGGCGAACTGCCGGGGGACCTGCGAGTCGTCCTGGACAGTCCCCTCGCCATTACGGCCACCGAGCTGACCGAGAAGCATCATCCCGTCTTTGACGAGGCCGCCCGCCGGCTCCTGCGCCAGGGCGACAGGCCGTTCTCCTTCCCGGGCCTCACGCTTTCCCGCACGGCGGAAGATTCGAAGGCGCTCAACGAAGACCGGCGGCCGAAGGTAATCATCGCCGCGAGCGGCATGTGCGAAGCGGGGCGCATCGTCCATCATCTGAAGCATAATCTGTGGCGGCCGGATTCCACGATCCTCTTCTGTGGCTACCAGGCCGAGGGTACCCTGGGCCGGCGCATCCTGGATGGTGCAGCGCCTGTCCGCATCCACGGCGAAGAGATCGCGGTCAAGGCCCGCATCGAGACGCTGCACGGGCTGTCGGCCCACGCCGACCAGGAACAGCTGCTGGCCTGGGTCGGGGGGCTGAGGCGCCTGCCGCTCCAGACAATCCTGGTGCACGGCGAAGCCGAGGGGCGGGAAGCGCTGGCCCGGCTGCTTATGGACCGGGGCCACCGGGTGATGCTGCCGATTATGGGCCAGGTGCTCAGCCTGCCCACGGCCGGGACGGCCCCGGCCCGGCGCCCGGGGCGGTCGCCCGCCCGGCCAAAGGACCCGGCCCGGGTGGCCCAGGCCAAATCCGCCTCGCTTTCCGCCTCGTCGCAGCGCATGTCCGCCCTGATCAAGGAGATGAAGACCCTGCGCCGGGTCTGGAACGTCAACGGGCCGCACATGCCGGCCGGCCAGGCCGAGGAGCTGGCCCGGCGGGCGGGCGATTTGCTGCGCAACGTCGAGGAGATCCGCCGCATCATCGAAGGAGCTGCCGAGTGAACGAAGCGGCCGGCAGGGTGCAAAACCCCGCCGGCCGCCTTTTTATTCTCTAGACCCTTTCGGCATGGGCCGGTCGAGATCAGGCCCACGCCTGACGGGTTACGGCACCCATTGAGGGTGCCTAGATGCCATAGAACTTACCGAAGGGCTTGCCGAACCCCTTTCCAAAGGGTGAGGTGAAGACCCGGGTCGTGGGAATGATCTTCTGGAACCCGGAGGCCTTGGTGGCCCCGGCGGCAGGGAAGGTCGCAAACCCGGGGCCGATCACAAACGGCCTGACGCCGGCGACCTTCCCGACGGGCTTCACAAACTTGCCATAGTTCATGCATGTCACCCCCGCTACAGTCTATGTGCCATTTCGTGCTTGGCCCACTCGCGCGGCAGACGAAAAACGAGTGGGCATGCTATAGTAAAGTTGTAAGCATAGCGAAATATTCAGGGGGCGTCGTCGATGGGACTCGACCGCAGCAAGAGTCAGGCTCTGTTTGCAGCATCCAAAGCAGTCATTCCCGGCGGGGTGAACAGCCCCGTCCGGTCGTTCCGCTCCGTCGGCGGCACGCCGCCCTTTATCACCCGGGGCGAAGGCGCCCGCCTCTATGACGTTGATGGCAACAGCTACCTGGATTACGTCCTCTCCTGGGGGCCGCTTATCCTCGGTCATGCGCATCCCGAAGTAACGGAAGCGCTTATCGAAGCGACCCGGCGCGGTACCTCCTACGGCATGCCCACCGAACTGGAACTGGCGATGGCCCAGGCAGTCATGAAGTGCCTGCCCTCGCTGGAGATGGTCCGCATGGTCAACTCCGGCACCGAGGCGACCATGAGCGCCATTCGCCTGGCCCGGGCCGCGACCGGCCGCAACAAGATCATCAAGTTCATCGGCTGCTACCACGGCCATAACGACAGCCTGCTGGTCAAGGCCGGCTCCGGCGCCACCGACCTGGGCGTGCCCGACTCACCCGGCGTGGTGGCCAGCACGGCGGCCAACACCATCAGCCTGCCATTCAACGATCTGGGCGCCGTCGAGGCGGCGTTCCAAAGCTTCGGTGACGACATCGCCGCGATCATCACCGAACCGGTGGTTGGCAATATGGGCCTGGTCCTGCCGCTGCCGGGATTCCTGGAAGGGTTGCGGCGCATCACGGCCCAGTACGGCGCCCTCTTTATCGCCGACGAAGTGATGACGGGCTGGCGCGTCTCTTATGGCGGCGCCCAGGGCTACTACGGCATCGACCCCGACCTGACCACGTTCGGCAAGGTGATCGGCGGCGGTCTGCCCGTGGGTGCCTACGGCGGCAAGCGAAGGTTCATGGAAATGGTCGCCCCATCCGGCCCGATGTACCAGGCCGGCACCCTGAGCGGCAACCCGCTGGCCATGACCTGCGGCCTCAAGACCCTGGAGATTCTCGGGCGCCCCGGCACCTACGAGCGGCTCACGGGGCTGTCGCAGCGCCTGGTGGCGGGCCTGAATGCCAATATGGAGAAACTGGGGCTGCCGTACCGGGGCAAGTCCATCGGCTCGATGTTCGGCCTCTTCTTCACTGACCGTGAGGTCATCGACTACGACACGGCGCTCACGTCGGACACAAAGCTTTACAGCCGGTACTTCCACGCGATGATGAGCCGGGGCGTGCTGCTGGCGCCCTCTCAGTTCGAGGCGGGCTTCATGAGCCTCGTCCATACCGAGGCCGACATCGATGCCACCATCGCCGCGTCCTACGAATCGATGCAGGAAGCCCTCCGGGGATAAGTTGTTGTCACAGAACCAGGGAGGTGGGTGCCTCCCTGGTTTTTTCTTTATGGAGCCTCCGCTATAATGGACGCAAGGTGCTTGTGCATAGGAGAGACGTTGGTGGCAAACGACGAACGTTCCCAGCGGCTGCGCCTGCTGCTGATCGCAGGCCTTGCGGCGCCCGTGCTGATGTCCGCCGCAGGATGGCTGCTGCCCTTTCTGGTGGGCCGGCGCCCGCCGAATCTGCTGGCCCCAGTTACGCCGTGGGCGCTGACGGTCGGTGTGGCAGCCGGGCTGGCATCCATGAGTGCGGTGTGGTTGCTGTCACGCATTCACCCGGTCCTGGAGCGGGCGCTCCGGCGCAGCGGGGTCAAGGTCGGCCTCGATGCGATCGAACTCGCCGGTTACCCGCTGATGCTCCTGATTGTCACTGCCTCAGCCTTCGGCGAGGAGATGTTGTTCCGGGGCGGCGTTCAGCCGGTGCTCGGGCTGTTGCCGGCGGCGTTTCTGTTCGGCTTCAGCCACGGTGGCTGGCGTCGTGAAATGTGGGCCTACGTGCTGGCGGCAACCTTTTCGGGGGCGCTGTTTGGCCTGGTCCTGCAGCTTACGGGAAATATGTGGATGCCGATTGTCGCACATGTGGTGCACAATAGCTTTTCGACGATCCTGATGGGCAAGAAGGTCGACGCAACCTGGGACGGCTGGCTGCCCAGGGTCCGCCTGGTCACCGATCCCCGGGACTTCGAGCCGGACGACTGGTCCGAGCCTGATACCGACACCATCGATACGGAGGCTGCTGCCGATGACGACCGAGTGGACGAGCCCGTTCTCCCCGAGACCGACGGCCCGGAGCTTGGGCCTGACGACGGGGATCCTCCCGACCGGGTCCCACAATGACATCGCCGATGTGCCGGGTGTGCGGGTCGGCCACGCCACGCTCTGCACCGGGGCGGGGCCCCTGGTCCGGGGCGCCGGGCCCGTCCGCACTGGCGTGACGGCCATTCTGCCGCACGGCGGCAACCTGTTTGCCGAAAAGGTGCCGGCGAACGCCTTCGTGCTGAACGGCTTCGGCAAGAGCATGGGGCTGCCGCAGGTGCAGGAACTGGGCCTGCTCGAGACGCCCGTTCTGCTGACCAATACCCTGAGCGCCTTTGGCGTGGCGGACACGCTGGTCAGCTACACGGTGGAACAGAACCCGGAAATCGGCGTCACTACGGGCACCGTCAATCCGCTGGTCGGTGAGTGCAACGATGGGTACCTCAACGACATTCAGGGGCGCCATGTGCGGGAAGCCCATGTGCAGGCGGCCCTGGCGGCAGCGTCGGGCTCGGATGGGACGGTGCTGCAGGGCTGCGTGGGCGCCGGCACCGGGACAATGTGCTTTGGGTTCAAGGGCGGCATTGGGAGCGCTTCGCGGGTCGTGGGGGACTACGTGGTCGGCGCCCTGGTGCAGGCCAACTTCGGGAAGCGTTCTGACTTGCTCATCGCCGGTGTGCCCGTGGGGCAGCACTTGCTCCAGTATCCTGGCGAAGAGGGGCCGGAACCGGACGACGTCCCGCCCGGGTCGATCATGATGGTGCTGGCGACCAACGCTCCCCTGGATTCCCGGCAAATCGGGCGGCTTTGCAAGCGGGGGGCGCTGGGCCTGGCCCGTGTTGGTGGGAGCGCGGGCAATGGCAGCGGCGACTTTGTGATTGGGTTTTCGACGGCGTACCGGGTGCAGCATGTAGCGCCGGCTGAACTGGCTTCGTTTACGGTAATGCGTGATGACGCCCCGGCGATGGACCGATTGTTTCTGGCCGCTGTGGAGGCGGTGGAGGAGGCCGTGCTGAACGCCCTGTTCACAGCACGCACGGTGGAGGGGCGGGATGGGCATGTGGGGTTTGCCCTGCCGGTTTCGCGTATTTTATCCAGAATAATTTGATGACACCCCCACAAAAGCAAAATACATATTCGATTCTTATATTAAAGTTCACATAGGTGTCGAACCCGATCGGTACGGTATACGTTACTTATAGTAAATCTTCTTGTAACAGGTTGAAATGATGGCAGTTGCATGTTGTAATTATTGGAAACAGGACTTGAAACATCCAGATCAGGATGATATCATCAACATGGAAGTAAGAACGTCAAAACTCCATGTTGAAATCTTCTTCGGGCCGTGGGGGCATGAAGTGTGATTGAATACTTGGAGCAACTTATGAAGGAGCACAAGTATACGGAGGCCTTGCAAGAGGTTGAACGTGTACTAAAGTCATCCGACAGCCCTGAAATTATGCTGCACGCACATAAAGCAAAGGTGATTTGCCTGTGCAGGCTTGGCGAGCGTCAGGCGGCTGTATCAACCGGTGACATTAGCTTGAAACTGGCGGAGGACCTGGGAGACTGGGATTCCTTTGGAACCCTCACCATTTACATTGGAGTCGCATATTCACTCCTGGGCCATCTCGATGAGGCCATGAGGCGCATGTACGTCTTCCTGAGTCATCTTCATCAATACCAAAACGCAGCCAAGGAAGAGAAAACCGTATGGTACAATCTCGGCGTATTCCAGACCTCGAAGGGCGATCATGCAGAGGCTACCCGGTCGTTGGACAAGGCATTTACAGTGGCGCTCTCAAGCGGTAACCACCGATATGCCCACGGTGTGAGGCAGTCGCTGATAGATGTTTCCTTGCGGGCAGGATTTCTTGACCGTATCCCCATGCTGCTTGCACAGTGCGGAAAATACTTTCGGGACCACCAAGATATGGAGTCGTTCCAGGTCAGTTGGGCTCATTACGTGCGCCTGCGCGGCGAATATGCCCTGTCCACAAATCGAACTCGCCGTGCGAGACTGGTCGCGACGCGAGGGCTGTCCAAGTTAGAGGGTTCAACATCCGATGAGTACGTGATGCATGAACTGCTCTCTAGAATTGCTGACCACACGGGTTCTCCGGTTGAAGCCGTTGGGCATAGCCTCGCAGCTCGAACCTGTGCCATAATGAGCGGCAGGTCTGACAGAGAAACGGATGCCGGTGACGCCCTGCTTCGGCTATCCCGATCCTATCCTGGAGTGGCGGAATCAGTGGACCAACACTACATCATCATGCTTTAGGTGCTCATGTGTAGCAACTTGCCTTGCTGCACTTCCATGAATACATATTGTGCGAGCAATGTAAACGGGAGGGATTATCCTTGCGGAAAATGATTCGGGTGTTGTTGGTAGTTTGTATTCTGGTATTCGGCACGGTAGCCTCGTCGCACCTAGTTGGCTCTTGCGGACCAGCGTATCCTGGCGATGCTCCGTGCTAGGCTAGACCAAGACGGGCTACCGGCCACCAGCCGGCCCCGTCCCCGGGCATACTGCCCGGTTTGTACAGGTGTTGCATACAAGAAACGGCACAAGAGGATATGGAAGCAATGCGTAACACCCCGGCCGTAGGGTGGTTTTTTTATGTCTTGCTAACGTAAAGACTATGCGACTGAATGTGAATATGATAGAATTATTAGCGGAGAAAGATTAGTGAATAAAAAATAGAGTTATACGGCAAGCCGTCACTTTGTTCCAGGCTCAGCCACACCAGACCATGCGGAGGTATCATCATGCGCAAGTTCGGTCGTTTGTTTATTGTAATCCTTGCCATCGTGGCCCTTGCTACCATGACCCCACATATGGGCGGTACGTGTACCGGTGCTGCTTACCCTGGAGACGTGCCATGCTAAATTGACCCAGCGGATGCCGCCTGCTCAGGCGTGTCTCGACCGGTTTTTCAGACGAAACACCCCCGGCCTGCTGGCTATCGGAGGGGTGTTTTATCTTGTAAACTTTTTTTCGCAAAGTGGTGCTGAATGATCGAACATAAACCAACCGGGCCTCGTATTAGCATCTGAACAGATGATTCGCTGGCAGATAAATCACGGGACCCGGCCGTTACAAAAGTCTAAACGTAAAGGGACTTTCCTGTTAAAGATTTGTATGCTAGAATTCTCACTAGAGATCAACCACTAGTGAAATGGTTTTACATCCAAAACTTGTGGAGGAGAGATGGTCTTGGTCGGTTACTTGACCCAGCTCATGGAGGACGGCGAATTTGACAAGTGTCTCCGTCTCTCTGAGCAAATGCTCCTCCGTGGGGGAATGACCCTGGCAGAAATGGCGCAGGTCAACTTCGTGATCTGCCGTTGTAGGCTTGGGTTGAAGGATTCGTACGGGGCGATCAACTCTGGGCTGCTGGCCGTCAAACTGGCCCGGGACGTCAAGGAATGGGACATCATGGGTCGTACCCTCCTTAACCTCGGAACGGCCTACGTGGCCACCCGCCAGTACCCGCTGGCGCTCCAGCACTTGTATTCCTACTTGGAACACGTGCATCTGTACACAACTGCCCAGCGTTTCGAAGGGGCCGTCTGGCGGACAATTGGCGTGGCACACCAGCGCAACCTCGAGTCTCCCCAGGCCATCGATGCGCTGCATAAGGCGATCAAGTGGTTTACGAAGAATGATGCGGACCACAGCGCCTTCTCTTGCCTCCATGACCTCATCCATACGTACTTATACCTGAACGAATCAAAGCAAAAGCTGCCGCTGGACCCGGTCCCGAGTCTCTTGGAGCAAGAGAAGCAGTTTGTACACAAATATCCCGAGGACCCGTCCATCCAGGGTACGTACAACTACGACCGGGCGGCCTATTACCTCCGCCTGAAGCGGTACGCCAGGGCGATGGTCTGCGCCATGAAGACGCTTGACGTGTCGAAGGGAGACCACCAGCTGAGTAGCAACGCACACATGGTCCTGTATGAATGCTGCCGTGACCTCGGCGATGCCAAACAGGCCATGGGCTACGCATTGGCAGCCCGGGTGGAGGCGATTCAAGGGCGGCACTACGACCTGGAATTCCTCGCCGCCACAGCTATGACGGAACTGATTCGGCGGACCGGCACGGAAGCGATTCGTGAACTGGACATAGAGTACCAGGCGATGGGCGTCGATATCAGCAAGTATGTTCCGGCCACCATTCTCCGCCGTTACAACTAAAACTGTCAGCCCGGCCCGCCTTTCACGGCGGGCCTTTTGCATTCCCCCGGCAAGAAAAAATTGGCATGGCAACCTCGCAGCACAAAGGGCAGACTATTCGACAACTGCCGGAGCGAGGGGGGCTCTTGGTTTGTCGGTTCGCCATTTGGTGCGCCTGCTTGAAACCGGAGAGTATCAGGTCTGCCTGAAGGAGGCGCTGGCACTGTTAGATACCGGCACCGCCGATGACAGTGAGCAGGCCCGTATATACGGGGCCATCTGCCGGTGCCGGCTCGAACTCGGCAACAGCCGAGAGGCGGAGATGATCGGGCTACACGCGCTGTCCTTGGCAGAAGCCTTGGCGGACGCCGATTTGCTCGCGCCGATCCTGGTTGACATCGGAACGGCGCGGATGCGGCTCCGCCGGTTTGGACCGGCGCTGGAAGCCTGGGAGCAGTACGAGCGCCTGCTTCCGCAGATGACCGGCGCCCGGTGCCGGGAGGGCTTCGTCAGCCGGCAGAAGGCCGAGGCGCTGCAGGGCCTCGGCCAGATCGACCAGGCGCTGGCTGCCTACGCCGCCGCCGGGCGCTGGTTTGACCGGTTTGGCGATGCGGCTTCCGCGCGGGCCTGCCAGCGGGCCATGATCGCCATTCACTTGGAACGGGGTGATCTGAAACGGGTTCGCCGGCTCCTGGCGGAGGGTGACCGGGTCATGCCCGGTGCGGAGGCCGCCATCCGGACCGACCATCTGCTGGACTGGGCATGCTATTTGCTGGCCTCGGGGCGCCCGGCACTGGCGGCCGCGCGGGCGTTCGCCGTTCTTGACCAGGCGGCTTCGCTGGACCAGCAGGGCCGCGCCCAGATGATTCTCTGTCAGGCTGCGCTCCAGCAGGAGAAGCCGGTGGAGGCGTTTGCCTTTGCCCTGGCGGCGCGGGTCTCGGCCATCGAAGGGAGCCACTACAGCCTCGAGTTTGATGCTGCCGAGGTGATTTTCCGGCTCCTGAGGCTGCATGGAAGTGAACTGCTCGATGAGGTGGCTGCTGATTTTGAGCGGCAGGGCGTCAATATCTACGATTATCTGTCGGAGTTGGCGGTCCGTCGCTGCCTGACATAAGGCCAAACGCCCTGCGGTTGCAGGGCGTTAGAGTTTGAGGCGTGTACGGAAGAAGTTTAGGTTGCCTATGTATACGTTGGCACTGATACTGCCGTGTGCGCCTTGTACCGTCGCCATCCGGCGAAAATAGGCCGGTGGATGGCCGTTCACGACTTCGTATTCGTCGAGTTTTTTCCAGTCTGCGCTTGTCAGGCCGAAGAAAACGAGGCCCGTGGTGGAAACGCCAGGTTCGGGCAGCACGATGGGGTACCCCAGGGTGGTTTCGTATTTCCGGTAGCCGTGCAGGGTAGCCGGGACTGCCGTGGGCAGGCTGCGGCCGATGACCTTGAACATGATGCGCTTGTCCATGAGGGTGCCGTATGCGAATAGATTCATCGGCGGCACCTCCCCACTGCTTCACTGCCACCTAGTTTACTTGAGGCGGGCAGACTCTACAACATGGGGAGGCAGGGGTTCCCAGCCTCCTTGCAGAAATCCCTTGTTCGATCTGATTTCGAGGCCAAAGGGGGGGCGGGTGTGCAGCCGACCGGAATCAGTCCCAATCTGGTTCGCTTGCTCACCACTGCTGCCCCGGACCTGGCGGCCGAACTGTTCACCCCCGGCAGGGTGCTTGAGGCAGATGTGGTTTCGGTGTTCAAGGACCGGGCCGTGCTGGCCTTTGGGCGCGGTGTGCGCCTGGAGGTAGCGTTGCAGACGCCGCTGCAAGAAGGGCAGCGTGTCAGGGTGCAGGTGCAGCCCCAGCCGGCGCCGGCGCAGGCGCAGGGCCAGGCGGCGGCGCCCGGGCAGGCGCAGGGCCAGGCCCAACCGGCGCCCGGGCAGGCGCAGGGCCAGGCCCAGCCGGCGCCCATCGTGCTCAAGGTGGTCGGCTCCGCCCCGCCCCCCGATGCGCAGGGCGCCCCCGCCGCAGCACAGCGGCCCGGCGCCCTGCGCGACATCGCCGCCACTGCCCTCCCCGGGCAGCCCGCCCCGGTCGCCGGCCCTGCGGGTACCCAGGCCCCGGCCCAAGCCCAGCAGCCCGCCGTTCCGCAGGTCCTCTGGCTCCCCATTCCGCTGCCCGGCGGCAACCAGGGCTGGGCCCAAATTCACATCCAGGAAGATGACTCCCCCAAGGCCCGGGCGCTCAAGGGTGGACCGATCCGGCAGGTCCGCATCTGGTGGGAGACGCCCGCCCTCGGCCCCGTCCAGGTCACACTGGAAGCGGCGGCGACCAACCTGTCCGCCATCTTCACGCCGGCGGCAGCCGACAGCAAAGGACTGCTGGACCAGTCCATCGGCGACCTTCAGCAGCGCCTGGCGCTGGCCGGTTTCCCCGAAGCCCGGGTTGGCAGCCGGGCGCCCGCCCCGGGCGAAGCCATCGAACCCGCCCGTATCGATGGCGCAAGCCGTCTCGACAAACGACTGTAAGCCTGCGGGGGTGAGGTTTCATGCCCGGTGAAAAGCGAGGCCGCAAGGCCGCCGTAGCCCTCGGCTACGACCCCCAAAAGCATGATGCGCCCCGCGTGCTGGCCGCCGGTCAAGGCGAACTGGCCGAGGCGCTCATCAACATCGCCCAAAAGCACGATATTCCCGTGCACACCGACCATCCGTTGGCCAACGCACTGGTCAAACTAGAGATAGGGGCGGCCATTCCGCCCGAAATGTACGCCGCCGTCGCCGAGGTACTGGCCTTTCTGTGGCGGCTTGAACAGGAAAAGGCCGCCGGAGGGAGGGCTGGCGCGTGATCGCCGGCATCGGCACTGATATCATCGAAGTGGAACGCATCGCCGGGGCCATCGCCCGGCACGGCGAGCGGTTTGCGGCCCGGGTTTTTACTCCGGGCGAAATAGCTGCGTGCTGGCCGTCTGAGCAGCAGCGCTGCCGCCGGCTGGCGGCCCGCTTTGCCGCCAAGGAAGCGGCGCTCAAGGCCCTGGGCATCGGGCTGCGGGGCGTGAGCTGGCAAGAGATCGAAGTTGTGAAGGACGAGCTGGGCAAGCCGTCCCTCCGCCTGACCGGGCGCCTGGCCGAAATCGCTGCCCAACAGGGCATCGCGGCCATGCACCTCTCCCTTTCGCACTGCAAAGAATACGCTATGGCACAGGTGGTGGCCGAGAGATGAAAGTGGTTTCGGCTGAACAGATGCGGTCGATCGAGAACCGCGTATTTAACAATTATGGCCTGCCTTCGAATGTTGTGATGGAGATCGCAGGCCGTCAGGTGGCGGTCCTCGCCCGCCGGCTGCATCACGAGAAGCACCCCGGCAACATCGTCGTGGTGTGCGGCAAGGGCAATAACGGTGGCGACGGCCTCGTCGCCGCCCGGTGGCTGCGCCATTGGGATGTGCCGGTTCAGGCCGTGGTCTGGTCTGCGTTCGACGACCTTCCCCCCGATGCGCAGCACGCCCTGCATGCAGCCCGCATGATTGGCGTGCAGATTCTGATGCCCGCCCAGGCCGCCGAAGCCTTGCACAACGCAGGGCTCGTCATCGATGCGGTGCTCGGCACCGGCTCCCTGGGCTCCGCCCGGGGCCTCGCCGCCGAAGCGATCAAGCTGATCAACCAGGCCGGGCGCCCTGTGCTGGCCATCGACATCCCTTCGGGCATTTCCACCGATACCGGCAAGGCGGAAGGACCGGCCGTCCGGGCGGACTACACCTTCACCTTCGGCCTCCCCAAGCTGGGCCTGTTTCAGTTCCCCGGCGCTGACCTGGCCGGCAAGCTGACCGTCGTCGATATCGGCCTGGCCGATGCGGCCATCGAAGCCGAAGAGATCGATGTGGAACTGACGCTGACCGCCGACGTAAAGTCGTGGCTGCCTTCGTACAGCCGCAACGCGCACAAGGGTACCCGGGGCCGGGTGCTCATCGCGGCGGCATCCCGCGGGATGACCGGCGCGGCTGCCCTCGCGGGCGAGGCGGCGCTGCGGGTCGGCGCAGGCCTGGTGCATGTGGCGGCGCCCGAGTCCTCGCAGCCCGTCGTTGCCACCCTGCGGCCCGAGTTTATGACCCTGGCCTTCCCGGAATCGGCCTTCGGCGGTTTTGCCGAGGCCGCGGCCGAGCCGTTCCTGGCCCGGGCCGCCCGGGCCGATGCCCTGGCCGTGGGCCCGGGCATGGGCACCGACCCCGAAGTGCAGGCCTTCATTCGCAAGGTGGTCGCCAACGCCCCGGCCCCGCTGGTCATCGACGCCGACGGTATCAAGGCGTTCTCGGGCAAGCCCGAAATCCTGGCCGAGGCGCCGGTGCCGCTGGTACTGACGCCGCACCCTGGTGAAATGGCCCACCTGCTGGGCATTTCGCTCGAAGAGGCGCAGTCCGACCGTTTCAGCACAGTGCGGCTCGCCGCCAAGATGACCAAGGCAGTTGTGCTGCTGAAGGGCGCCTACTCGCTGATCGCTGAACCGGGCGGGGTCGTATGGATTAATCCGACGGGCAACCGGGCGCTGGGTACCGGCGGCTCGGGCGATGTGCTGACCGGCATTATCGCGGGCCTGCTCGCCCAGGGCATGGGCGCCCAGGAAGCCGCCGTGACCGGCGCCTACATGCACGGCATGGCCGGCGACCGCTTGGCCGCCGCCGAAGGCGAAGACGGCGTGCTGGCCGGCGACCTGGCCGACGAACTCCCCCGGGTCCAGCGTGACCTGCGGGTAGGCCTGCCCGACTCGTTCACGGAGTTTTGGGGGTAAGCAGACATGGAGTTTGCGCGGCTGCGGCCGACCTGGGTGGAAATCAACCTGGATGCCATCGGGCACAACGTGGCCGAACTGCGCAGGCAGGCGCCTGACTCACAGCTCATGGCCGTGGTCAAGGCCGACGGGTACGGGCACGGCGCCCTGCAGGTGGCCCGCACGGCCCTGGCAGCGGGCGCGACGTGGCTCGGTGTGGCCACGGTGGAAGAGGGCGTGGAACTGCGGCGCAACGGCGTCGTGGCGCCGACCCTGGTCTTTGGCTACGTGCCTGAAGAGCAGACCGGCATGGTCCTGCTGCACGGCATCCGGCCTGCGGTCTTCAGTCTGGACCTGGCCCGGGCCCTCGAAGAGCGGGGCAAGGGGCTGATCCGCAAAGCGTATGTCCATTTGAAAATCGACACGGGCATGGGGCGGGTCGGCATTCGGCCCGACGAAGTGGTCCCGTTTGTGCGTGAACTGAAGAAGCTGCCTCATATTGAGGTGGAGGGCGTTTTCACCCATCTGGCCACGGCCGATGAGCCCGAGAACCCCTTTGCGGCCGAGCAACTCGTCGAATTTGAGCGGGTGCTCGCCCTGCTGCGTGAAGAGGGCATCAATCCGCCCATCATTCACGCTGCCAACAGCGCCGGGCTCATGCTCTGGCCCAAGAGCCGCTACGACCTGGTCCGGGCCGGTATCGCCATGTACGGGCACCCGCCCGACCCGGCGGTGGCGTGGCCCGCCGACCTGCGCGCCGCCCTGACGTGGCGCACCAGGGTCGGGCTGATCAAAGAGGTAACCCCTGGCACGCCCATCTCGTACGGGTGCACATACCGGGCCGAATGCGCCGAGCGTATCGCCAGCCTTCCGGTAGGTTATGCCGATGGCTTCCCGCGAGGCCTGTCCAACCGGGGTGAGGTGCTCATTCGGGGCCGCCGCTGTCAGGTCGTAGGCCGGGTCTGTATGGACCAAACCATGGTCCGCATTCCGCCCGACCTCGCCGTCCAGCCCGGCGACGAGGTCGTCATCATCGGCGAGCAGGATGGCGAACGAATTACCGCATCTGAAGTGGCAGGCCATTTGGGCACCATCAACTACGAAGTGCTGTGCGCCGTCTCCAAGCGGGTGCCGCGGCTCTACCGTCAGGATGGAGTCCTGCAAAGTTAGGCACACTCTAGGAAGCGGATTCTTTGACCATTCATGCAGGGCAGGTATAGAATAAGAAGGGAAGCCTTCTACTCCTGGGAGGTGCCTCCATGGCGTCTTCGAAACGCATCGTCGTCTCGGTTCCCGCGAACCTTCTCCGCGAAATGGATGGACTTGTGGCCATGGAGCGATGGAACCGCAGCGCCCTAGTCCGGGAAGCTGTGCGCATTTACGTGGCGGAAAGGAAGAAACGGGACATGCGGGAGCAGATGAAGCGCGGCTACCAGGAAATGGCGCGCATCAACCTGACCCTCGCTGAGGAAGGGCCGGTCTTCGAGACCGCTCTGGCTCCCCAGGGCAGGTCCCGGTGGGATGAGTAGGCCGCTCAACATCCGCCGGGGCGATGTGTTCTATGCGGACTTGAGCCCGGTGATCGGATCTGAACAGGGCGGGGTCCGACCGGTGCTTGTCCTGCAAAACGACATTGGTAACAAGTACAGTCCTACGGTAATCGTCTCTGCGATTACAAGCCAAATTGAAAAAGCCAAACTCCCCATTCACGTAGAACTGAACGGCGAGACGTACGGACTGGAACGCGACTCGGTCATCCTCCTCGAGCAGATTCGCACCATTGACAAGCGGCGCCTGCGCGAACGGGTGACCCATTTGGGCGGCGAAATCATGAAGTTGGTCGATGATGCGCTGCTCATCAGTCTGGGGCTGAAAGACCTGTAAAGGGATCAAAACCCGGGTGCCCATGGTGCCCGGGTTTCGCTCGACTATATGGTTATTTCCGATACATTATACGCATTTGCGGAGGCGACTGGCGATGGCGATGAAACCGTTGATCGGCATCACGGCTGATGGCCTGGCTGATGTGAACCGTGACGGACTCTGGAACACGGCCGACTACTTCCGGGCCGTACAGGCTGCCGGCGGCATGCCTGTCCTGCTGCCCTACATCTCTACCGATGAGGATGCCGTGGCGCTGCTGGACCGGCTGGATGGCATTCTCTTCTCCGGCGGGCCGGATGTGGATCCGCTGATTTTCGGTGAGCAGCCGCATGAGAAGATGGGCACGGTTGCGCCCGAGCGAGATCAGACTGAGCTGATTCTGGCCAAGCACGCCCTGGAACGGGATATGCCGATTCTGGGCATCTGCCGGGGGCACCAGTTGCTGGCCGTGGCTGAGGGCGGCACGCTGTGGCAGGATATTCCCGCCCAGAAGCCGGGTTCGATCAAGCACGGCAACCAGGGGCATACGCCCAAGTGGTATCCGACGCATACGGTCGCCATTACTGAAGGGACAACGCTATCGTCGCTATTTGGCGCCGAGGTGCGGGTCAATTCGCGGCACCATCAGGCGGTGAAGGCTGTTCCCGCCGGTTGGGTGGAGTCGGGTGTCGCGGCGGACGGCATCAACGAAGCGATGGAGAAGGTCGGCGCCCGGTTCTGCCTGTCGGTGCAGTGGCATCCGGAGAACTTTACGGGCAAGGAGTACAACTTCGGCAAGCTGTTCGCAGCGTTCGTAGCGGCTGCCGGCGGGAGGTAAGCAAGCATGACCGCCATTGTAGCGGAGCAGACCCGGGGACCGCTGGTGGAGAACATCTTTCGGGGCGATGTGGCCGTTGTCGACGCGACGGGGCGGGTGCTCTGTCGGGTCGGCGACGCCGGTAAAGTGACGTTCTGGCGGTCATCGGCGAAGCCTATTCAGGCGATGCCCCTGGTGCTTTCGGGCGCCGCCGATGCGTTTGGCTTTGGATTGCAGCACCTGGCGATCTTCTCCGCATCGCATAATGGTGAGGTTGTGCATACCGAAACGGTGTTGGATGCGCTGGCGAAGGCCGGGCTCGCGACTGAGTTACTCCAGTGCGGGGCGCATGCGCCCTTCGACCGGGAGACGACCGAGGCGCTGGCCGCGGCCGGTCAGGAGCCGGGGTCGATTCATAATAACTGCTCCGGGAAGCATACGGGTATGTTGGCGCTGGCGAAGCATTTGGGGCTGCCGCTGGAGAACTACCTAGACCCGGAGTCGGAGTTGCAGCGGTTGATTCGGGCGAATGTGGCGGACGTGACAGGCCTTTCGTTTGAAGAGATCGCCATTGGTGTGGATGGGTGTGGCGTGCCTGTGTTTGGCCTGCCGCTCCGGAACATGGCGTATGCGTTTGCGCGCCTGGCTGACCCTGAGGCGATGCCCGAGGGGAAGGCGGAGGCGGGGCGCCGGTTCCGGGACGCCCTGTTGGCGCATCCGTACCTGGTGGCGGGGCGGAAGCGGATTTGCACGGAGATCATGGGTCTGCCCGGCGGGCGGTTTGTGGCCAAGAGCGGCGCTGAGGGCGTGTATTGCGTGGGCGTGTTGCCGCACGCGGTGCCGAAGGCGTTGCGGGACGCCGGCGCTGTGGGTGGACTCGGGATCGCCGTGAAGATCGAGGATGGAAATAACAACGTCCGGCAGCAGGTGACGGTGGAGGTCATGCGGCAGCTGGAGTTGCTGACTGCGGATGATGTGGCCGCGTTGGGGCGGTATGGGACGTTCTTGGTGAAGAACCATGCGGGGCGTGTGGTTGGTGAGGTTCGTACGGCGTTTACGGTGGAGGCTGTGTAGTGGAGCTAAATCAATTCAAACAGGCAGAGGCTGTCGTGCGGCGATATTTCCCGCCCACGCCTGTCATATCGGCCCCGAGGCTCAGCGCAAAGGTCGGCACCGAGGTCAGCCTAAAGCTCGAGTGCTTTACCCCGATCCGGACCTTCAAAATCCGGGGCGCCCTGGTCAAGCTGCAATCCCTGGTCGATGCCGGGGTCCCGGGCGGGGTCGTCACGGCCAGCGCCGGGAACCATGGCCTTGCCGTGGCCCGGGCGGCCCGGCTCTACGGCCGGCCTGCCACCATTTGCGTGCCCGACGGCGCGAATCCCCAGAAGAAAGCCCTGATCGAGGCGGAAGGCGCCCGGGTCATCGAGCACGGCATCGACTACCAGGCCGCCTTCGAGAACGCCCTGCGCATCGGCCAGGCAGAAGGGCTCTCGCTGGTCCACGCCTACGACGACCCGGCGGTCATTGCCGGGCAGGGCACCGTTGCCCTGGAACTGGCCGGCCTCGACTTTGATACCCTGCTGATGGGCATTGGCGGCGGCGGGCTGATCTCAGGCGTGGCGGCGGCCATCAAGGCGCTGAAGCCCGGCGTCAAAGTGATCGGCGTGCAGCCCGAAGGTGCCGACTCGATGATTCGATCGGTAAGCGCCGGCCGCATCGTCGAACTGGAGCGGGTCAACACCATTGCCGATGGACTGGGCGCGCGCAAGCCCGGCGAGCATACGCTGTCGATGACCGCCCGGCACGTCGACCGACTGCTGCGCGTTACCGACGATGACCTCTGGGCCGCAATGCGCTTCCTGCTCCACGAAGAGCGGATTGTCGCGGAACCCGCAGGCGCCGCCGGCACGGCCGCGCTGCTCAAGCACGGCGCCGGAGGGCTTGGCAGAACGATGGTCCTGGTTACTGGTGCCAACATCGCCGACGCGGTCTTTGAGCGTATCCGATAGTCCTGTTGCACTGTCATAATCGCGAGGGGCTTGACCGCCAGGCTACTTCGGATTAGGCTAGAGTTTGGCCGGGACCGCGCCGACTGCGCGGCCTGGACCTTGAATCGACAGGAGGGGCCGCCCATGCTGCGGACCATGTTCAAATCGAAGATTCACCGTGCCACCGTGACCGAGGCGAACCTGAACTACGTCGGGAGCATCACCATCGACAGCGATTTGCTGAAGGCTGCTGATATCCTGGAGCATGAACAGGTTGCCATCGTGAACGTCAACAACGGGGCCCGGTTCGAAACCTACACCATCGCCGGCCCGGCCGGCTCGGGGGTCATCTGCCTGAACGGCGCCGCTGCCCGTCTGGCGCACCCCGGCGACCTGGTCATCATCATCAGCTACGCACAGTACACCGAGGAAGAGTTGGTCGGCCACAAGCCCACCGTCGTCCTGGTCGATGCCGATAACCGACAGGTTCAGCCCGTCGGCGCCCACAGATAACATCAAGCGAGCGAGCCTGCTCTGACGGCCCGCTCGCTTTTTTGCTGCCCATCACCGGAATTGACTGACAATTACTGGGTGTGTTAGGATGGAAGTGGGAACCAATCGCAGCGGCAGACGGGGTGCTTGCTATGGGATGGGTGGTGAGTCTGGTCGAGAACAACCCAGGTCCAGTGGGTTGGGCGTCGCTGGTAGGCGCACTCTTTGTCGGCGCCTTGCTGTGGAAGATCCTCCGCTCCAGTGAGGGATTCCTCTTTGGCTATGGCAACTGGATTGTGGGCAAATGGCAGGCATCGAGCTCGGCGCCCGCCCAGCCGGTGCAAACGTCGGTACAGGCCGCGCCTGCACTCACAGCCGAAAAGCCGGAGCCGAAGCGAGACCTGCAGGCTCTGACCCGGGCGTACAATTTGCAGGGAAGTGTACTGACCCTTTCGCGCATGCTAGATGGCGACCTTGCTTATTTGATGATGCACGACGCCGCCGATTGGGAGCCTAAGATTCTGACGGCGCTCCAGACGCTGGTGTCGGGCGTTACGCGCGTTGTACATCCCGTAGGTAAATGCCGCTGTGGATTCTTCATTCTCGATGATACGGAAGAGTATCTCGAACTTGTCGTAGGTGAAGGATTTCAAGGAAATACACGGTCTCGCCTGGCCGTCGAGCGTTCCTGTGCGGGCCGAGCCTTCCTGACGGGGGAAGACTACTATTGTCGTGATGTGTCCACAGACCCGGTTTACTGGCAGTCGGCGCGCGGCGCCCGCGACTTCCGGTCGATCGCATGCGTTCCGGTGCGGGCCGGTCAGGCGGTGTTCGGCGTCCTGTGTCTGGATGCTGAGCAGCCGAATGCGTTTACGACCGATGACTTTGCTAACCTTGAAGTCTTCGCCGCAAAACTAGCCGTCTTCTGCTCCTTCCACGCGTTGCAAATGGGCGTTTGCAATGTTGAGCCAGGAAGACCATAATCTGGCCAGCATAAGGGTTTGAACCCCGCGGCAACATAAGACCATCAGGAAGCCACCAAACAGTGTGGCGGGCCTGAACCGGCTGACACCCGAGCGTGGGAAGCCGGAGCCGCACTAACTACGCACAAGGGGGACGAACGAATCATGGCTGGAAACAACAACAGCAACGATATCCTGGTTAACAACGCCCGGGCCGCGCTGAATCAGCTGAAGAACGAGACGGCCTCCGAACTGGGCATCGCCAACTACGCCCAGCAGTACAAGGGCGATCTTCCCTCTCGTGTGAACGGCTCTGTCGGTGGCTACATGGTCAAGAAAATGATCGCCCTGGCTGAGTCTCAGCTTGGCGGCGGAGCCGGCACCACTCGGTAACCACAAAGCGGGAAGGGTAAGTCCTTCCCGCTTTTCCGCGCGTGTAGGCAGGTGAACGGCGGCTATCGGCGGAAATTCCACCCTACTCGAAAGATCTGATCGGGGAGATGGATGCGCTGAGCCTTCGTACTCGCCTGTTTCTGATTTGGGCTGCGATGGGCGGCAGCCCGGTGCTCTTGATGGTGCTGAGCGGGCTGATACCGTGGCGTCTGCTGTGGGTTTTGGCGCCAGTCGCGGCCGTGGCTTACGGCGCCGCCGCCGCAGTGGCCAGGCCGGCGGAGGAGCTGTTGGAAACCGCCGCACGGCTCCGGGCCGGGGAACTGCAGGCGCATGCCCTGCTGCCGCCAAACTCGGCCCTGGGCCCGGTGGCCGAGGCAATGCATGCGTTGGCCGGAGACCTCGCAGCGCTTTCCGGGCGCTTCGAGGACCGGGTGCGGGAACGGACGGAGGCCTTAACCCGCAAAGCAGTCCAACTGCGGGCGGTCGGGCAGGTAGGGCAGCAGGTGGCGGCCGTGCTGGAGCCTGAGCCGCTGCTGCATTTTGTGGTGCGTGTGATGCGCGGCACCTTTGGCTACGACGTTGTGGCAGCGCTGCGTCGGCAGGGTGATCATCTCATTTTGGCGGCCTGTGCAGCCAGAAACCAGGAGGAGGTGCCCCTGGGGCGGGTTTACCCGGTCAGCGGCGTGCTGGCCGGGGACGGCGCCCCCGCACCCCTCGCCCCGGGCCTGGCCGCGGCCGCTCAACTGGCCGTTCCCATGCGCCTGGGCGACCGGGTGGTCGGCGCCCTGGTCGTGCAGAGCATCCGTCCCGGCGTCTTCGACAGCGAGGACTTGTTCACCGTCCAGACCATTGCCGGGCAGGTGGCCGTTGCACTCGAAACGGCCCGGCTCTTTGAGGCCGAACGGGGCCTGCGCGACCTGGCCATCGCTGAGGAGCGAAACCGCATGGCCCGGGAGATTCACGACACGCTGGCGCAGGGCTTCATGGGCATCATCATGCACCTGCGGGCCATGCAGGGCGCCGCAGACCCCGCTGCCGCCGGCCTCCACCGGGACGAGGCCGAAACCCTGGCCCGTGAAAGCCTGCAGGAGGCCCGCCGCTCCGTTTGGAACCTGCAGCCGCACCGGTTGGAAGGAAAGAGCCTCGCCGAGGCCCTTGCCGCCGAGGTGGCTGCGGTTGAGCGGCGAGCTGCCCTGAGTGCCGAACTGACCGCACAGGGCGACCTGCCGCCGCTCACCCCCGCCGCCGAGGCGGCCCTGCTGCGCATTGCCCAGGAGGCGCTGCACAACGCCATGAAGTATGCCCGGGCCAGCCGGGTCCTCGTGCGGCTCACCGCCGAGGCCAATAGCGTGGCGCTGGCAGTGGAAGATGACGGCATCGGCTTCGACCCGTCCGCATTCGGGCCGGAGCGGACGGGCGCTGGGGGCGGAGGCTTTGGCCTGCCCGGTATGGCAGCCCGTGCCCATGCCCTGGGCGGCACCTTGGCTGTTGAATCAGCGCCGGGCGCAGGCTGTCGCATTATCGCTCGTATTCCGGCAGGGAGGAACTAATTGTGGCCATTACTGTACTGGTTGTCGATGATCATCGGGTGGTCAGGGCGGGCCTCGTCGCCCTGCTGAAGCAGAGCCCCAGTCTGAACGTGGTGGGCGAGGCGGGCAACGGCGAGGAGGCGGTGCGCCTGGCGGGCGAACTCCAGCCGGACGTGGTTCTGATGGATATGCAGATGCCCGTCATGACGGGCGTCGAGGCGACGAAGGCGATCAAAGGGCAGTGGCCGGCCATTCAGGTGCTGGTCCTTACTACATACGATGATGACGAGCTGATTTGGGGCGGGCTTCAGGCGGGCGCCAAGGGCTACCTGCTCAAGGATGCCCCACCCGAAGAGCTGCTCCAGGGCATCAGGGCGGTGGCGGCGGGCCAGTCGCTGCTGCCGCCGCATATTGCTGCGAAGCTGATGCAGGTGATCAGCCAGGGTGGGCCGGGCGGAAAAAGTGAGCCCGCTGACCAGTTGACCGAGCGGGAACTGGAGATCCTGGGCCTTATGGCCCGGGGCGCCGCCAACAAGGAGATCGCCGCGGCCCTGTTCATCAGTGAGAATACGGTCAAAACGCATATCAGCAACCTGTTCCAGAAGCTCGACGTGCGTGACCGCACCGAGGCGGTTACCCGGGCGCTGAGCCGGGGACTTATTCGGATCTAAAACAGTAGTGACCACAGAGGACACAGATGCCACAGAACCCAGGAATGAACCTCGGGGCCATCAGCAAGAATGATGACCTGGAACGACTTACCGGGTTTCAGTGTCCTCTGTGACCTCTGTGGTCATCAAAATGTCCGAACTTCGCCATCACCCGAATGGGTGATCCGCAAAACACCCGCCCCGGCGATGGGCGGGCGCCGCTGTCTGCCGTATCATCTGACCTGTGAGCAAGATTGAAGTCCGAAAGGATGACGCAGACATGGCAGAGGCGAAAATCATCGCCCGCAACCTGACGAAGCGGTACGGCACCTACACCGCCGTCGAGGGCCTTAACCTGACCGTACACGCAGGCGAAATCTTTGGCCTGCTCGGGCCCAACGGTGCGGGCAAAACGACCTCCATCGAGATGATGGAAGGCATTCGCAGGCCCGACGCCGGGACCTGCACCATTTGCGGATTCGACAGCATCACCCAGAGCGCCGGCGTGCGGGAGCGCATCGGCCTGACGCTGCAGGCGGCCAGCATGCCCGAAACCGCCCGGGTCAGCGAGCTGCTGGAACTGTATGCAAGCCTTTACCCCAACCCGGCCCGCCCCGGCGACCTGCTCCAGCAGTTCAACCTGGTTGAAAAGGCCCGCAGCACGGCCAAATCGCTGTCGGGCGGCCAGCGGCAGCGGCTCTCGCTGGCCCTGGCCCTGGTGGGGCGCCCGGAGGTGCTCTTCCTGGACGAGCCCACTACCGGTCTCGACCCCCAGGCCCGCCACAGCCTCTGGGACGTCATTCGCGGCCTGAAGGCCGAGGGCCGGGCGGTCATCATGTCGACCCACTACATGGAAGAGGCCGAAAAGCTCTGCGACCGGGTGGCGATTATGGACCACGGCAAGATTCTCGCCGAGGGCACGCCCCGGGAGCTCGTGCGTGAATTCGGCCCCGAGGCGGCCATCGAAATCGATGTGACGGGCTTCCCGGTCAACATGGCCGAAATCGCCCAACTCAGCGCCGTAACCGGCGTTCAGACCGAGGATCACCTGCTGGTGCTGCGCACGGCCAACACGGCCGCCAGCCTGATGGCCTTCGCCGGGTACGCCCAGGCGAACCACATTCCCCTCGGCGAACTGCGGACACGCTCCGCCACCATGGAAGATGTCTTCATGGCCCTGACTGGAAGGAGGCTGCGCGATTAAAATGCGTACACTTAACAACCTGAAACTGATGACCCTACACGAGTTCCGGGCCATCATGCGGAACAAAATCGCCTTTTTCTTCAACCTGGCCATACCAGTTGTCCTCGTCGTGATTTTCGGGTCGATGTGGGGCAACGGAGAAAGTGGCTCCGACGTGCTCGACTTCATGATGGCCGGGCAGCTCGTCTACATGCTCCTCTCCGCCGGACTGATGACCGTGGCCATTGCCCTGGCGAGTCAACGGCAGAACGGCTCACTGCGCCACCTGTTCACCACGCCGCTCTCTATGGGGGTCTGGTTCGGCGCACAAATGCTGGCCAACATAGCCATGGCCACCCTGCAAATCGTGGTAATCTTCGTCGTCGGCCACCTGCTGTTCGGTGTCCACGCACCCCTCAACATTCCCGCCACGGCGGTGGTGCTGTTCATATCGTCTCTGGCTTGCCTGTCGATGGGATTGGCCATTGGCGCTCTGGTCAAGTCTGCTGAAGCCGCCTTCCCCATCTCCATGATCCTCTTTTTTTCCATCGCCATGTTCGGCAACGTCATGATGCCTATCGACGGCGCACCGCCGTTCATTCTGGCAGTGCAGAAGTGGATGCCGAGCTACTTCATGACCGAAGCGCTGGGCAAGGTCATGATGCGGGGCGAAGGGCTCCTGAACGCTGCGGGAGAAGTTAGCATGCTCCTGGGCCTCATGGTGGTGTGCGGCAGCGTGGCAATCTGGCGGATTCGCAAGCAGATGACAGTGGCATAGAAAAACGGCTCCGGGGGTGATTCACCCTCGGAGCCGTTTGGTTTTGGTCGATTTAGTCGGCCTGCATCACCAGTTCGCGAACTTCATCAACAGAGTGGCGCAGGCTGGCGGGCTCGATCTCGTGCAGGACTTCGAACTTCTCCAGCACCTTGTGCACCGGCTCCTGCATGCCAACGATGTAGACCCGGTTGCCCATTTCGGTGGCCTTGCGGTACGCCTTGCGCATAACGACGGCGCCGGTGGCGTCGACCGAGGTAACCTGGCGCAGATCCCACAGGATGGTGCTGCCGGGGCCGGCCGCTTCGACTTCGTCAAGGAAGCGCTTCGCCATACCGAAGAAGAGCGGGCCGCTGAGGGAGAGATGGAGCAGGTTGCCTTCCCGCCGAGTGGTGAGCGGAGCCTGCGACATTTTGCCGGTAAAGAGGGCCATGGAGAGAACCAGGCCGACGGCCACGGCGGTCACAAGGTCGGTGAAGACGGTCAGGCCGGCGGTGGCCAGCATGACGGCCGAGTCGGCCAGGGGCGCCCGCTTCAGGTCTTTAATCGACTCCCACTCGACCATGCCGATGGCGGTCATCATGAGGATGCCGGCCAGGGTGGCCATGGGGATGGCGGAGGCGTACTTGCCGAGGAACAGAGTGACCAGGAGGATCAGAATGCCATGGAAGATGCCCGAGAAGGGGGTCCGGCCGCCGGCCCGCACGTTGACGGCCGAGCGGACGATGGCGCCGGTGCCGGCGATGCCGCCGAAGAGCGTGGCGACAGCGTTGCCGAGGCCCTGGCCGAAGAGTTCCTTGTCAGGCTTGTGGCGGGTGCCGGCCAGTTCATCAACCACGACGGCGGCCAGCAGCGATTCGATGGCGCCCAGCAGGGCGAGCATAATGGCCGGTTTCAGCACGTGCAGCGTGTTCTGCCACTGGGAGAGGAAGAAGCCGAGCTGGGGCTTGGGGAGGCTGGTCGGAATCTCGCCGATGATATCGAGTCCGCCCTGCATGAAGAGAACGGCGATGACCGTGGTGGCGATCAGGGCGACCAGGGAGCCCGGAACCGCCTTGGTGATCTTTGGCCAGATGAACATGATGGCGAGAACGGCGACGGCGATCGCAATGGCGGGCCAGTTAGGCAGGCCGGCAGCGGTCCGGAGGGTCGGAATCTGCTGCGAGAAAATCAGAATCGCGATGCCGTTCGTAAAGCCCGAAATAACGGGATGGGGAATGTAATGAATGTATTTGCCGACCTTCAGGAAACTGAGGCCGATCTGAATAAGACCTGCGAGGAACATGGCCAGGAACAGGCCTTCGATACCAAGCTCCTTGAAGACCGGAACCAGCACGACCGTCATACCGCCGGTGGGGCCGCTGATCTGGGCGGGGGAGCCGCCGAACATGGCAGCAATTACGCCGCAGAAGATTGCGCTGTACAGGCCTGCCGCTGCTCCGGCGCCCGATGCAACGCCAAAGGCCAGGGCCAGAGGAAGTGCGACGACGGAGGACGTAATGCCACCGAAAATGTCACCCTTCAGATTCCGACCCCAGCCTTTGCGAGCCCCTTCCAGGATACTACTCATCTCTACCGCCTTCTTCTTTAAGATATAGGTACAACTCCACTCACTTTAACGCCGCGCGTGGGTTCGCGCAACGGGATTCTACACGTGAAAAAGCAGGAAACTGGTCGGCAGCACCGACTAGTCACTTATATCTACTGATAACACGGAATTGCTACCCGAATCGGGGCTGTTCAAGTCGTAACAGGGATGCGGGACCCAGGAGCCGAAATCTGTCCGTGCATTTTTCGTGCGGGGGCGACGGCGATGAACTTGGACCAGATTTCTGACCTGGAGCAGCTCCGGGCGGCGGTTGCTGGCTGCCAGGCCTGCGGGTTGCGGGCTGGCTGCCGCGGCGTGGTGTTTGGGGAGGGCGCCCCGGGCGCCCGGCTGGCCTTCGTCGGCGAAGGGCCGGGCGCAGAAGAAGACCGGCTCCTGCGCCCCTTTGTGGGCGCCGCCGGTCAGCTGTTGGATAAGATTTTGGCGGCATCCGGGTTTGATCGGACCCAGAATGCCTATATTCTGAACGTGGTGAAGTGCCGGCCGCCGGGGAACCGGGTGCCCACGCCCGAAGAGCGTGAAGCCTGCCGGCCCAACCTGGCGGCGCAGTTGCGCATCTTGCAGCCGCCGATCGTGGTGCTGCTGGGCGCTACAGCCCTGCAGACGCTGATCGACCCGGAGGCCCGCATTACCCGCCTGCGCGGACAGTGGTTGCAGCGGAACGGGGTCTGGTACATGCCTACGTACCATCCCGCCGCGCTATTGCGGGACCCGGCCAAGAAGAAAGAGACCTGGCACGACATGAAGTTGGTCATCGACAAGTACCGGGCTGTGGTTGATCCTGGCCACGTTTCGCCTCACTACCCTGGTTGACGGGGTGCGTCCCTGGTAGTCTCTTATCTTTAACCACAGAGTACACAGAGTACACTGATACCAGGAATAACGTTCTAGGTCATCATTTTTATATATAATGACCTGGAATCGCTTACTCGGTTTCTGTGTCCTCTGTGCACTCTGTGGTAAATGAAAAAAACCGCAGGGGCGTGCAGACTTGAACCGTGTTCTGGTGGACCCTGGTCACATTTAGCCGCACTACCCCGGTCACTGAGCGGGTCCCTGCTGGTCCTTTTCCATATGGCCGCGGATTACGCTGATTGCGCGGATTTAGGGGCAATCGCGGATTTCCCCGGGTAAGTTGTTCCAGGTCAATATCATTTTACATATTGCCCGGAATAACTTCCTTAGTAAAAATCCGTGTTTGTACTTAAAATCAGCGTCATCCGCGTAATCCGCGGCCAAATAAACAAAAACCCGCAGGGGCTGGCAAAACTTGACGCACATCCCCATAAACCGATACACTCTAGTCGCTCGCAGCGTCCAACTTTTGGGCGGTCAAAGCAATCTCTTCCTTCGTAATAACGCCCTTTTGCACCAGTAATTCGATCAGGGCGGTCAGGCCCAGGGTGTTCTTATACATAACTTCCTTCACATCCGCCAGGCTGGCGTACAGATGAATCGTTTCACGAGCGGTCACGGCGGTCGTCCCCCTTCACAGCGGTACTTCGAGTATCGACCGGCCCGCCGGTCGTCTAAACATAACTACTGGACCAGGTGACAGAATATGTCCGGTCCCGGGAGGGAAAGCGGTTTGAAACTCGCCGAAAAAGAGTTCGCTGAAATTCGCGAGCGGCTCTACCCCATGCTCATGGATCCGGCCCAGATTCAAGAAAAGGGCCAGGGCCAAATGGTCCACGGCGCCATCGCTGAGGGGCTGCACGTCATCTACGCGATCGAAGAGCTCAACGACAAGGTGCGCTATGTCCAATACCAGGACCTGCGCGACTGGGGCGTCAGCCACACCGCCATCCACATGCAGGCCGTGCGCAACCTGGAGCACCGCACCGAGGGCAAGCGGGTCACCAGACTCGGCACGCCCGACGGCGCCAACCCCATGTTCGTCTGGCACATGGAAGATGGCTTTGATGCCGCGCGCATTCTGCTCACCAAGTGGCTGGACGACTTCGCCGCAAGCGTGCCTGGCCGGCTGGTCATTGGCACGCCCCATCGGAACTGGCTGGTCGCCCTGGGCGACGGGGACCCCAGGCTGGTCGACGTGGTAAAGCGCCGCGTCATTGCCGAGCACCATTCGGCTGAGTTCCCGGTCAGCCCGTTCCTCTATACCTGGGATGATGAGGGACTCAAGCGCTTGAAGCCGTAAGGGGGAGCTGCCGTGGGGGAGACAGAGCAGTTTCTGCAGCAGTTGGCGGAAGGCATCATCTACAGCGGCGGCACCGCCCGCTTTACGCAGCCCCGGGCCCGGGCCATGGCTGACCAGGTGCTGGCCAAGCTCTATGAAATCGGTCCCTTTGCATACCCCTCCCTGCTGGACGAGGAGGGGCTCCGCTTCGTCTATCAGTGGGACGAAAATCCACCCGTGATTACGATTATGCTCTGGAATGACGTACTCTGGCAGGACATGGCCCGGATTCCCGTGCCCGCTGAGATTAATGACGCTGTAAATCAGTAACGGTTGGACACTAGGAGCGTGTAAGGATGAGCCAGGAACAGATTCTTGCGCAGTTGGCCAGGGAGATGCAGCTCAGACTCCCGCAGGTCCAGAGCTGCGTCACCATGCTGGATGAGGGCAATACGGTGCCGTTCATCTCCCGATACCGCAAGGAAGCCACGGGTGAAATGGACGAGAACCAGATTCGGGACCTGTCGGAGCGCCTCACCTACCTGCGGAACCTCGAAGCCGAGAAGGAGAAGGTTCTGCGGGTCATCGGGGAGCAGGGCAAACTGACGCCCGAGTTGGAGCAGGCAATTCGCAAGGCGGAGAAGCTGCAGGAGGTCGAGGACCTCTACCGGCCCTACCGCCCGAAGCGCCGCACCCGTGCCATGATTGCCCGGGAGCGGGGCCTGGAACCCCTCGCCCAGCAAATGCTGGCGCAGGCCGAGAATGTGGGCAGCATCCTGGTTTATGCTGAGGCATACATCAACGCCGAAAAAGGCGTGGAGACCGGCGAGGCGGCCCTGGCCGGCGCCCGCGACATTATCGCAGAGCAAATCTCCGATGATCCTGACGTGCGCCGTGTCACCCGTGAACTGACCGCTTCCCAGGGCTATGTCGAATCGGTGGCCTCCGACAAGGGCGACCCCGAAAAGGCCCAGGAGTTTGAAATGTACGCCGAGTACAAGGAGCCTCTGCGCACGCTGCCGCCTCATCGCACGCTGGCCCTCAACCGTGGCGAGCGGCTGGAGTGCCTCAAGGTCACCCTGACGGCGCCGGTCGATGAGATCATCAGCCGCATTGAACGGCGGTACCACACCAACCACCGGTCGATTTGGCCGGACCAACTGCGGGAGACCATCGCCGACGCCTACAAGCGGCTGCTGGCCCCGTCCATCGAGACGGAAGTGCGGACCGCCTTCACCGAGAAGGCCGAGGAGCGGGCGATCTCCCTGTTCGCTGTCAACCTGCGCAACCTGCTGCTCCAGCCGCCGATTAAGGGCATGACTGTCATGGGCGTCGACCCGGGCTTCCGCACCGGCTGCAAGCTGGCCGTCGTCGACGATACCGGTAAGGTGCTGGACACGAGCGTCATCTATATCACGTTGGGTGACAAGCAGCGGGTGCAGGGCGAAGAGGCTCTCATCAAGCTGGTGGACAAGTATCAGGTAGACCTGATGGCGATTGGCAACGGCACAGCCTCGCGAGAGACGGAGCAGGTTGTCGCCTCGATTATTCCACGCTGCAAGCATCAGACGGCGTACGTGATCGTCAGCGAGGCGGGAGCGTCGGTCTACTCGGCCTCCAAGCTGGCGAACGAGGAGTTCCCCGACTTCGACGTGACCCAGCGGAGCGCCGTCTCCATCGCACGGCGGGCGCAGGATCCGCTGGCGGAGTTGGTCAAAATCGACCCCAAGTCGATTGGCGTCGGTCAGTACCAGCATGATGTGGATCAGAAGCGGCTGACCGGGCAGCTGGGCAACGTGGTGGAGAGTGTCGTGAACGCCGTGGGCGTGGACTTGAACACCGCTTCGCCGGCCCTGCTTCAGTACGTGGCGGGTATCAAGGCGACGGTGGCCCGGGCGATTGTGGAGCACCGTGAGAAGAACGGCAAGTTCAAGAGCCGCAAAGATCTGATCAAGGTTTCCGGCCTGGGGCCGAAGGCGTTTGAGCAGTGTGCTGGCTTCCTGCGGGTGACCGAGGGCGCCGAGCCGCTCGACAGCACCGCCGTCCACCCCGAGTCCTACGCCGTGGCCGAAGGCATTTTGAAGGCCGTTGGCGCCACCCGCCAGCAGATGATTGGGCAGGGCGCCGCCGGCCTGCGCGATGCGCTCAAGCAGCTTTCGCCCGAGCAGGTGGCGGCTGAGCTGGGCGCCGGCGTGCCGACCGTGCGGGATATTATCGAGGCGCTGGGCAAGCCGGGGCGCGACCCTCGCGATGAGCTGCCCAAGCCCATCTTCCACACCGAAGTGCTGAAGATGGAGGACTTGCAGGTTGGCATGGAGCTGACCGGCACGGTCCGCAACGTGGTCGACTTTGGCGCTTTCGTTGATATTGGCGTGCATGAGGATGGGCTTGTGCATGTCTCGCAGTTGAGCCATAAGTTTGTGAAGCATCCCAGCGAGGCGGTCGCCGTGGGCGATATCGTTAAGGTGCGGGTCATTGAGGTAGACCTGAAGCGTCAGCGGATCGGGCTGACGATGAAGCTGGGTGAGCCGCCGGCACCGGAGCAGCGGCCTGCCGGACAGGGGCAGCAGGGGCCCAGGCCGGCCCAGTCGGCGGGGTTGCCGCAGCCGCGTTCCGGCGGGGGTCAGGCGCCCGCAGGCCTGCCGCAGGTGCGGTCGGGCGGCCAGCCTGCGGAGCAGCCGGGCGGCGCCAGGCGGCCCGAACCTGCCAAGGCACAGGGGGCCAGCTTGGACGATCAGCTCAAGCAGTTAGCGGCGAAGTTTAACACGCGCAAATAGGCGGAAAGTAGTAAGAGGGGCTAGAAAGCCCCTCTTTTGTTTGTGGGACTATTCGGGGCAGGTAATTATCTGTATCCTAACGTATTGGTAAAGTGGTTTACAGATCTGGTTGAGGGGGCCAAACTTATGTCAAGAATAGACAACGCCACAATGGGCCGGAAACTGGTTATGATTACGGGCTCCGCCATCGTCCTGTTGTTGCTCATGGGCTTTGGCGGCATCTTTGCCAGTCAGGCCATGAACGGGAGCGCCCAGGTTCTGATCGCCCAAAAGTTGCGCCCTGCTCAGGCTCTGGGAGATATGCGGGCGTCCGTACTGACGTTGGGCAGAACCTATAACAAAATGAAGGACGAAGGGGCTCACATGAGCCTGGCTGCCCGTACCGCCGATGTGCAGTTGAGTCAGGCGGATTTCGAGAAGCAGTTGGGTCTGTTAAAGGACGCGGGGCTGACCGGCGACCAGGCCAAGTCGTTGCAGGAATTGATCGGCGTTTGGGAGTCGAACAAGGCTTCCTCCGGCGAGCTGTTCGCAGCGATCCAGAAGGAAGGCGCCGACGGCATTTTTAGCCGGATGTACGGCGATATTGACGCACAGATTGCCCGTATGGAAGGCTTGCTGAAGCGCATGAGCGCCCAGGCCCAGTCGGGCGTGACTGAGGCCGAAGGCACGCTGAATCAGGTGGCTGACTGGGCGTTGTACATCGGGATCGCGGGCGCGGTCATCGGCGCCGGTCTGTTGCTGATTCAGGGCCGGGTGGTCCGGCGCTCCGTGGTCGGGCCGGTTACTGAGCTGACCCGCATCGCCGAGGCGATGGGCGCCGGCGACCTGCGCCTGGTGGTGGAGCCGACAAAGCGCCGGGACGAAATTGGGCAGTTGCACAACAGCATGGCCCGCATGTCCCGCCAAATGCGGACGCTGCTCGAGTCGGTAGCAAGTTCGGGCGTGACGGTCTCTGATGCTGCCAATGCGACGCTGCAGAACCTGGACCAGGTGAGCCAGTCCGCCCGGCAGCTGACCGATGCCATCGAGCGGGTGGCCGCCGGCGCCAGCGGCCAGAACGTCTCCGTCCAGGAGACGGTGGGAATCATCAGCCAGTTGCAGCTGGCGATTGAGCAGGTGGCCCGGGGCGCCCAGGAACAGGCTGCGCACATGGGCGAGTCGAGCCGCATGACGGCTGAAGCTGGAACCGCAGTCCAAGAGATGGCGAACAGCGTGAGCAACCTGGCCGCCGGCGCCGAGCAGGCCCGCAGCGTGGCCGAGAACGGCATTGGCGTGGTGGAGAGGGCCGTGCAGAGCATGCAGCGGCTCCAGGAGCGTGTGGAGCGGAGCGCCGAAGCGGCCATGGCGCTGGAGCGTGAGTCAAAGCAGATTCGCCAGGCTGTCGCGATTATCGAGGAGATGGCCGATCAGACGAATCTGCTGGCCCTGAACGCGGCCATCGAAGCGGCCCGGGCGGGCGATGCGGGCAAGGGGTTTGCCGTGGTGGCGGATGCGGTGCGCACCCTGGCCGAGCGGTCGGGCAAGTCGGCCAAGGAGATTGCCGACCTGATTGCCACGGTGGAAGGCCGGACCGTGGCTGTGGCCAAGGCGATGCGGGAAGGCAGCGCCGAGGCCCGGGCCTCGGGCGCCCTGGCCGACGACGCTGGCAAGGCCCTGCGCCAGATTGTCGACACCGTGCGGGCGACTGTGCGTGACATTGAGGGTCTGCAGCAGGCGACTGAAGCCGTGTCGGCGTCGAGCGCTTCGTCGGTGCAGGCGGCTGATCACATCGCAGCTGTGGTGGAGGAGAATACGGCCACCACCGAAGAGATGGCTGCCAGCTCCGAGCAGGTTCAAACGGCCATTCGCTCCATCGCTGATGTGGCGGAGGAGACGGCCGCTACAGCCGAGGAGGTTTCGGCGAGCGTCGAGGAACTGTCGGCTACGACCGAGCATGTGGCCTCGGTGGCGCGAGACCTGGTCGATGTGGCCGAGCAACTGCGCCGACAGGTGGAGAAGTTCCGGCTGTAAGCTGTTGAGGGGCGGGCCGCACGGCGGTCCGCCCCTCTGAATTTGCGTATGGCCGCCCGTTTCGGTAAGATGAGGGATAATCTTTCTAAATGAGCAGGGATGGGGCAGTGCCAGATCGAATAACCTGGACTTAAGACCTGGTAGTAAATGATCTGGCCAGAAGGGGAGCATGAACAGAGATGGGACTGTTGACCGGTAAGAAGTGTCTGGTGATGGGAATTGCCAATAAGCGTTCCATCGCCTGGGGAATTACGCAGGCGCTGCATCGTGAGGGCGCCGAACTGGCCTTTACCTATCCGACCGAACGGCTGAAGGAGAACGTGGTGGAGCTCGTCCAGAGTCTGGAGGGGCATGAGCATATGCCCATTCTGCCCTGCGATGTGGGTTCCGACTCCGAAATTGAGCAGTGCTTTGCGGCTTTGGGTGAGAAGTGGGGCAAACTGGACGTGTTGGTCCACTCCATCGCCTACGCCCGTACCGAAGACCTGCACAGCGATTTCATTAACGTTTCGCGCGAGGGCTATCGGATTGCGCAGGAGATTTCGGCCTGGTCGCTGATTGCCTGCGCCCGGGGCGCCAAGCCGCTCATGGAGGCGGCCGGCGGGGGCTCGATTTTCACCCTGTCGTACCTGGCGGCGGAGCGGGTGGTGGATAAGTACAACATCATGGCGCCGGCCAAGGCCGCCCTGGAGTGCAACGTGCGCTACCTGGCCACTGACCTGGGACCGAGCAACATCCGGGTCAACGCCATTTCGGCCGGCCCCATCAAGACGCTGGCGTCGAGCGCAGTGAAGGGTGTCAGCCTGCTCCGGAACGTGGTGGAGGAGCGGGCGCCGCTCCATCGCAACGTCACGATTGAAGAGGTGGGCGATGTGGGCCTCTTCCTGGCTTCCAACCTCTCCCGGTGTATTACCGGCGAGACCATCTACGCCGATAACGGATTTAACATTCTTGGTGTATAATAGTTCGGGCCGGGGAATGGGGGGCAGCCTGGGCTGCTCCTCTTTTCCTTTCGGCATTTGACGTATCGGAGGAATCGGCTTGGTTACATACATATCCCACAGCCCCGAAGAGACCCGCCGCCTGGGCCGGTGGCTGGGCGCCCGCCTGGCGCCCGGGGACTTTGTCGCGCTTGTGGGCGACCTGGGCGCCGGCAAGACGCACCTGTCCGGGGGAGTTCTCGAGGGCCTGGGGGTCGAGCGGACAGGAGGGAGCCCGACCTTCACCTTGCTCTGGGAGTACCAGGCCCGGCTGCCCGTTTACCACTGGGACGTCTACCGACTCTGCAGCCCGGATGACCTGGAGGACCTGGGGTACGAGGAGTACTTCTACGGCAATGGGGTCAACCTTGTCGAGTGGGCCGACCGCGTGGAGACGCTCTGGCCCGATGACCACTTGCGCATCGACCTGCGCTACGGCGAGGGCGACGAGGACCGGGTTCTGACTTTCCGGGGCGCCCCCCGGCACGCACAACTCCTGGAGGAGCTACAGCATGCGGATTTTAGCGCTTGAAACGGCGAGCACCGTCTGCACCGTTGCGGTGGTGGACGGCAGCAGCGTCATCGCCGAGGTTTCCTTGCAGGTTCCCCGAGCCCACTCTACCCGCCTCATGCCCCTCATCGCACAGATGGTCGAAGAGAGCGGCATCGCTAAGACCGACCTGGACGGCATCGCCGTGGGTGTGGGGCCGGGATCGTTCACCGGCCTGCGCATCGGGCTTGCGACGGCCAAGGGGCTTGCCCTCGCCCTTGGTAAGCCCTGCGCAGGTGTCTCCACCCTGAAGGCGATGGCCTTCGGCACCGGCGCCCAGATCGGCCTGGCGGTCCCCATGCTGGACGCCAAGCGGGGCGAGGTCTTCACCGCCGTCTATGCGGTAGGCGACAACGACCCGGGCACCTGGGTCGAGCTGCTTCCCCCGTCGCACATGCATATCAGCCAGCTCGCCGAGGAGATTCGGACCCTGCGGGAAGGGCTGCGCCATACCTGGCAGTTTGTGACCTTCTGCGGCGACGTGGCTGATAAGTACATGGGTGAAATGGGCCTGGGCGATGCGGCCCGTCTGGCGCCCGCCGGGGCCATGCTGCCCAGGGCCTGGGCGGTGGCTGCCCTGGGCCGGGCGGCGCTGGCCCGCAACGAGGGGACCGACCCTGACGCACTTATGCCGATCTATCTACGCAAGAGCGAGGCGGAAACCTTATGGGAAGCCAAGAAGTCGCCATCTTCCCCATGACGCCGGCCGACCTGGACGGGGTCATGGAAGTGGAACAGAGCTCCTTCCTCACCCCGTGGTCGCGGGAAGCCTTCACGAATGAGATCATGCAGACGTATACGGTATATCTGGTGGCGCGCCTCGCGGACAAGGTGGTGGGGCATGGCGGCATGCATGTGGTCTGGGAAGATGCCCATGTGACCAACATCGCCGTGCTGCCCCAGTACCGGGGCCTGGGCATCGGTGAGCAGATGATGCGGGAACTGATGAAACGGGCCGCCGCCCGGGGCGCCCAGCGCATTACGCTGGAAGTGCGGGCGTTCAACACCCCCGCACAGAATCTGTACCGAAAGCTCGGCTTTGTGACCCGTCCCGGTGCGGTGCGCAAGGGTTATTACGCCGACACCGGGGAGGACGCGATTATTATGTGGAAGGACCCCCTCGCGGACGCCTGATTCTCAGCCGCTCCGATTTCGGTCATTCCGCTACAGGTAACATCTGGTAAAATTGGCAGAAGTATGGTATGATTGCCATCGGGAGTCGGATATGATTGCCGCCCCAGCCCGTGCCACGGGCCGGGGCGGTTTTTCGCTCAAGGGAGAAAGGGGAGGGTCCTGTGGGGGGGCGCATTCGGGCAACACTGTTCATGATGCTGGTGCTGGCGGCGGCGCTGTTCCTGCCGCACAGCGGGCATGCTTCCGGTTGGGTCACCACCATTTTATCGGTAGATACGGCCACGGCTGTGTACGGTGGCACCGTGTCCGTGCGCGCAACCCTGACGGATGCCGACACCGGCGCCGGCATTCCCGGTAAGTTGATCAGCTTCCTTGTGAACGGTCAGTTCCGACAGGCCGTCACTAACGCAGCCGGCGTGGCCGAAATCGGCAACCTCGCCCTGGGCCGGGTCGCAGCCGGAGCTCACCCCGGCACGCTGCTGGCCCGGTTTGACGGCGTTTACGGCGCTACGGTGTACGAGGCCAGTTCAGGCGCGGGCGATCTGCAGGTGGCTAAGCGGCCCCTGCGCGTCATTCCCGAGGCAGTCTCCCGGCAGTATGGCGACGAGAACCCCGCCGCGCTGCCCTACCGGCTCGAGAACTTCGCCTCAGGCGACGATGAACGGGTCCTTGCCGCCCGGCCTTCGTGTACGACTACCGCCACCCGTGTAAGCAGTGTCGGCGCCTACCCCATTACGTGCGACGGCCTCGCCGCTGACAATTACGAGGGCGACTACAGCGCCCCGGGCGTGCTCACCGTTACCCCGGCGCCCATGACCATCCGGCCCCACGACCAGGTCAAACCGCTTGGCCAGACAGCCGGCCCCCTGACCGCCACGTACATTGGCACCTGGAAACTGGGTGAGGGCCCGTGGGCGCTGTCCGGTACGCTAAAGTGCGGGTCTGCCGGTGCCAGCCGATGGGCCGGTGCCGGTGCCTACCTGATCACCTGCACAGGACAATCGTCCACGAACTATGCCCTGAAGTACGCCGAGGGCACGCTCCAGGTTGTTCCTACGGCAGCCCCCGGCCTGCTGCTCCGCTAAAGCTTGTCACCTCCCTCTTCAGCTGTTCATACGTTGAAGGGGGAGGTGAATGCCTTGGAACAGGGCGATTGGATCACCATGGCCTCCCTGGGGACATTCGGCGGTGCGGTCTTCGCCGTCACGTTGATCTGCCAGTTCCTCAAGGATGCTGTGGACCGTGCCGTCAAGGTGCCCACCCGCCTGCTGGTGCTCGTCGCGGCCTGGGTAGTATTGCTCGGCCGGCGCTACGTCATGGAGGGTACCCTGGCCCCCGACGGCCTCTTCCTCGATTTCCTCAACGGGTTCCTCGTGGCCCTGGCGGCTATGGGCGCCCACTCATTCGCTCGCGATCACCTGCGGTGGAAATAGAATCAGGAGGACGCTGCCGACCAACTTAACGCGCCGCACGCTACAGGATTGACGTCGTGCGGCGCCCACACTTTGTCCCGGCCCCGTACAGGCTGTATACTGAAACAAACAGATGCGACCCCATGGAGGTTGAACCGCTCTGACCGACCTGAAACTTGTTACGATCTACACCGATGGCGCCTGCTCGGGCAACCCGGGGCCCGGGGGCTGGGGCGCCATTTTGATGATGGGCGAACACCGCCGGGAACTCTCCGGCTACGACCCCAAAACCACCAACAATCGCATGGAGATTCTCGCAGCGGTTGAGGCCTTGCGCGCCCTCAAGTCACCCTGCCAAGTCAAGTTGCACAGTGACAGCGCCTACCTGGTGAATGCGTTTCTCCAAAACTGGCTGGGCAACTGGCAGCGGAACGGCTGGGTCAACAGCAAAAAGGACCCGGTCGAAAACCAGGACCTCTGGCGGGAACTGCTTCAGGTGACCCGGCCCCATCGCGTGGAATGGGTGAAAGTGAAAGGCCACGCCGACAACCCCCACAACAACCGCTGCGATGAGTTGGCTCGTGCCGCGATTGCCAATCGTGCAGGTATAGATACCAGAGATGTTCAGGCCCTATAATAAGAGGGCATGTCGCACAAGGAGTTGACGCTGTTGACGGAACCACTGATTTTGGGCATTGAGTCTTCCTGCGATGAAACGGCTGCGGCCGTGGTCGCCGGCGGGCGAAAGGTGCTGTCCAATATCATCGCCAGTCAGATCGATTTACATAAGAAGTACGGCGGCGTGGTGCCGGAGATTGCCTCCCGCAAGCACCTCGAAGCTGTGCTGCCCGTTATTCGGGAAGCGCTGGAGGCGGCGGGCGTCACGCTGGAGCAGATTGACGCGATCGCCGTCACGCACGGCCCCGGGCTGGTGGGTACGCTGCTGGTCGGCCTGAGCGCCGCCAAGGCACTCGCCTACGCCACTGACAAGCCGCTAATTGGCGTCAACCACCTGCACGGTCACATTGCGGCCAACTTCCTGGTCGATGAGGAGCCGCCGCAATTCCCCTTGGTCTGCCTGGTGGTGAGCGGCGGACACACCGATCTGATTTACATGACCGGTCACGGCCAGATGGAGTTGCTCGGCCGCACGCGTGACGACGCTGCCGGCGAAGCTTTCGATAAAGCCGCCCGGTCGGTGGGACTGGGCTACCCCGGGGGGCCGCAGGTCGAAAAGCTCGCCCTGCTGGGCAACCCCGACGCCGTTCCCCTGCCTCACGCCCGGACCGAAGGCCTCTACGACTTCAGCTTCAGCGGGCTGAAAACCGCCGTGCTCCAGTACGCGCAGAAGGCTTCCAAAGCCGGGCCGCTCAGCGACCAGCAACGGGCCGACCTGGCGGCCAGCTTCCAGCAGGCCGTCACAAGCACCCTGGCCGAGAAAACGCTGAAGGCTGCCAAGGCCAAGGGCGTCACTCAGGTGATTCTGGCCGGCGGCGTAGCCGCGAACGGCGCCCTGCGCCGGGCCATGCGAGAAACGCTCGCCCCCCACGGCATCCGCCTTGGCTATCCGCCGCCCATCCTCTGCACCGACAACGCCGCTATGATCGCTGCCGCCGGCCATTACCTCTACGTGGCGGGCGTTCGCTCTGCCCTCGACCTGAACGCCGTACCGTCGCTCGGCCTGCTCTAAGGAGGCGCCTGCCAGATGCCCCGCAACCTTACGACACTGACCAAACACGGCCCGCTCAACTCGCTTCAGTACTGGCCCAAACTGGTCCCGTGGTGGCGGGTTGTGTGGAACTTCATCTGCATCTACCTGGCGAAGTATTCGCCGTCGCTGGGCCTGAAGGTCTTCCTCTACCGGCTCACCGGGGCGAAAATCGGCAAGCACGTCTCCATTGGCCTCGCAGTGGTCTTCGACGTCTTCTATCCACAGTTGATCACGATCGAAGATAATGCGGTGGTTGGGTATAACACGGTCATTCTTTGTCACGAGTTTCTTGTGCGGGACGCCCGCATCGGGCCGGTGGTCATCGGGCGCGATGTCATGATTGGCGCCAACAGCACCGTCCTGGCTGGCGTGACAATTGGCGCCGGCACCGAGGTATCAGCCATGAGTCTAGTTAACACCCATTTGCCGCCGGGCGTGCTGGCGGGCGGGGTGCCGGTCAAAGTACTGCGTGCCAGGGCCGAAGGCTAAGGCGTACAGCACCGCCATAGAATACGGGGATAGGATGGGAGGCAACCGCCGTGTCTGGACTTGATATCATCCGTGCTATTCAGTCCCTTCAGAACCCGTTCCTCGATAAGGTCGCTCTGGGATTGACGGATCTGCACAGCGAGACGATCTATCTGTTGGTGCTGCCCCTGCTCCTGTGGCTGTACGACAAGCGGTTCGCACGCTACATGGTCTCGATTTTCCTGCTGGGCACCTGGTCGAACGACGTGCTGAAGAACCTGTTCCACACCAACCGTCCCTCACCCGACGATGTGAACGTGATTCGCCCGGAACCGTCCTTTGCGTTCCCCAGCGGCCATTCGCAGAATCCCCTCATGTTCTGGGGCGCCATGGCGATGCGGCTGAACCGCATGTGGCTGACGATCATCTTCGGTATTATGATTTTCTTCATTGGACTTTCACGGCTTTATGTTGGTGTGCATTGGCCTCTCGACCTCATTGGCGGCTGGGCGATCGGGGCGGTGCTGCTCTTGGGCTTTGCAGCCAGCTATAAGTTCTGGTCCGGCGAAGGGATGCCCTTTGGCCAGCAACTCTTCTGGGCGGTGGCCATTCCGTCCGTTTGCATCGGTATTTCGGCTGCGCTGGGCTATGCCCCGGCGCTGAACGCAGCCGCCGAAGACCACTTCTGGGTGATCGCCGGCGCCTACTATGGCATGTTGATCGGCCTTGTGCTGGAAGAACGGTATGTCGGCTTTAACCCCCGGAGCGGCGGCATTGGTGTTCAGGTCGCCAAGGTCTTTATCGGTGTGGCGATGCTGCTGGCCGTCAAGGAAGGCTTCAAGCTGTTCCTGCCCGACAACTCCCTGGGCGATCTGGTCCGGTACTTCTGCGTGGCGATGGCCGGCAGCCTGGTGGCGCCCTGGGTCTTCCACCGGTTCCTTGCCGCACCGCCCGTGCAGCGCTCCATCGCCAAGTAGGAGGCAGTGTCAGGTGCACTACCCATACAAAGGGACGATGCCGCAGGTGGCCGAGGGCGTTTTTGTGGCGCCCGGCGCCCGGGTGGTTGGCCGTGTTACCCTCGACCGTGAGGCAAGCGTCTGGTTCAACTGCGTCCTCCGAGGCGACAGTGACACGGTCACCATCGGCGAGGGGAGCAACATTCAGGATGGCTCCATCGTCCATACAGATGGAGGAAGCCCCGCCGTGGTGGGCCGGAATGTAACCGTTGGGCACGGGTGCATCATTCATGGATGCACCATTGGCGATGACTGCCTGATCGGGATGGGCAGCACCATCCTGAGCGGTGCCCGGTTAGGTCCGAACTGTCTGGTGGGCGCCGGTAGCCTGATTACCGAGGGCAAGGAGTTCCCCGCCGGTTCGGTGATTATGGGCCGGCCGGCCAAGGTGGTGCGGGAGGTGGAGGAGCGCGATCTGGAGATGATTCGGCGGGGCGCCGAACACTACCGCCAGAACGCCCGCGACTACGCCGCCGTGAGCCCTTCGGTTTAGTGTCCTTATTTCACGGACGATACTAGGATAGGAAGTAGCGAGCCTAAGGGGGAAGCCAGGTGCTCAAGGCCCATAAGGTGCATTTCATCGCCATTGGCGGTTACGGAATGAGCGGTCTGGCCATGGTATTGCTCAAGGCCGGCGTCAAGGTCTCCGGCTCTGACGTGGCTCAGTCCGACCGCACGGAAAAACTGAAACTTGCCGGTGCCGAAGTGCATATTGGCCCCCACGATGCGGCTTATGTTGAAGGTGCCGATGTGGTGGTATACAGCACCGACGTAAAGGCGGGCAATCCCGAGCTGGAGGCAGCGAAAGCGAAGGGGCTGCGGGTCATGCATCGGTCAGAGCTGTTGGCGGAGTTCATCAACCGGCAGTCCGGCATCGCCATGGCGGGCACGCACGGAAAAACGACAACCACATCTATGGTGGCGCTGCTCATGGAGCGCGGCGGGCTGGATCCCACCGTGCTGGTAGGCGGCGAAATGGAGGCCATCGGGGGTACAGGCAAGGGCGGCAAGGGCCCGCACGTGGTGGCGGAGACCGACGAGAGCGACCGCTCATTCCTGCGCTACTATCCGCTGGCGACCATTGTCACCAACGTAGAGGCCGAGCACCTCGAGTACTGGGGCGGCAGCTTTGACAACATCATTGAAGGATTCCGGCAGTTCCTGGGGCAGGTGAAGCCCGAGGGGCTGGCGGTGCTTTGTGGCGACGACCCGACCCTGCGTGTGCTGGGAACCGAGATGGCGTCGACCCCGGGCCGGGCCCGCGTGGTCTTTTACGGTACGGGGCCTGGCTGCGAGTGGCAGGCGCGCAACATACACCCCTGGGAGCAGGGGATTGCCTATGAGTGCTGGCGCAACGGCCAATTGCTCGGGGAAATCCAGATGCCCGTCCCCGGGCGCCATAATGCCTTGAACTCGCTCGGTGCGCTGGTAATTGGTGATTACGTTGGCCTGCCGTTTGCGCGCATGGCCGAGATTATGACCGGTTTCGGGAACGCCAAGCGGCGGTACCAGGTGCATACCCGTGTCGAAGGGTTGACCGTGGTGGACGATTATGCCCACCATCCCACCGAAATTCGGGCGACGCTGGCCGCGGCGAAGGAGCAGACCCGGGGCCGGGTGTTGGCGGTCTTTCAGCCGCAGCGGTATACACGGACGCATTGGTTGATGGATGAATTCGCCCAAGCGTTCGGCGATGCGGATGTGCTGGTGCTAACCAAGATTTACAGCCCGCCCGGGGAGCAGCCGATTCCTGGTGTCAGCTCCGAGGTGTTGGCGGAGAAGATTTCCGCGCACACCGGGCGCCCGGTGATTCTGGAGAGCGATAAGCAGGAGATCTTGCGGTTGCTCAGGGAGACGGCACAGCCAGGAGATACAGTGCTGACGATGGGTGCGGGGGATATCTGGAGGGTCGCGAAGGAGTTTGCGGAGGAGTTGAAGGGGCGCAGTCGGGTGTAGCGTTTGGGTTGGCACTGCGGCGCGCAAAACGGCGCCCGACCCCTGACCGGGTCGGGCGCCGTCTTCTGCTATCGGAGCCTTCCCTCAGCGGGAAGCTCCCTTCCCGGCCTCCGAGGTCTCGCCAGGCGTCATGTCATACATTCGC
>JARBUG010000166.1 GCA_029239785.1 Symbiobacteriaceae bacterium | reverse complement strand
GCAACTCGCCCAGCAGTTCGCCGTCAGCCGCATGACCGCCCGCCAGGCCCTTTCCGATTTGGCGATGAGTGGACACCTTCACCGTCGGCGCGGCAAGGGGACGTTTGTGGCCCAGGAGAAATTGGAGCAGTCCCTTGGGACCCTCACGAGTTTCACCAATGAGGGCTGGCGCAGGGGTCTGACTCCGGGCACCCGGGTATTGGGCGCTGGAGTCATTCCGGCCGGGCGCCGGGCCGCCGCCGCCCTGGGCATCGCTCAGGAAGAGCCCGTGTATGTGCTGCAACGCTTGCGCCTGTTCAACGGTGAACCCATGGCACTTGAGACCGCCCACATTCCGGTATGCAAGGCGCCGGCGTTGCTAGCGTGTGAAGGCCTGAACGAGTCCCTATATAGAGTTCTGGCTGAGCAGTATGGTGTACGCCTGGTACGTGCGACCCAGGTTGTGGAAGTGGTCATGGCCGGCCCGTTCGAGTCCGAACACCTGCAAACGGGCGAGGGTGCGCCGCTTCTGCGTCTGGAGCGCATCGCATGCGATGCGTCCGACCGTGCAGTCGAGTTCGCTCAATCCTATTATCGTGGCGATCGATACCGCTTCACCACTGACATGTCCCGATGGAAGGAAGAGTGACCCGTGAAGAAGCTGTTTATGACCCTGGTAACGGTCTTTTTCGCCATGGTTGTCATGTTCCTGGTCATTCAATACATGCCGGGTGACCCGGTAGAGACGCTCGCCGCCGAGATTTCCCGCACCGAGAACCTGGAGATCAACCTGGCTACCCAGAAGGCAATTAGCATTCTGAACTACGACCCCAACGTGCCCACCATGGAGCGGCTCTTTAAGTACATTGGCGGCATTCTGCGGGGCAACCTGGGCGAGTCGCTGGTCTACCGGAAGCCCGTGGTGACGCTGGTCCTGGGCGCCCTTCCCTGGACGCTGCTGGTGCTGACTATTTCGCTGTCGCTCTCCTTTACGGTAGGGGTCCTGATGGGCATTTTCATCGCCTGGAAGCGCAGCCGGTGGCTCAACTCCCTGCTGACTCTCTGGCAGTCAGTGTTCGGATCGATTCCGGACTACATTATTGCCTACCTGCTGGTCTTCCTCTTCGCCGTATCGCTGGGCTGGCTGCCGTCACGCGGCCCGTATAGCGCAACGGTGACCCCGGGCCCGAACTGGCCGTTCATCTCCAACGTAATCAAGCACGCGATTTTGCCGGTCATGGCCTACTTCCTGACCACTGTGGCCAGCTGGACGATTGGTATGCGGGCGAATGCGCTCTCGGTGCTGGGTGAAGATTATGTGGCCTACGCCCAGGCCCGGGGCCTGTCGCAGAAGCGGATCTTGATCAGCTACGTGGGCCGCAACTCGATTCTGCCCATGATCACGAGCCTGGCGGTTGCCTTTGGCTTCATGTTCGGCGGTTCGCCCCTGATCGAGAACCTCTTCCTGTACCCCGGGGTTGGCTATTACCTGAACAACGCCCTTTCCCGCCGCGACTATCCGCTCATGCAGGGCATGTACTTCATTATGATCGTGGTTGTGGTGCTGTCCGGGTTCTTGGCCGAGAAGATTTACGCCGTGCTTAACCCGCGGTTGAGGGAGAGGTAGGAAGCGTATGAAAAAGAACAGATCGACCGCTTCCGGGTTTCGGGCGTTTTTCTCCGTCATTTGGCGGAATCCGCTCTCTCGGATTGGGTTCCTCATTCTGCTGGCGTTCATTCTGATGGCGGTTTTGGGCCCGTTCTTCATTCCGACCCTGAAGTCCAACTATGCTGCCCGCCTTGCGCCGCCTTCGGCGGAGCACTGGCTGGGCACCGATATGGCCGGTAAGGACATTCTGCTTCAGCTCATCCTTGGCTCGCGTGATGTGCTGTTGGTCGCTGCCTATGCTGCCTCGTTTGCGATTATGTTTGCCTGCGTGGTGGGCATCGTCTCGGGGCTGCAAGGCGGGGCCGTCGACGAGGCGCTGATGCTCTTCACCAACGTCATCCTGACGACACCGTCGTTCCCCATGACCATGATTCTGTCCATGGTGATTCGGACGTCGAATCCGCTGGCCTTTGGCCTGCTGCTCAGTCTCTGGTCGTGGGCAGGCCTGGCCAAGGCGATTCGCTCGCAGGTGCTGAGCCTGAAACACCGTGAGTTTATTGAAGCGAGCCGGATCATGGGCATCAGCAAGGTCAACATCATCCTGTACGATGTGCTGCCGAACATTGTCTCGTACATCGCCGTCAACTTTATTTCGATCATGAAGAACTCGATTACGGCGAGCGTCGGCCTGATGGTGCTCGGTCTGGTGCCGTTTAAGGGCAACCACTGGGGTGTCATGATCAACGTCGCCATTTCGCAGACCGGTGCACTGCTGGGTTCCGGCTCGGTCACTTACTTCCTGGCGCCCGTCGTGTGCCTGATGCTCTTTCAGCTGGGGTCCTACTTCTTTGCCACTGGCCTGGACGAAGCGCTCAACCCGCGCCTGCGTTCTTGAGGAGGAGCATCATGACAAAACCAATTCTAGAGATCAAAAATCTGTCGGTAGACTTTGTCCTGCATGACCGCAAACTCCGTGCCTGCGATGACGTCAGCCTGACGATCAACCGGGGCGAAATTGTGGGCATTATCGGAGAGAGCGGCAGCGGCAAGACGACGCTGGCCTCGGGCATTCTGAACCTGATCAAGGCGCCCGGCAGAATCGCCGCCGGCGAGGTGATTTACCACACCCGCGAAGGCAAGAGCGTGGACCTGCGCAAGCTGAAGGAAGATGAGTTTGCGAAGTACCGCTGGACAAACCTGACCAGCGTCTTCCAGGCGGCGCAGAACGTGCTGAACCCGTCGCTCCGGGTGAAGGAGCACTTCCTGGAAACCGTACGGGCACATGACCCGAAGGCGAAGGAGAGCGACGTGCTCACCAAGGCCCGGGAACTGCTCAGCCAGGTGCGGTTGGAAGAGCGAGTGCTGGACTGCTACCCGCACCAGCTTTCCGGCGGCATGAAGCAGCGGACGATCATCGCCCTGAGCCTGATTCTGAACCCGGACATCATTTTCCTTGATGAGCCGACCACGGCGCTGGACGTGATCACGCAGTGGTACATCATCGACATTCTTAAGAAGATCCAGAAGGAATTCGGTCTGACCATGGTCTTCCTGACGCACGACGTGTCGATTATCGGTTCGGTCGTCGACCGGCTGGCGGTCATGTACGCCGGCCAGGTGGTGGAGTTCGGCCCGGTGATGGACCTGTTCAAGCGGCCCACGCACCCCTACACGGCGGGGTTGATGAACGCCATTCCGTCGCTGCGGGATGATGTGACCCACCGCAAGGCGATTCCCGGCCACCCGCCTGACCTGATGGCCCTGCCCGATGCCTGCCGGTTTTCTCCCCGCTGTGCGCACTTTGCCAGTGGGGTATGCGCCGGGGACCGTGCAAAGACTGACATGCTGTACGCGAGCCGGCCTGAGCAGCTCACCCGGTGCTACAGCTGGGAGAAGGTGTTCAAGCCATGAGTCTGATGGAACTGAAAGACGTCAGCGTTACGTTTGATGCCGAACAGCGGAAGGGCCAGAAAGTCCGGGCGCTGGTTGGACTCAACTTGAAGATTGAGCCCGGCGAAATCGTCGCCGTGGTTGGCGAAAGCGGCTGCGGTAAGACGACCCTGGGCAAGGTGCTCGTCGACATTTACCAGCCCACAGAAGGTCAAGCCCTGTACAACGGCAAGGACCTGCGCTCGCTCACGAAAGAGGAGTACCGCAAGTACCGCCTCGGCGTGCAGATGATCCACCAGGATTCGTACGCCGCCCTGAACCCCAACCGGACGATCTTCCAGTCGCTCTCCCTGCCACTGCTTCAGCACAAGCTGGTCAAGAACAAAGACGAGGCGTGGGGGCTGCTGAGCGAACTGTTTGAGGAGATTGGCCTCAACCCCGCACGGCTCTTCCTGGAGAAGTATCCGCACCAGCTTTCGGGCGGTCAGCGGCAGCGCATTCTGCTGGCCCGGGCCCTGTCGGTCAGGCCGAGCCTGATTGTGGCTGACGAGCCTGTCTCCATGGTGGATGTGTCGCTGCGCATTTCACTGCTCGACCTGATGGCCCGGGCGAACAAGAAGTACGGCATCTCCTTCGTTTACATTACCCACGACCTGGGCACCGCCCGGTACATTGCCCAGCACGGCCGCATTGCGGTCATGTACCTGGGCCGCATGGTGGAACTGAACCAGATTCAGGCGGCGCTCGATAAGCCGGCCCACCCCTACTTCCATGCTCTGATCGCCGCCGTGCCCGAGGCCGACCCCACCCTGCGGGGCGGCAAGATCGCACAGTTGCCCCTGAAGTCATTCGATATGCCGAGCGTGATTAACGCCCCGCCCGGCTGCAAGTTCCACCCCCGCTGCCCGTACGCCAACGAGCGCTGCGGGACGGAAGAGCCGAAGCTGCGGGAGTTCCGGGGAGGGTTGGTCGCATGTCATCTGGTGGAGACGATCTAGACCAAGCCACACCGATCCGCATTCTGAAGTTGGTGGTCAGTGCTTCGGCCGCGATTCTGGTGCTTGCCCTTGTGGCCATGCTCTTTGCGCCACGCGACCCCGGAACGATGACGATGTACGGCCTGGTGATTGGCCTGAACCTGGTGATTGTGCTGGCGTTCTGGCCCGCGCTCAAGTGGTTACGGCGGATAGTGAGAGACCGGGACTAAACCGGAGCTCATTATATATCACACTTCTCTTTTGGAGGGGACCCTATGAGAAAGCTGGGATTGCTTCTCCTGGCGGCCAGTCTGGTTCTCACGACTGCTTGCTCGAAGCCCGCAGACACGAAGACCGAGTCTACTTCTACGCCCGAAACGACGACCAAGGCGCCCGAGACCAAGACGGCTTCTCTCAAGCTGACCGGTGATGTTGATTCGTCCAAGACCCTCACCACGCTCCTCAACATCGAGCCGCCGCCTGCTTTCCACGGGAACGTCTACGACGACGTGGCCGGCCTGAACTGGTCGGTGCAGCCCTTCCTGTTCGAGTCTCTGGCTGACTACTCGCCCCTGCCCAACAAGGAGTTCAAGCCCTCCGGCCTGGAGAGCTTCAAGCTCGAAGGCAGCAAGCTGACCATCGTCCTGAAGAAGGGTCTGAAGTGGAGCGACGGCAGCGCCCTGACCATGGACGACGTCATGACCGGCTTCTACATGGGCGCCAGCAAGGGCACCATTTGGCAGATCGCCAAGTCGATCACGAAGACCGATGAGAACACCATCGTCATCGAGTTCGTCAACAACAGCCCGCTGAACCAGAACATTGTTCTGAACACCTACATCATGACCCCGAAGGCCAAGTACGGCAAGTTCGCTGACCAGCTGAAGGCCTACATCGAGAAGTACCGCGTGTACGACGCGGCCACCAAGCGGTATAAGTTCGACGCCGCCGGCCAGGACACCATCAACGCCATCAACAAGGCGCTGACCGAGTACAAGCCCGACGCGCTCAAGGATGTGCTCTTCTCCGGCCCGTACACCCTGACCGCTGTGACCAGTTCGGAGGCGCTCTTCACTGCCAACCCGAACTACCGGATCAAGCCGAAGGTCGAGAAGATCCGCGGCCTGCGTTCCGCCGGCGGCGAGTCGTTCACCACGGCCGTGCTGCAGCAGCAGTACACCATCGAGAACGGCGGCCTGAGCCCCGAAATGACCAAGCAGGTGCAGGATAAGTTCAAGGATACCCTTCGCACCATCTACGTGCCTGAGTTCTCGCAGATGGGCTTCATGTTCAACAACCAGAAGTACCCGTTCACCGTGCCTGAGGTCCGCAAGGCCCTGGCTTACATGGTGGACCGCGAGACCCTGGTCAAGGTTGCCGAGCCCGGCAGCTTTGTGAGCGACTCCCACGCCACCGGCATGCTGCCTTCCCTGATTCCTGCCTTCACTTCCAAGGGTTTTGTGGACAAGCTGGTCGACTACAAGTACGACCCCGCCAAGGCTGAGAAGCTGCTGACCTCCATCGGCTGGAAGAAGGTCAACGGCAAGTGGGCCAACGAAAAGGGCGAAGTCCAGAAGATCGAGATCAGCACCATCGGCTCCTGGCCTTCGCTGATGTACCCTTCCGAAGCCTACTCCACCATGCTGAAGGAAGCTGGCTGGGAAGTTGAGTTCAAGCCCATGGAGTTCGCGGCGTTCGTGAAGTACATGAACGACGGCGCCCATCAGATCGCCAACTACTTCATCCCGAGCATGACCAGCTACCAGCACCCGTGGGAAATCTTCAACGGTACCTTCACCGGCGCCTATGCCACCCGCATGAACCTGCCCAAGGTTGAAGCTGGCAAGGACCGCATTGTGAAGGCTCCAACCGGCGGCAAGGAGTACAACGTGACCCAGATGCTGGCCAAGCTCTACGAATCGACCTCGCAGGATGAGATCGTCAAGATCACCGAGGAGTTCATGGGCCTGACCAACGACCTGGTTTACAACATTCCGCTGATCGAGAAGACCGCTCCGTTCCGCATTTACGACACCAAGATGAGCGTGGCCGACGGCACCATTGGCAAGCCGCAGAACAGCTTCTACTACTACGGCAACCTGAACCAGATGCTGGCCAAGATGCTGCGCGCTGAACAGCTCTTCTTCGTGAAGTAAGCTCGGCAATTGCAACCAGACTCCGCCCTGTTCGCAGGGCGGAGTCTTTTTATTGTACGATTATCGGCTCCAGCGGAGGAATTCGCGAATGAGCGACGAAACTGCATTATAAAAATAGATGGTATATACCACGTTGTTTCACAGATGGAGTGTTTCACACAGATGAAAGGGGGATTCCGGGTGAAGAGGTATTTGCGAGTGACCGCGTTCCTGCTTGCCGCTGTCATGTTGCTAGCGGCAGGTTGCTCTGGCACCAAGGAGAAGGCTGGCTCCGTAGGCGGTATATACAAGGTTGCCATTACCGAGGAGCCGCCGATCATCGATCCGCAGTTGGACACCACGCTTCAGGTTTACAACCTGTCCCGGAACGTTTTCAGCACCCTGGTTCGCTACAAGCCCGGCTCCCTGGAACTCGAGCCCGAACTGTTGGCCGATATGCCCAAGGCTGATGCCGATAACGTTACATACCACTTTAAGCTGCGCAGCGGTGTGACGTTTCACAACGGTGCCAAGCTCACGTCTAAGGACGTGAAGGCCACCTTCGAGCGCATGCTGACCCCGGCCAACGAGGCGGCCAACACCTGGGTCCTGGCCGAAATCAAGGGCGCCCAGGAGATGCTCGACGGCAAGGCTAAGGAACTGGCCGGCGTGGTCATCAAGGACGATTTGAGCTTTGATATCGTACTGGCGCGGCCGTTTGGCCCGTTCCTGCAGAACCTGGCCACGGCGCCCGCTTCGATTTTCCCGGCCGATGTGATCAAGGAGAAGGGCGCCCAGTTTGGCCGTGCGCCGGTGGGCACCGGCCCGTTCAAGCTCGCCAAGTGGGATGCGAACCAGCTGGTGAAGCTGGAGAAGAACCCGAACTACTTCGAGAAGGGCCTGCCTTATCTCGATGGCGTTGAGTACCGTGTGATTCCTGAGGAGTCGACCCGCTGGATGGAGTTCCAGGCCGGCACGTTCGACGAGGGCGCCCCGCCCACGGCCGAGTTTACGGCTGCGAAGGAGAGCGGCGACTACCAGTTCATCGAGTACACCACGCTGAACACCTGGTACATCGCATTCGACCAGAAGACCTTTACCGACAAGCGGGTGCGCGAGGCGATCTCGCTTGCCATTGACCGGCAGAAGCTGCTGACCGCCGTGTGGAACGACCAGGGCAAGTTGGCGAAGCAATTCGTGACCCCGGGCATTCCGGGCGCGATTGAGAAGACGGCCGACCTGAAGTACGACCCCGAAAAGGCGAAGCAACTGCTCAAGGATGCCGGCGTGACCAACCTGAAGATCGAGGCCTGGCAGCGCGGCACCGACAAGGTCTCCGACCTGAACCTGGCTGTCCAGCAGATGCTGAAGGAAGTGGGCATTGACTGGCAGGTGAAGATGGTCGACCGGGCCACCTTCAACGACGCCCGCTCGAAGGGGAACATTCCGGCTAACCAGGGCAACTGGTACGCCGACTATCCCGACCCCGACAACTACTTGTACACCTACTTCCACTCCAGCCAGTCGAAGGGCATGTCGATCAACTTCAGCGATCCCGCTGTTGATAAGATCCTGGACGACGCCCGTGGCCTGGCCGACCAGAACAAGCGGCAGAAGATGTACCAGGATCTCGAGAAGAAGCTGATTCTTGAAGAGTACCGGATCATTCCCCTGCTGCACCAGACCGGGTACACCTTCGCCCAGAAGTGGGTCCACGGCATAAAGGGCCACCCGACCGAGGTCGAAGGCCTGCGGCTGGTTTGGAAGGACGCCGGCAAGTAGGTTGGCTGCCACTCGGGGGGCCTGGCCCGACGGGCCGGGCCCCGTTCTTCTCAGGGGAGGGTCGCCATGCTGGTTTACGTGACACGCCGCCTGCTGGCCGGTATTCCCGTGTTAATCGGGGTCAGCTTGATTACGTTCATACTTATGCACATCGTGCCCGGCGACCCGGTCACGGCGGCGATGGACAAGCGCGCCGATGCCGCGACCATCGCCCGGCTTCGCAAGGAGATGGGGCTGGACCGGCCCCTGGTCGTCCAGTACTTTGAGTTCGTGGGAAAGGCCGCCATCGGTGACCTCGGCACTTCATTCCGCAGCAAGCGCCCGGTGGGCGAAACGATTATCGAAGCGCTGCCCATGACGGCCCGCGTGGCCGGATCGGCGATGGCGGTGGCGCTGCTAATCGGCATTCCCTTTGGCACCCTGGCGGCGTTGCGAAAGAACTCGTTCATCGACTACATGTCGACGGTAACGACGCTTTCGTTCATATCAGCCCCGGTCTTTTGGGTGGCGTTGCTGGCGCAGCTTTTGTTTGGCCTGCAGTTGCGTTGGCTGCCCATTTCAGGCTACCAGGGGCCGGTATACCTGATTCTGCCGGCCCTGGTGTTGGGCACCCGCTATGCGGCATCGATTGCCCGGTACACGCGGGCATCCATGCTGGAGGTACTGAACCAGGACTTTGTGCGCACGGCCCGGGCCAAGGGCGTGGCCGAGCGGTTCGTCATTTGGAAGCACGCACTCAAGAACGCCCTGGTGCCGCTGCTGACCGTGATTGGGCTGGAGATTGGCGGTCTGATGACGGGGTCGATTCTGACCGAGTCGGTCTTCGGCATTCCGGGCGTTGGGCGCATTACGATCCAGGCGATTCAGTATCGCGACTTCCCCATGATCGAAGGGACTGTTCTGTTCACTGCGGTTGTATTCGTGGTGACTAACCTGCTGGTGGATATCAGCTACTCGCTGGTCGATCCCCGCATTCGCATGGCGTAAGGGGTGACGTTGTGGTAGCAGAGAAATTGCCGGCAGCGCCCACCGAGCCGGAGAAGACGAAGGCAACCGCCTGGAACCGGTTCAAGAAGCACCGCCCCTCGCTGGTTGGCGTGGCGATCATCGTTGTGTTGATTTTGGTGGCGATTTTCGCCCCTCTGCTGGCCCCGGCCGACCCGGATGCACAGGAGTTGTATTCGAAGCTGGCCAAGCCCGGAACTCCCTTTCCCGAGAAGTGGGGAGCGGGCAGCTTTGTGCTGGGTTCCGACTACCTGGGGCGTGACTTGCTTAGCCGGGTGATCTATGGCTCCCGCATTTCGCTGCTGGTGGGCTTTGTAGCTCAGTTCGTGGTGCTGGCGATTGGTGTGCCCCTGGGCGCCATTGCCGGGTACTATGGCGGCAAGGTAGACCGGGCGATTATGCGGGTGGCTGATGTGATGTTCGCCTTTCCCGACCTGCTGTTTGCCATCGCGATTATGTTTGCGCTGGGCGCAGGCATTATCAACCTGTTTATCGCCCTGGGTGTGGTGGGGTGGGCCGGCATGGCCCGCCTGGTGCGGGGGCAGGTGCTTCAGCTGAAGGAGCGGGACTACGTGGAGGCCGCCAAGTCGGCCGGCGCCCGGGACTGGTGGATCATCATCCGGCACATTCTGCCGAATGCGCTGGGGCCGATTATCGTGTCGGTGACGCTGGGCATTCCCGGGGCGATTATGAGCGAGGCGTCACTGAGCTTCCTGGGCCTCGGGGTGCAGCCGCCTACGGCCACGTGGGGCGCCATGATCCTGGAGGGGCAGTCGTATATTCGGAGGGCTCCGCTGGTGAGCGTGGTGCCGGGTCTCGCCGTGATGATTACGGTGCTGGCGTTTAACCTGGTGGGTGATGGGTTGCGGGATGCGCTGGATCCGCGGGCGAATAAGAAGGCGTAGGGCGTTGCTTTCTGTCGCGGCGGGCGGGTCCGGCCAGGGGCGCTCGTCGCGGCGCAGCGGCTTACACATAGGAATAATCCTTTCTGTCGAAAGGATTTTAAACTAACGCTGCGATGCTCCTCAACCCCTGACCGGACCCGCCCGCC